>NZ_JBVJVY010000001.1:0-510666 GCF_055603265.1 Streptomyces sp. NPDC037288
CTCCGTGGGGAGGGACGACAACGATGTGATGGGCGGGGGCTCGCCGGCGAACGTTTACTGGCAGTCGGAAAAAAAACACCAACACGCTGACCCGGGGGGGGGGGGGGGGGGTGGGGGTTCCCCCACCCCCCACGCCCCCTCTTGCCGTCCGGCCCTACGATGCCTGCATGGCGGACTTACCACCACCCCCTGAGCTGCGCCTGCTCTCCAACGGGCTCCATGTTCCGATCAGCATCGGCAGCGACCGCGCGCGGCAGGTCCGCGCCCTTGAGGTGAGCGTCCGAGACGACCTGCACGCATTCGACCTCCTTCCGCTCGACGAGCCCGAGCGCGGCGCCCTGCGCCCGGCGGTCCTCTTCGCGTCGCTGCGGTGGCGCAACCCCCGGCTCAACGTGGACGAATACGCGGTGTTCTCGATCGTGGGGCTGCTGACGCCGACGGTCGTGACCGCAGGCATGGAGATCACCGCCCTCTTCCAGAACGGCAAACACAACGGCCCCTACGGTCCAGCTCTGACGGCACACGCCCTTTTCGCCTGGCTGGGCGGAGCCGTTCTGGCCGGGCTCCTACAGCTCCTGATCCGCCGGGTTGCGCGGCATCGGTACCGCCGGATCGACGGCCCCGACGTGATGGTGGCCGACCTGCTCGTCCCCGCGCTCTCCCTGCCCGTCGCCCTCCCCCTGCACCGCACCGTCACCGGGGTCCTTACGTCGGCCGCAGTCGCCGGCTGGCTCTTTGCCTGCTGCTGTTCCCTGGACGTGTCGGTGTTCCGGCTGGTCATGGCCGTCCTCGTCAACAGAACGACGACCCGCCGCTGCCGCCCCTACGACAGCCTGCTGATCCATACCGTGCGCCTGGCCGCCACCCTGCACCGCGACAGCCGCCGGCACCTCCCCGCCGCCACGGCCCGCCTCGCTTGCCACCAGCTCGAATCACTCGCCCTGGCCGCCCAGCGAACGATGACCGCACCGGGCCGGGCCCCCCTGCCTGTGCGGCGCCGACTCCGGCAGGACGGGCTGCGGTTGGCGGCTGTCCTCCGCGCCCACCAGGAAGCCGTGGCCACCGCGCACACCGTGGCGGACGCGGACCGGATCGTCGCCTCCCTGCTGGCGGCGGCCGAGGCGTTCGCCACCGGAGACCGGGAGGCACTGCTCGCCAACGCCCCCGAGTCGGTGACCGTCGTACGCAGGGTCTACCAGGCCGTGGTACGGGCCTGGCCGCCGCTGGTGCTGATCGCCTGCGGCGTGCTCCTGCCCCTGCTCCCCCCACTCGCCCAACAGACAGCAGTGGCCGGAAGCCTGCGCTGGAGCCTCGTCGTCGCCGGCGTACTCACCTTCGCTGCGGGACAGGACGTCGCGGGCCGTGTCGGGGGAGTACTGGAGAAGACCCTGCCCTGGCGGCGGTAACCGACCTCAGCGGGACTTCAGCGCGGTGATGAAGGGGGTCCAGGCGGTGGGGGTGAGGAGGAGGGTGGGGCCGCCGGGGACCTTCGAGTCGCGGACGGGGACGAGGGCGGGGATGTTGGGGGCTACTTCGACGCAGTTGCCGCCGCTTTCGTTGCTGTAGCTGCTCTTGAGCCAGAGCACTTCACTCAAGTCGATCCGGTTGCTTGCCATTTCGGTAATCCTCTGCCGCTGCCTTGATCATGGCGAGGGACGTGTCTGGTGACAGCGCGACGGCCCTGAGCCGATCGTATGCCTTGCGGTACTGCTCCACGAAGGCTGGATCATCGATGGTGTCCCCGGTGTAGGACGCCTCGGTGTACACCAGTGGCGGGGCATCCGGGAACGTCATGGTCATGACGGAGGCGGCCATCAGGGGATACGCCTTCTGCTTCCGCGGAACGATCTGCGGAGTGATCCGGCGCCGGTCCGCCAACTCCGCGATGTGATCGAGCTGTTCGGCCATTTCCTGGCACTCCAGGAGCGGTTCGGTGAGCAACGACTCGTGCAGGATGGCCCAGTACTCCGGGGTGTGGTGGTCCGCTTCGAAGAGGTCAGCGCGCGCCCTCCGGGCCCTGACCTTCTCCTCCACCTCGGCGTCGGCGGACAGCGGAAGGCCCGCCAGGATGACGGCCCTCGCGTAGGCCGGAGTCTGAAGCAGCCCCGGGAAGAGGTTGGGGCTCCACTCCTCGATGGTCAGGGCGTGCTTCTCCGCCTCCAGTACCTTCGCGAAGTACTCGGCATGCCCAGCCCTCTTAGCCTTCCGCACGTCCTCACAGTTCCGCTCGAAGAACCCGTCCGTCTCCAGTACCCGATCCGCATGCCGGGCCAGGTCGAGCGGCATCCTCCGCTCCCCGCGCTCGATGTCGCTGAGGTAGGTCTTGCCGTAGAAGCTGCCCTCGAGGAACGCTTCCAGCGACAGGCCCGCCGCCTCCCTCTTCCACCGCAACTCCTTGCCGTAGAAGGTCGGGACGCTCATCGAGCCGTCGATGTCCTTGCGCCGTGCCATCGCTCACCTTTCGCTGCCCTGGTCGCGAACGCGAAACCTCTTTTACGGTAGCGAGCAGCGCGACAGTCTGTGAGGAGTACGTCACACACCGCACAGAAGGTCACCGACAACCATGTCCGACCACTCCCCCACCGCCTTCGACGTGACCCTCTGCGTCGAGGACCTCCGCTCCGCCCTCGCCCTGCACGGCATCACGCTTCCGTCCCTCCGCGTGGATCTGCCGAGCTTCGCGGGTACGTACGCCCCGCCCGCCGGACTCGTCACGCTCGGGAACTGCAACACGGCCACGGCGCGGGCGCTGGCCGCCGCGCTCAGGAAGACGGCGGGCCGGTGAGGACCGTGCTCGAACTCCGTCTGCTCGCCACGCCGAAGGCCGCGCCGAAACTGCGGCACCACCTCCGTGGACACGGCTTCGAGGTCCGTCTGTGCGCGACGGAGTTACTGACGAACGTGATCGACCACGTGGGCGAGGGCACACCGGTGACCGTACGGGTCATCGGTACGGCGGCGGATCACGGCCGTACCCGCATCGAGGTGACCGACCCCGCCCCGCTCGCCCTGCCCGTCCTGCTGTCCGCAACAGAAGTGGCGGAGTCCGGGCGGGGGTTGGCGCTGCTCGAGGCGCTCGCCGAACGGTGGGGCGTGGAGCAGTGGGCCGACCGGAAGACGGTCTGGTGCGAGCTGTGAAGTTGCCGTGGGGCCGCCCGCTTCTTGGGCCAGTGTCGGGAAGCGAGCGGTCCGACGGCAACTGGCAGGCGTGGGGCCACAGCAGCGGACTTCACCTCACTGCCCGGCCGACCGAGTCGGGTGGGCGGGCGGCACGGAAGTCAGTGGTGCAGCGCCCCCGACCCCTCCGGCACGTGCGAGCTGACGACCCGCCCCGCCGACGGAGTCGCCCGGCGCCGGTCCACCGCGTACGCCACGCTCGCCACGCCCAGCCCCAGCACCGCCAGCATCGCGCCCGCCAGCGCGGGGGACGTCGTGCCGAAGCCCGCCGCGAGGGCGAGGCCGCCGATCCAGGCGCCGCCGGCGTTCGCCAGGTTGAAGGCCGCCTGGTTGGCGGAGGAGGCCAGGGACGGGGCCGCTGCCGCCTTCTCCATCACCATCAGCTGGAGGGGTGAACCCGTGATGAACGCCGCCATGCCCAGCAGCGCCACCGCCAGGGCCGCGGTCCACTCCGCGCGCATGAGCAGCGGGAAGAGCAGCAGGACCGCGGCCAGAGAAGCCAGGCCGCCGAACAGTGTGCCCCGCAGGGAGTGGTCGGCCAGCCGGCCGCCCAGCAGGTTGCCCGCCGTGGCGCCCACACCGAACAACGCGAGCAGCAGGGTCACGTTCGTCTCGGCGTAGCCCGCCGCGTCCGTCAGCATCGGGGTGACGTAGCTGTAGGCCGCGAAGAGCGCGCCGAAGCCCGCCACCGTCGTACCGAGGGCCAGCCAGACCGGGAGGGAACGCAGGGCGGCCAGTTCGCCGCGCAGGCCGGCCGACGAGGCGGCGTGTGCCCGGTCCCGCGGGATCAGCAGGGCCAGCGAGGCGATCGCCGCCAGGCCGATCACGCTCACGCCCAGGAACGTCGCACGCCAGCCCAGGTGCTGGCCGACCAGCGTCGCCACCGGCACGCCCGCGATGTTGGCGACGGTCAGGCCGAGGAACATCAGGGAGACGGAGCGGGCCTTGCGCTCCGGCGGGACCATCGACGTCGCCACGACCGCGCCCACGCCGAAGAAGGCACCGTGCGGCAGGCCGCTGAGGAAGCGGGCGGCGAGGAGGGAGCCGTTGCCGGGGGCGAACGCCGACAGGGCGTTGCCCGCCACGAACAGGGCCATCAGGGCGATCAGGACCGTGCGGCGGGACATGCGGGCCGTGAGCGCGGCGAGCAGCGGGGCGCCGATCACCACGCCCAGCGCGTACGCCGATACCAGGTGTCCGGCGGTGGGGATGGAGATGTGCAGGTCGTCCGCGACGTCGGGGAGCAGCCCCATCATCACGAACTCGGTCGTACCTATTCCGAAAGCGCCGACGGCCAGGGCGAGCAGGGCCAGGGGCATGAAGGGCCTGTGCCTTTCCACGTGAGAGTCAAGGAGAGCGGAGTTCCGTACAGCCTATGTTCAGCAACGGAACAAAATCTCTCAGGCCCGTTGTTCCACCGGGTTACGAGGATGTGTCCAGCTTCACACGGGCGGCCACCGGAAGGTGGTCGCTGCCGGTGCGCGGCAGTGTCCAGGAGCTCTCCGGCTCCACGCCCCGGACCATGATCTGGTCGATCCGCGCCATCGGGAACGACGCCGGCCAGCTGAACCCGAAACCGCTGCCCGCCGCGCCCTGCGTGGAACGCATCTGGGAGGTGACGGCGTTGAGCGAGCGGTCGTTCATCGTGCCGTTCAGGTCACCGAGCAGGACGACCCGCTTCAGGGGCTCGTCGGCGATGGCCTCGCCGAGCGCGTCGGCGCTCTTGTCGCGCTGGCGGGCGGTGAACCCGGCCTCCACCTTCACCCGCACCGAGGGCATGTGGGCGACGTACACCGCGATGGGGCCGTGCGGGGTGGTGACGTTGGCCCGCATCGCGCGCTTCCAGCCGAGCTTGATGTCCACCGCCTGCACATCGCTCATCGGGTACCTGCTCCACAGGCCGACCGTGCCGACGACCGCGTGGTACCGGTACGTCGGTGCGAGCGCCTTCTCGTAGACGGCCACGGCCGCACCGGGGACCTCCTCCAGGGCCAGGACGTCGGCGCCGGAGGAGGCGACGTCCTGGGCGGTCACGGCGGGGTCGGGGTTGTCGGCGTTGACGTTGTGGGTCGCCACCATCAGGTCGCCGCCCGAGCCCGACTTGTCGGTGAGCAGCCCGCCGAAGAGGTTCAGCCACACGATCGCCGGGAGCAGTACGGCGATGAGCGCGGTCGCCGACTTCCGGATCAGGCCGAGCAGCAGCAGGACCGGGATGGCGAGGCCGAGCCAGGGCAGAAACGTCTCGGTCAGACTGCCGAGGTTGCCCAGCCGGTTCGGGATGCGCGAGTGCACCAGCATCACCAGGGCGAGGAGCAGGGCGAGGACCGCGAGGATGATGCCGCGGCGCCAGACCCGTGGATCCCCGCGCCAGCCGGCGAGCAGGCGGTGCATCAGGCGCCGAAGCCGGGATCCCGGTCGCTCGGGCCCCGAGCCGCCGTCCGCCGTCTCCGTCATGTACGCCTGCTGCGCCATACCGCCTGCCTCACTGCCTGCCGTGCACACCGTCGTCCCCGTGTTCTTCCGACCCTAGGGGATGATCGGCTCCGTTCCCGCCGTCCCATGACGGCCGTACGGAAGACGAGGACGTACGAGGCGGGGCGGGGAGTTCCGTTCACTCCCCGACAGCCGGGGTCTGTGACGAAACGCGCACATGAGTGCTACGAGGCTGTCGAGCTGACGGGCCGTAGGCCTTCCAGGACCGTGTCGACGATCTGCTCGGCCAGGCCCTCGGGCAGCTCGGCGTCCGGGCGCAGCACGGCCCGGGTGAGCATGGGGCCGACGAGCATGTCGTTGGCCAGTTCCAGGTCGACGTCCGCCCGGAGTTCGCCGTTGCGCTGGCCGCGGCGCAGCACTTCCAGACCGAGGACGCGCCGCGGCGCGACGACGTTCGCGTGGTACGCGGCCCAGATCCTGGGGCTGCTCTTCATCTGGGCGTGGGCGTTGTGCAGGATCGCCGACGTCCGGCTGGCGAGGCCGCGCTGGCGCAGGTTCTCCAGCAGGACGACGAGGTCGTCGCGCATGGACACGCCGGGGAGTTCGGGGTCGGCGGGTTCAACGGCGCGTACCACGTCGATGAAGAGTTCCTCCTTGCCGCTCCAGCGGCGGTAGATGGTGGCCTTGCCGACCCCGGCGGTGCGGGCGATGCGCTCGATGGAGAGTTCGGCGAGGCAGACGCCGTCCTCCAGGAGCTTCATCACGCCCTCGATGATGGCGCGTTCCACGGCCTCGCTACGGGGCCTGCCCCGTACGGGGCCGACCGGGCGCGGCCGGCTTTCGGCAAGGCTCACGTCGATCCGTCCTCTCACTGTGCTGCGGGAATTGTCCCGCAGCCGCCTCCTTCCCCCGTGGAGCCGCGGTCTCGTCAGTCGGCGGCCGCGACCAACTCCGCTTCCTTCTCGCCCCGCTCCGCGGCGGGCGGCTTGCCCGGCAGGAACAGGGCCGTGACGACGGCGCCGATCAGTGCGACGCCCACCCCGCACAGCGCGGTGACGTGCATGGCGTGCAGGAACGCGTCGTCGGCGGGCGTGACCAGGGCCTTGCCCCGCGGGCCGAGCTTGCCGGCGATGCCGAGGGTGGCCTCGATGGACTCGGCGGCCTTGTCGCGCAGGGCGGGCGGCAGCATGCCGAGCTTGCCCTCGATGCCGTTGCGGTACGAGGTGGCGAGCACCGAGCCGAGGACGGCGATGCCGAGCGCGCCGCCGACCTGGCGGAAGGTGTTGCTGAGCGCGGAGGCGGAGCCGGCCTTCTCGCGCGGCAGCGCCTGCATGATGACGACCGAGGTCGGCGTCATGATGTGCGCCATGCCGGTGCCCATGAGGAAGAAGACGACCTCGAGCAGCCAGATCGGCGTGTCGGCCTCGAAGGTGGCGAACATGGCCAGCGTCACCGCGATCAGCACCAGGCCGGCGGTGGTGGTGGCCTTGTTGCCGAACCGGTCGACCAGCAGCCGGGCGCGCGGCGCGAAGATCAGCTGGGCGGCGGCGAGCGGCAGCATCAGCACACCGGACTCCAGCGGGGAGTAGCCGCGCACGCTCTGGGTGTAGAAGACGCCGAAGAACGTGACGCCCATCAGCGCGAAGAAGACCAGCGCGATGGCGCTCATGGCGGCCGAGAAGACCTTGTTCTTGAAGTAGGTCACGTCGAGCGACGGGTGGTCGCTGCGCTTCTCGAAGACGACGAAACCGGCCAGCACGGCGAGACCGGCGAGGATCGTCGCCAGCACCTTGGCGTCGGTGAAGTCGGCGAGCTCGCCGCCCTTGATGATGCCGTAGACCAGCAGGACCAGGCCGACGACGGACAGGACGACGCCGACGGGGTCGAGGCGGCCCGGCCGGGGGTCGCGGGAGTCGGGCACCAGCCAGGTCATCAGCACCAGCGCGACGATCACGATCGGCACGTTGACGAAGAAGACCGAGCCCCACCAGAAGTGGTCGAGGAGCGCGCCGCCGGTGATCGGCCCGATGGCGATGGCGAGGCCGACGCCGCCGGCCCAGATGCCGATGGCCTTGGGCTGCTCCTCGCGCTCGAAGACGTTCATCAGGACGGCGAGGGTGGCGGGCATCACGAAGGCGGCACCGAGGGCCATCAGGGCGCGGTAGGCGATCAGCTGGCCCGGCGAGCCGGACTCGGCGGCGAGCATCGAGCCGATGCCGAACACGGCGATGCCGCCGAGGAGCACCCTCTTGCGGCCGAGGCGGTCGCCGATGAGGCCGGCGGTGAACAGCAGGCCGGCGAAGACGAGGGTGTAGGCGTTGATCGCCCACTCGATCTGGCCCTGGGTGGCGCCGAGGCCGGTCGGCGCGGGGCTGGAGATGGTCTTGATGGCGACGTTCAGGATCGAGTTGTCGAGCACCACGATCAGCAGGCTGAGCATGAGCACGCCGAGGATCGCCCAGCGGCGCCGGTGCACCGCTTCCGGTATCCGGGAGGCAGGGACGGGACTTGTCATGTGTTCGAGCCTACGACCATTTCGATACGGAACGGTCTCGTATCTTAGTTCTTTACCAAGGCCTTACACGCGGCGGCCCTGTGGTCCCGGGCGGGGATCACAAGGGCCCCCTCTGGTCCTGACTGGCACGAGGTGCCACCATGGAGACGATCCGGGGACGCCGTCAGGGCGCCTCGAGATGACTGAAGGAGCCGTTGCCATGACGCAGCTTTCGGCTGCCCAGAACAAGCCTTCCGACGGCAGCAAGGCGCTGTACGGGGGGAAGGGCACCCGCCGCATCACCGTCCGCGACATCACGCTCGCCAAGGAGCGGGGCGAGAAGTGGCCCATGCTCACCGCCTACGACGCGATGACCGCGTCCGTGTTCGACGAGGCCGGGATCCCGGTGATCCTGGTCGGCGACTCGGCGGGCAACTGCCACCTCGGGTACGAGACGACCGTGCCCGTCACCCTCGACGAGATGACGATGCTGTCGGCGGCCGTGGTCCGCGGCACGCAGCGCGCCCTGATCGTCGGCGACCTCCCCTTCGGTTCCTACCAGGAGGGCCCGGTGCAGGCGCTGCGCTCGGCGACCCGGCTGGTGAAGGAGGCCGGGGTCGGCGCGGTCAAGCTGGAGGGCGGCGAGCGCTCGCACGAGCAGATCCGGCTGCTGGTGGAGTCCGGCATCCCGGTCATGGCCCACATCGGGCTGACCCCGCAGTCCGTCAACGCGATGGGCTACCGCGTGCAGGGCCGCGGCGAGGAGGCGGCGCAGCAGCTGCTGCGGGACGCGAAGGCGGTGCAGGACGCGGGTGCCTTCGCGGTCGTCCTGGAGCTGGTGCCGGCGGAGCTGGCGGCCGAGGTGACGCGGGTGCTGCACGTTCCGACGGTGGGGATCGGCGCCGGTCCCGAGACGGACGCACAGGTGCTGGTCTGGACGGACATGCTCGGGCTGACCTCCGGCCGGGTCCCGAAGTTCGTCAAGAAGTACGCGGACCTCCGTGAGGTCATGGGCAGCGCGGCGAAGGCGTTCGCGGAGGACGTCGTCGGCGGGACGTTCCCGCTGGAGGAACACTCCGTCCACTGAGCCATCGCGGCAACACCGGGCAGCCCGCCGATCTTCCCCCGTCGGCGGGCTGACCCGTTCCTGCGCCTGAGCCGGCGCCGCTCCCGCGGAGGTGGTCGCTCGGCGTCGTGGTTCCTCGATGGACGGTCGCGGTGGTCGTCGGGAACTTGTCGGTGGCTGTCGGTGGCTTGTCGGTGGTTTGTCGGTGGGCGCTGGCACTGTCTGACGCATGACGCGAATCGATGACAACCCCGTCGGCGCAAGCCACGCAGTGACGGTACGGGGACTGGTCAAGCACTACGGCGAGACCAAGGCGCTGGACGGTGTGGACCTGGACGTGCGCGAGGGCACCGTGATGGGTGTGCTCGGCCCGAACGGCGCCGGCAAGACCACCCTCGTACGGATTCTGTCCACCCTGATCACCCCGGACGCCGGCCAGGCCACCGTGGCCGGGTACGACGTCGTACGGCAGCCGCGGCAGTTGCGCCGGGTGATAGGCCTCACCGGGCAGTACGCCTCCGTCGACGAGAAGCTCCCCGGCTGGGAGAACCTGTACATGATCGGCCGGCTGCTGGACCTGTCCCGAAAGGACGCCCGCGCCCGCGCCGACGAGCTGCTGGAGCGGTTCTCCCTGACGGAGGCGGCCAGGCGGCCGGCGAGCACGTACTCCGGTGGTATGCGGCGACGGCTGGATCTCGCCGCCTCGATGATCGGCCGGCCGGCCGTGCTCTACCTCGACGAGCCGACCACCGGACTCGACCCCCGTACCCGCAACGAGGTGTGGGACGAGGTGAAGGCGATGGTCGGCGACGGTGTCACCGTGCTGCTGACCACCCAGTACATGGAGGAGGCCGAGCAACTCGCCTCCGAGCTGACGGTCGTGGACCGCGGCAAGGTCATCGCCACCGGCGGCATCGAGGAGCTGAAGGCCCGCGTCGGCGGGCGCACCCTCCGGGTCCGGCCGGTCGACCCGCTGCAGCTGCGCCCGCTCGCCGGCATGCTGGACGAACTGGGCGTCACCGGGCTCGCCGGCACCACCGTGGACGCCGAGACCGGGACGCTGCTGGTGCCGATCCTCAGCGACGAACAGCTGACGGCCGTGGTCGGCGCGGTCACCGCGCGCGGCATCACCATCTCCTCCATCAGCACCGAACTGCCCAGCCTGGACGAGGTGTTCCTGTCCCTCACCGGCCACCGCGCCAGTGCCCCGCAGGACACCACGCCCGCCGAAGCCCGCCAGGAGGTCGCCGTATGAGCGCCGCCATTGTCACCGACACCGACGTCCGCATCCCGCTGCGCGGGCACCTGCGGCACACCGGCGCGCTCATCCGCCGCAACCTGCTCTGGATCCGCCAGGACCCCGAGTCGATGTTCGACGCGCTGCTGATGCCGGTCGTCTTCACGCTGCTGTTCGTGTACGTCTTCGGCGGCTCGATCGGGCAGGCGCTGGGCGGCGGCCAGGGCCAGTACGTGCAGTACGTCATCCCCGGCATGATCGCGATGATGAGCATGACCCTGTCGCAGGGCGTCGGCACCGGGTTCAGCCAGGACTTCAACAGCGGCGTCATGGACCGGTTCCGGTCGCTGCCGATCGGCCGCGGGTCCGTGCTGTTCGCGAAGATCGCCGTCGAGCTGGCCCGCATGCTGTTCGCCACGACCGTGCTGATGGTCGTCGCCGTGCTGGTCGGGTTCCACATCCACCACTGGGCCGGTCTGTTCGCGGCCGTGGGTCTGTCCGCGCTGTTCGCCTCCTCGATCATGTGGGTGTTCCTCACCCTCGGCGTGATCCTGAAGAACGCGCAGTCCGTGCAGGCGATGGGCTTCCTGGTGCTGTTCCCGCTGCAGTTCGGGTCCTCGATCTTCGCGCCGCCGAGGTCGATGCCGGGCTGGCTGCAGCACTTCACCGACTACAACCCGCTGTCCACGCTCGCGGACGCGGCCCGCGGCCTGATGGTCGGCGGACCGGTCGCGCATCCCCTGTGGGTGACGCTGGCCTGGTCGGCGGCCATCACGGCGGTCATGGCACCGGTCGCCATCCACAAGTTCCGCACCAAGAGCTGAGCCGTGGCTCAGATCAGGGCGGTGGCCTCCGAGAGGGAGAGGCCACCGCCCTCGGCGTACGCGGCCCGGTAGACCGGCTCGTCCAGGACCTGGCGGATCCGGGCCTCGGCCAGGTCGTGGCACCGCAGCTCGACGCCGGAGAGGATGTGGCCGGCCGGCAGCAGGGCGTCGGCGGCGCCCAGGCAGCGGGCGGCGTCGGCGGCGCGGCTGCCGCCGTCCAGTCCGGCGAGGGCCGTCGCCGCGGTGGTGAGGCAGACGGAGTTCAGGTGCGGGGCGATCGCCTGGGCCAGCGGTTCGCAGGTGAGGCGCAGCGCCCGCCGGCACCGGTCCAGGGCGGCCCCGGCCTGACCGTCGAGAGCGTCGAGCCAGGCCTCCTGGCAGAGGATCATGGAGTCGAAGACGACGAAGTGTGAGATCTTGAACTCCTCGCGCAGCAGGCGCAGTTGCTCCCGGGCCTCGGGGATGCGACCGGTCAGGCCCAGCCAGCAGCCGAGGAAGAGCCGGGCGGCGGGCATCGCCTCGTTGAGGGAGCCTTCCTGGCTCGCGATGACGTCCCGGAGCAGTTGTTCGCCGCGCTCCCGGTCGCCCGTCTCCATGAGCACGCTGCCGAGGCGAGCGCGGAGGATGGCCATCTGGCCGCGGGCGCCGAGGCGTTCGGCGTGTTCGATGGCCGCCCGGTAGTCCTCGGCGGCCTCGCGGTAGGCACCCTGGCGTTCATGGGCCTCGCCGCGGGCGGACAGCGCCTCCGCGGTACCCCAGGCGTCGTCGAGGCGGCGGAAGATCTCCAGCGACTCCTCGGCGTCGCGGGTGGCGTTGCCGGCCCAGGCGGCGCGGTTGGCGCGGAGGTTGGCGCGCAACTGCAGGGTCAGGGCCAGTTCCCACTCGAAACCGGGGGTGTCGCGGCAGGTCTGGACGCAGGCGTCGATGACGGCCCACATCCGCTCGGCCCCGCCGGTCAGCATGACGGCGAAGAACCAGAGCAGGCCGGGCACCCGGCAGGTCTGCGGCAGCCCGGGCTCGTAGGTCTCCACGATGGCGCGCAGCTTGGCCTGCGCCTCGGGCGTCTGCCACGTCTCCATGTCGTGGTCCATGCAGGAGAGATGCGCGAGATGGACGCCGCGCCGGGCCTCGGCGAGGACGTCACCGGTGTACGGGGGCGGGGCGTCGGTGCAGCGCTGCCACAGCGGCGGGGCGGGCCGCACCGGCACGGCGAAGGGGTCGGGGCCGAGCGCCATGACCTCCTCGCACCACGTGCGGGTCTCGATGCGCTGGTCCCGCATCTGCCAGAAGACCACCAGGGACAGCACCAGGCACAGCGCCTCCTGCTCGTCCCGGGCGGCGACGGCGTGCCGCAGCGCGGTGCGCAGGTTCTCGTACTCCAGCTGGAACCGGTCGACGGCGGTCCGCTGCTCCCGGCCGCGCAGCAACCCGTCGGTGACGCGGGCGAGTTCGCGGTAGTACGTCAGGTGGGCGCGCTCGGCGTCGGCGCGGCGGCCCATCTCGTCCAGCCGTTCGCCGGCGTACTCGGCGACGGTCTCCAGGAGCCGGTAGCGCATCCCGCCGTCGGCCCCCTCGCCTGGCAAAGGCGCGGCCACCACCAGGGACTTGTCGACCAGCGAGCCGAGTGCGTCCAGGGCGACGGGCCCGCACACGGCCTCGGCGGCGGCCAGGTCGCAGCCGCCCGCGAAAACGGACAGCCGGGCGAGGACGTCCCGTTCGTCCGTGTCGAGCAGTTCCCAGGACCAGTCCACGACGGCCCGCAGGGTCTGCTGGCGGGGCAGCACGGTGCGACTGCCGGAGGTGAGCAGCCGGAAGCGGTCGTCGAGGCGGTCGGCTATCTGGCGCGGGGTGAGCATGCGCAGCCGCGCCGCCGCCAGTTCGATCGCGAGGGGCAGTCCGTCCAGCCGCCGGCAGATCTCGGCGCACGCCCCGGGATCGTCCCCGGTACGGAATCCGGGCCGGGCCGCCGCGCCCCGGTCGGCGAGCAGCCGCAGCGCGACCGGCTCCGGCAGCGGCTCCACCGGACGCACCAGCTCCCCCGGCACACCGAGGGGTTCCCGGCTGGTGGCGAGGACGGTCAGCCCGGGGCAGCGGGCCAGCAGCCGCTCGGTGAGGTGGGCGGCGGCCTCGACGACATGCTCGCAGTTGTCGAGCACGATCAGCATCCGGCGCCGCGCGCAGTGCTCCACGAGCCGTTCGAGGGGGTCGTCGTAGCGGTCGGCGACCGCGCGGATGGTCTCGGCGCCGGCGCCGTGCAGCACGGTCTCGCGGGCGCCGATCGCGGTGAGCACGGCCTGCGGTACGGCGTCGGGGTCGTCCACGGGTGCGAGCTCGGCCAGCCACACCCCGTCCCGGACGGTGTGCCGTACCGCTTCGGCGGCCTCCTGGGACAGCCGGGTCTTCCCGGCGCCGCCGGGCCCGAGCAGGGTGACCAGGCGGGCGGCGGCGAGATCGGCGCCGATGGCCTCGATGTCGGCTTCCCGGCCGACGAAGGAGGTCAGCCGGGCGGGCAGGTTGCCGAGGACCCGGCGCTCGGGCTCGGGCGGAGCCTCCGTGAGCAGCAACTCCGCGTGCAGGGTGCGCAGTTCGGGGCCGGGGTCGGAGCCGAGCCGGTCCGCGAGCAGCCGTCGTACGTCCTCGTAGGCGGCGAGTGCCTGGGCCGGGCGGCCGGTGTCGCGCAGGGCGCGCAGCCGCAGCGCCTGCAGCGGCTCGTCGAGCGGGTGGTCGTCGCACAGGGCGGTCAGCTCGGGCAGGGACCGCTCGGCGTGCCCGAGGGCGAGGGCGGCGGTGTGCCGGGCGCGCAGGGCGTCGCGGCGGCGGGTCTCCCAGCGGGCCGCCTCGGCCGTGTGGTCGGGCAGGTCGGCGAGGGCGGGACCGCGCCACAGGGCGAGCGCGTCGTCGAGGACGGCGGCGGCCTTGGCCGGGTCTCCGTCGGCGAGTGCGGCGAGGCCGTCGCCGGTCAGCCGCTCGAAGCGGGTGAGGTCGACGTCGTCGGGCGTGCCGGTGAGGCGGTAGCCGCCCTCGGCGGAGGCGACGGCGTCCGCGCCGAGGGTGCGGCGCAGCCGGCCGACGAGTGCCTGGAGCGCCCCGGCGGCGTCGGCGGGCGGCTCGGCGCCCCACACCTCGTCGACCAGCACGCCCACGGGCACGGTCCGACCGGTCCGCAGCGCGAGCACGCCCAGCAGGGCACGCAGCCGCGCCCCGCCGACCGGGACGGCCGTACCGTCGGGGCGGAGTACCTCGGTGGTGCCGAGCAGGCGATAGCGCACGGGGTCCATTGTCTCCGGAACAGTCAGGGGCGGTCACGGCGTTGCGCCGGTGCGCCGTCGGGGACGTCGAGGGTGACGAGGGCGCCGACGGCGATGCGGACACGGTACGGAACCCGCCGCGGCGGCCGCTCCTCCTCCCGGAAGCCCCGGAAGCCCCGGAACCACCTGGGACACCTGTCGACGGGCTCCAGGGTCCGTGCGCCGACGGTCTTCCGGTTCGGGCCGCCGTGGTTCTCCACCCACGCCTCCTCCTCGTCGACGGTAACCAGCCGCCGGCCGACTTCCTGGCCCACGCCGAACGGCCTGCCGCGGCACTCCCTCTGCCGGTCCTCGTAGAACACCCTCATCCCTGGCATCCCCCCAGGTTTCCAGGAACCGGACGGCGAGCGCGAGACGTTTCCCCCTCGCGTGCGCGGCCGGTACGGTCGCACTCGACCGTCCCCGTCCGCACAGGAGTCTGCCGATGACCACCGCCACCACCCGCCGCGGCGAACGCCGAGTCAGTCCGGTGTTCGCCGGGATCCTGGCCGTGACGGCGGTGACGGGCTGGGCCACCTGGAGCGGGTACGCGGCGCAGCCGGGCGTCGCGGTGTTCCTGTTCGTGACGGCGGCCTGGATCGTCTCCCTGTGCCTGCACGAGTACGCGCACGCGCGCACCGCCCTGCACAGCGGGGACATCACGGTCGGCGCCAAGGGCTACCTCACGCTGAACCCGCTGAAGTACACGCACGCGCTGCTGAGCATCGTGCTCCCGGTGCTCTTCGTGATCATGGGCGGGATCGGTCTGCCGGGTGGCGCGGTGTTCATCGAGCGCGGCCGGATCCGGGGCCGCTGGCGGCACAGCCTGATCTCGGCGGCGGGTCCGCTGACGAACGTGCTGTTCGCGGCCGTGTGCACCGCACCGTTCTGGCTGCACGGCCTGGACGGCGTCCCCGCCGACTTCCAGTACGCGCTGGCGTTCCTGGCCCTGCTCCAGGTGACGGCCGCGATCCTGAACTTCCTGCCGGTGCCGGGCCTGGACGGCTACGGCGTCATCGAGCCCTGGCTGTCGTACAAGGTGAAGCGCCAGGTGGAGCCGTTCGCGCCGTTCGGCCTGCTGTTCGTGTTCGCGCTGCTGTGGGTGCCGTCGGTCAACACCGTGTTCTTCGACGTCATAGACGCGCTTCTGCAGCATCTGGGCGTGGGCGACTTCCCGCGCTACTGCGGTCAGGAGCTGTACCGCTTCTGGCAGGGCACCCCCGAGATCTGCCAGGTCAACCCGTGACGGACTTGCCCTGCCCGGCGGCGGTCCGGCCGCGCTTGACGTAGTACCAGGTCATGTTGGACGTCAGGCCCGCCAGCAGCACCCACACGATCCCCAGCCAGCTGCCCTGGAGGAAGGAGACGACGGCGGCGGCCACGGAGAGGACGCACACGACGAGGGTGTAGAGGGCGATGCGGGGCATGGGGTCGGCTCCGGATCCTGTCGGGGGGACACTGCTGAGGTCACCAGTGTCCCCCATGAGGTCACACGTCCGTGACGCGGAGCCCGGCGTGCGCCTTGTAGCGGCGGTTGACGGAGATCAGGTTCGCGACGAGCGACTCGACCTGGTGGGCGTTGCGCAGCCGCCCGGCGAAGATGCCGCGCATCCCGGGGATGCGCCCGGCGAGGGCCTGCACGATCTCGACATCGGCCCGCTCCTCACCCAGCACCATGACATCGGTGTCGATCTGCTCGGTCTCCGGGTCCTGGAGCAGGACGGCCGACAGGTGGTGGAAGGCGGCGGTGACCCGGGAGTCCGGCAGCAGGGCGGCGGCCTGCTCGGCTGCGCTGCCCTCCTCGGGCTTGAGGGCGTAGGCGCCCTTCTTGTCGAAGCCGAGCGGGTTGACGCAGTCCACGACGAGCTTGCCGGCCAGCTCCTCGCGCAGGGACTTCAGCGTGTCGCCGTGGCCGTCCCACGGGACGGCGACGATCACGATGTCGCTGCGGCGCGCGGTCTCGGCGTTGTCCGCGCCCTCGACGCCGTGACCGAGTTCCCCGGCGGCGGCCCGGGCGCGCTCGGCGGCACGGGACCCGATGATCACCTTCTGGCCGGCCCGGGCGAGCCGGTAGGCGAGGCCCTTGCCCTGCGGTCCGGTGCCGCCGAGCACGCCGACGACGTACCCGGAGACGTCGGGCAGGTCCCAGGGGTCCTTGGCGGGGGCCTTGGCAGGGGTCTGTGCGCTGTCGGTAGAGGTCATGGAGGTGAGCCTACGTCCGCGGCGCGGGCGGCACCGGCTCAGGCGAGCCGGCGCCCGGGAACCCGGCGGAAGGTGATCGTCTCGTAGGCGCTGAAGTCACCGGTCTCGTACGGCAGTCCCACCGGGTCACGGTCGACGCGGACCAGGTCGGAGCAGGCGGCGGGCGGCCCGTCGGCGGTGAAGGCCGTGCGCCGGGTGGTGCCGCCGCCGGCGGAGACGCGGATCGTCGTCAGGACGCGGAAGGCGGGGTCGCCGGTATCCGGAAGCCGGCGCAGCCCTCGTGCCCGGCGCGGAAGGGGACGGTGGTGCCGGTCGTCGGGCGGCTCCTGGCGATGCACAGGGGGCGGGTGAGGTGGTGCACGTCCCCGGGGCGGGCGAATTCCGTGTGAACTCCACGTCACGAGTAGCCGGTTGCGGCAGGATGCGGGCGCATGGACGCCGTACGGGTCGCGCTGCTCAGGGAAGTGCTCGCCGGGACCGAGTGGCTGGGGGCCACCCGGCGGTTCGCGGGGGTGCTGCGCGGGTCGGTGGTGGCGCACGGGGGCGGTCTGCTGCTGGTGGGCACGCCGGAGTACGAGCCGTGGCATCTGGCCGCGCACCTGACGGACGAGGCGGCGTGGTCCGGCACGCCGGAGCTGGCCCCGACCCTGGTACGCCATCATGCGCGCCCCTGCGACCCGCCTCACCTGGCCGTCGGACCGGGCCGGATCGAGGCGGCGCGGCGCGGGGAGACCCTGCTGGTGGTGGCGCCCGAGGAGCCCGCGCCGCTGCTGGAGCACGTCCACGCGGCTCGGCGGACCGGGGTGACGGTGCTGGCGTTGGGCTCCGGCGGGGGAGAACTCGCCGCGATGGCGCACGACACGCTGACCGTGCCGGAGGGGGCGGAGCTGGACCTGGACACGGTCCAGCACCTGGTCAGCGCGGCGGCCGGGGAGAACGGTGGCCCTCCGAGGGTGCGGCGGGGATTCCGGGACCGGCTGGCAAGACTGACGGAGATCCTGACGGCACCGCCGCCCGCCCCCTGGTGAGGGGCGCGGCCGCCCCGAGGCGAAATACAGTTGCCTGCTGATCCCGGTCGGCCGAACATGCCTCAGTGACCCGCGCCCTCCTGCCCGACCTCTCCCCCTGGAAGGCCTCCGCGGACTTCCGCCGCCTCTCCAGACGGTCCCGGACGAGCTGCGCGGCCGGCTCGCCGGGATCGAGCTGCTGTCCTACTCGGTCGGCCCGCAGCTGGGCCAGGTCCGGGCGGGTGGTCTGGCCGCCTGGGCGGGCGTACGGACCTCCGTCGTCTCAGGCGGGCTGGCGTGCGCGGGTGCGATGGGGCTGCTGGCGCTGTGCCTGCCGGATCTCATGACGTACGACGCCCGGACCAGTGAACACGCACTGCGGATGCGTGAACGCCGCGCCGCCGTGCGGGCCTGACCCCCGCCCTCGGACCCCCGCCCTCACGCGTCGTCGGTGTCGCCCGTCGTGGACGCGTCGTGCCAGCGCGGGTCGTTCTCCCACTGGAGGTTGCGCTCGGCGGCGGTCTCCATCGCGCGCTGGGCCTCCTGGGGAGAGGTGTAAGGCCCGAAGCGGTCCTTGCCGGGGCAGTCCGGGCCCTCCTCGACCTTCTTGTGCTCCAGGCAGTAGTACCACTCGCCCGGCTTGCCGGCGGTGCGCTTCTTGAACAGGGCCATGAACAGCTCCTCTCGCCACCGACATGTTCCCCCATGTCCGCTCGATAGACTCGCTGGCATGTCTGGCCAGTCGCTGCTCGTTCCAGGGGAGCTGTCTCCCACCCGTCCGGTTCCCGGAAACATCCGCCGCCCCGAGTACGTCGGCAAGCCCGCGCCGGCGCCGTACACCGGGCCGGAGGTGCAGACCGCGGAGACCATCGAGGCGATGCGGATCGCCGGCCGTATCGCCGCGCAGGCGATGGAGGAGGCCGCGAAGATCATCGCGCCCGGGGTCACCACGGACCAGCTGGACAAGGTGGCGCACGCGTACATGTGCGACCACGGCGCCTACCCGTCCACGCTCGGCTACCGCGGCTTCCCGAAGTCGCTGTGCACGTCGGTCAACGAGGTCATCTGCCACGGCATCCCGGACTCGACGGTCCTCAGGGACGGCGACATCGTCAACCTGGACGTGACGGCGTACATCGGCGGGGTGCACGGCGACAACAACGCCACCTACCTGGTCGGGGACGTGGACGAGGAGTCCCGGTTGCTGGTGGAGCGGACCCGCGAGTCCCTCAACCGCGCGATCAAGGCGGTCAGGCCGGGCCGGCAGATCAACGTCATCGGCCGGGTCATCGAGTCGTACGCCAAGCGGTTCGGGTACGGGGTGGTGCGGGACTTCACCGGGCACGGGATCAGCTCGTCGTTCCACTCCGGGCTGATCATCCCGCACTACGACAGCCCGCACGCGACGACGGTCATGCAGCCGGGCATGACCTTCACCATCGAGCCGATGCTGACGCTGGGCACCCACGAGTACGACATGTGGGACGACGGCTGGACGGTCGTGACCAAGGACCGCAGGCGGACCGCGCAGTTCGAGCACACGCTGGTGGTGACGGAGACGGGTGCGGAGATCCTGACCCTGCCGTAGCGCCGCGCTTCCGCCGGCCCGCTCTCTTCGGAGGGCGGGCCTTTTTCATGCCCTTCCCGGCCCTGATGATTTTCCGACACGCTGTCGGTAAACTTACCGACAGGTCGTCGGCAAACCGGGGAGTGTCCATGGAGTCGTTCTCGTCCCTCATCCGCATCGCGTCCCACGAACAGCACATGGAGGCGGAGACCTCGACGTTCATGGGCGACCTGCTCGGCGGCAGGCTCGGCGTGGACGCGTACACGCGCTACACCGAGCAGTTGTGGTTCGTGTACGAGGCGCTGGAGACCGCGGCCGGACGGCTGGCCGCGGATCCGGTGGCGGGGCCGTTCGTGCGGCCCGAGCTGTTCCGGCTGCCCGCGCTGGAGCGGGACTTGGCCCATCTGCGGGGGCCGGGGTGGCGGGCGGGCCTGTCCGCCCTGCCCGCGACCCGGGCGTACGCGGACCGGGTCCGGGAGTGCGCCGAGCGCTGGCCCGGCGGTTATGTCGCCCACCACTACACCCGCTACCTGGGCGATCTGTCCGGCGGCCAGGTCATCCGGGACAAGGCGGAGCGGACCTGGGGCTTCGCGAAGAAGGGCGACGGCGTCCGCTTCTACGTCTTCGAGGGCGTCGCCAACCCCGCCGCGTTCAAGCGGGGTTACCGGGAGCTGTTGGACGGGATACGGGTGGACGACCTGGACAAGCAACGGGTCGTGGCGGAATGCAAGCGGGCGTTCGCATTGAACACCGCCGTCTTCCGGGCGCTGGGCGAGGAGTTCCCGCTGAGCGCCTAGCGTTCGAGGGCGGCCGGCATGCGAGGGCGGACGGCGTTCGAGGGCGGCCGGTGTTCCAGGAACACCCTGCCGCCGATCTCCACCCAGCCGTGCGGCTGCGGTGCGGTCAGGATCTGGGAGCCGCGGCCCTGGATGATGTTCAGGGCGCGGCCCAGCCGGTCGGTGAGGAGGAGCGCGGCGGCGCCGGTGGCCTCGTCCTCGTCGATGCCGTCGCCACGGCCGGGGAAGGCGCGGGCGCGGACCCGGCCGGCCGCCTCGTCCTCCCAGGCCCAGGCGTAGATCCACTCCCCGGCCGGGGGCACGTCGAGGGCGTCGACCTCGGCGGCGGTGGCGTACTGGCGCAGGGTGCGCGGCGGGGCCCACTCCGCTCGCGCCTCGATCCAGCTGAACTCGCCGTCCAGGCGGGCGCCGGCCACTCCGGCGGGGGTGACCAGTTCGGGCACGTCGAGCAGCCAGGCCGTGCCGACGCAGGGGTGCCCGGCGAAGGGCAGCCGCAGGGTGGGCGTGTAGATGTCGATCACACCGCGCTCGGGGTCGTCCACGAACACGGTCTCGCTGAAGCCGAGTTCGGCCGCCAGCGCCTGCCGGTCGCTCCGCTCGGGCAGCACCGAGCCGTCGCGGACGACACCGAGTTCGTTGCCGTAGCCGCCGTTCGGTCCGCAGAAGACACGGAGCACGTCGTAGTCAGTCACAGGGGAATTGAAACATCGCGGCGGCGGCGAGCGCGTCCCAGGCGGGGGCGCCGCCGGGGAGCGGCCAGGTGCGCAGGCCGGAGGGGCCGTACGGCAGCCCGGCCAGCGCGTCGCCGTAGCCCTGCTCCATGGCCGCCCGCCGCCGTTCGAGCGCGGGCGTGGCGGGGCGTGCGGCGAGCCGGTCCATGTTCCGGCGGTGGCCTTCGGTCATCACCTGGGCGTCGCGGCGCCACAGCTCCTCGTCGAGCAGCCGTGTGAGCACCACGCACTCCGGGGCCCGTCCCTCCGCCAGCGCGGCGGCCACCCGGTCATGGCCGTCGAGAATCATCCAGCCGTCGAGGAAGGGCACCCACCACAGGAGGACGGGCGCGAGGGTGCCGTCACGGGCGTGTCTGCGGTACGCCTTCACGCGCGGGGCGTCCGGCGGTGCGAGTTCCCGCAACGGCAGGACGCCCTGCCAGCCACCGCCGCAGTACAGCTCCAGGCTGCCGCCGGGCCAGTCGCGGACGAAGTCGGACGTCCAGACGTAGGAGGGCAGGGCGGTGCGCAGCGCGAGCTCCCAGCGCCCGTCGTCCAGGGGTGTTCCCGCGGCCTCCACCAGCCATGTCGCGTACCGGTGCGGCCAGTTGACGGTCGCCCTCAGTTCGGCGGAGCGGAGGGGCGGCAGGGGTGAGCGGTAGCCGGTCAGGCGGTGCAGGTGCAGGTCGTGGCAGCATCCGTCGCCGGTGAGGCCGCCGAGCAGGACGGGCGCCTCGCCCTGCCGGAGCACCTTCCGCCGTCCGTCCTCGGTGGCCTCGAAGCGGAGTGCGGGCGGCGCCGCCCGGTGCGCGATCTCCAGCACCAGCCGGCCGGCCCCCAGGAGTTCCCTGCGCGTGTTCCCCATGCCGCCCACCTTCCCACCCCTTGGCCTTTCCTTTGCCGTTTATTGGCGTCTCCTTTGAGCCATCGAGATCAAGCCGTATCTGCGACCGATCCGTGAGAGCTGAATCACCAACCGGGTGGGTAGAGGTGAGGTAAGCCTCAGGTAAGTTAGGCCAGCCTCACCACACCAGATCCGCTTGGAGCCCGCATGCGAGCCGCCCGACTTACCGTCACCGCCGCCGTCGCCACGGCAGCCCTGACCGCCCTCGCGGCCTGCACCGCGAAGAGCGAGGCCAAGGACGGCGACGCGATCCAGGTCACCGCGGCCGACTCCAAGTGCGACACCTCCGCCAAGTCGGTCCCCGCCGGCCATGTCACGCTGAAGATCGAGAACAAGGGCTCCAAGGCCACCGAGGTCGAGATCCTCTTCCCGGACGACCGGATCGTCTCCGAGAAGGAGAACATCGGGCCGGGCACCGAGTACACGCTGACCGCCGAGATCAAGGCGGGCTCGTACGAGATCGCCTGCCGCCCCGGCATGAAGGGCCACGGCGTGCGGCAGAAGCTCGACGTGACCGGCGGCGGTACGAACGCGCAGCGGAACCCGCAGCTGGACAAGGCGGTCGCCGACTACCGCCAGTACGCGCAGGACCAGGCCGACGCCACCGTGCCGCTCGCCGAGACCTTCGCCGAGGCGATCAAGGCCGGCGACCTCGACGCCGCCAAGAAGGCCTACGCGCCCTCCCGTCTGGGCTGGGAGCGCACCGAGCCGGTCGCCGAGTCCTTCGGTGACATCGATCCCAAGACCGACACCCGCGCCGACGGCCTGGAGAAGGGCCACAAGTGGACGGGCTGGCACCGGCTGGAGAAGGCCCTCTGGGCGGACAAGAAGATCGGCGCCGACGAGAAGGCCCTCGCCGACCAGTTGGTGAGCGACCTGAAGGACTGGCAGCAGCGGGTCGGCAAGGCCGAGATCACGCCGACTTCCATGGCCAACGGCGCCAAGGAACTGCTCGACGAGGTCGCCACCGGCAAGGTCACCGGTGAGGAGGACCGCTACTCGCACACCGACCTGGCCGACTTCAAGGGCAACGTGGAGGGCGCGCAGAAGGCGTACGAGCTGCTGAAGCCGGTCGCCGCGAAGAACGACCCGGCGCTCACCAAGGAGCTGGACAAGCAGTTCACCGCCCTGAACGGCGTGCTCGACAAGTACCGCTCGGACAAGGACTCCTATGACTTCGTCTCCTACGACAAGGTCACCAAGGAGCAGCGCAAGGAGCTGTCGGACTCGGTGAACGCGCTCGCCGAACCGCTGTCCAAGCTCGCCGCCGCGGTCGTGAAGTAAGCAGGGGGACAGGGCGATGACCGAGACCCAGGGGAGCAATCCGTCGCGCCGTGCGCTGATCGGCTGGGGCGGTGCCGGGCTCGCGCTCGGTGCCGCGGCGGCCGGCGGCGCGGTGGCGATGGCCAACGCCGGCAACGACGTGGACCCGGTGGCCGCCGAGGCGGGCGGCGCGGTGGAGTTCCACGGCGCCCACCAGGCGGGCATCGCCACGCCCGTCCAGGACCGGCTGCACTTCGCCGCGTTCGACGTGAAGACCGAGGACCGCGACGAGTTCGTCCGGATGCTCAAGGACTGGACGGCGGCGGCCCGGCGGATGGCCGCCGGCAAGCCCGTCGGCGAGGGCGCCTACGGCGCACTCACCGAGGCACCGCCGGACGACACCGGCGAGGCGCTGGGGCTCAAGCCCTCGCGGCTGACGCTCACCATCGGCTTCGGGCCCTCGTTCTTCGAGCACTTCGGGCTGCGCGACCGGCGGCCGGCGGCCCTCGCCGACCTGCCGCAGTTCCCCGGCGACAACCTGGACAGGTCCCGCACCGGCGGCGACCTGTGCGTCCAGGCCTGCGCGGACGACCCCCAGGTGGCCGTGCACGCGATCCGCAACCTCGCCCGCATCGGCTTCGGCAAGGTCGCCATCCGCTGGTCGCAGCTCGGTTTCGGCAAGACCTCCTCGACCACCCCGGACGCGCAGACGCCGCGCAACCTGATGGGCTTCAAGGACGGCACCCGCAACATCGCGGGCACCGAGACCGACCGGCTGAAGAAGTTCGTGTGGGTCGGCGACGGCGACGTGGGCGCCGAGGACGCCTGGATGACCGGAGGGTCGTATCTCGTCGCCCGGCGCATCCGCATGAACATCGAGACCTGGGACCGCACCTCCCTGCAGGAGCAGGAGGACGTGTTCGGGCGGGACAAGCGCGAGGGCGCGCCGGTCGGCAAGGCCAAGGAGCACGACGAGCCGTTCCTGAAGGCGATGAAGCCCGACGCGCATGTGCGCCTCGCGCACCCGGACTCGAACGACGGGATCACGATCCTGCGCCGGGGCTACTCCTTCACCGACGGCACCGACGGCCTCGGCCGCCTGGACGCCGGCCTGTTCTTCCTGGCCTACCAGCGGGACGTGCGCAAGGGGTTCATCCCGCTGCAGCGCAAGCTGTCCGCGCACGACGCGCTCAACGAGTACATCCAGCACGTGGGTTCGGCGGTCTTCGCGGTACCGCCCGGCGTCCGGGACTCGGGCGACTGGTGGGGCCGCACGCTGTTCTCCGAGGAGGCGTAGCCCGTGTTCTCCAACTACCTGATCGGCCTGCGCGAGGGCCTGGAGGCGTCGCTCGTCGTCTGCATCCTCATCGCGTATCTGGTCAAGACCGGCCGCCGGGACGCGCTGAAGCCGGTCTGGATCGGCATCGGCATCGCGGTCGCCATCGCGATGGGCTTCGGCTGTGTCCTGCAGTACGGCTCCCAGGAGCTGACGTTCCAGGCGCAGGAGGCACTCGGCGGCTCGCTGTCGGTGGTCGCCGTCGGCCTGGTGACCTGGATGGTGTTCTGGATGCGGCGCACCGCCCGGCACCTGAAGTCGGAGCTGCACGGCAAGCTGGACGCGGCCCTCGCCATGGGCACGGGCGCGCTGGTCGCCACCGCGTTCCTGGCCGTCGGCCGGGAGGGCCTGGAGACCGCGCTGTTCGTGTGGGCGTCGGTGCACGCGGCGAGCGACGGCACCCCGCGCCCGCTGATCGGCGTGGCCCTGGGCCTGGCCACCGCGGTCCTGCTCGGCTGGCTGTTCTACCGGGGCGCCCTGAAGATCAACCTCGCGAAGTTCTTCACCTGGACCGGCGGCATGCTGGTCGTGGTCGCGGCGGGAGTCCTCGCCTACGGCTTCCACGACCTGCAGGAGGCGAGCTGGCTCCCCGGCCTGACGCACCTGGCCTTCGACATCAGCGACACCATCCCGCCGGACAGCTGGTACGGCACCCTCCTCAAGGGCGTCCTCAACTTCCAGCCCGACCCGACGGTCCTCCAGGTCACGGTGTGGCTGCTGTACCTGATCCCGACGCTCGCGATCTTCCTCGCCCCGGTAGGGTTCGCCTCCGGAAAGGGGAAGGTGAAGGGATCCGATGAGCAGGGATCACAGCCCGCGCAGGCTCCGCAGGCGTGACCGGAACGCACTCATAGCGGCCTCGCTGACCGCTTTGTCGCTGACGGCGAGCGGATGCGTGGTGGTGCACGGGGAGCGTGAGATGCTCCCCGCCGCCACCCGCGCCGAGGCCGCCAAGGCGCTCACCGCGTTCACGACCGCGTACAACAAGGCCGACAAGGCATACGACAACTCCCTGGACGCGCCCTATCTCACCGGCCCGTTCGGCGACATCACCGCCGCCCGGCTGAAGGCCTTGCACGCGGGCAGCCCGTCCGGCAACCCGAACCACGTGCCGCTGAAGCTGTCGGACGTGAAGATCACGATCCCTGAGAAGACCGGCTGGCCGCGCTGGTTCGTCGCCGACGCCCAGGGCAGCAAGACCGGCAAGGCCCGCTGGCTGATGGTGTTCACCCGGGGCGACCTCGGCCGGCGCTGGCGGGTGGCGTACGTGACCCTCCTGGCGCCCGGCACCGTACCGGAGTTCAAGACGGACAAGGACGGCTGGGCGGAGGCGGTACCGGCCGGCTCCGCACAGCTCGCCGTCGCGCCCGGGAAGCTGAGCGCGGACTACGCGACCTACCTGAAGAAGGGCGGCCAGACCTTCGCCGACGGCACGTACACCAGTGCCGAACGCGCCAACCGCGCCGAGCGGGGCCACCGGCCGGGCCTGGTCACGCAGTTCATTGACCGGCCGCTGACGAGCGGCGACTACGCCCCGCTGGCGCTGCGCACGGCGGACGGCGGTGCGCTGGTGTTCTTCACCACGCACCACTACGAGAAACAGACCGCCGCCACCGGCACCACGGTCCCGACCCAGACGAAGGACGTGCAGGCCCTGACCAAGGGCGAGGTGAAGCAGTCCCTGACCCTGGAGTTCATGTCGGCCGACGTGGCCCTGGACCCGGCGCGGAGCGGCAAGGTGTCGGTGTTGGGGAGAGTGCCGGGTCTTGTGTCGGCGCAGGGTGAGTGAAACTCCGTCAGCGGCGCGGGCAACCGCTCAGTGCCGCAAAGGCCAACCCGCACCGGTGTCCGCGTACCGCGCCGCCGTGTCGGTGAGCGCCTCCAGCAGACTCAGGGGGTCCGGCAACGCGTGCTCCGGCCCCCGCACCCACCGCACCCGCTGATCGTCACCGGGCAGTCGCGCCGGCGGCACGAGCACGTACGACCCCCGGCAATGCCAGCGCAGCCCGGGGTGCTCGTCCATGGTCTCGGGGTGGCAGTCCAGCTCGCACGGCCACCACTCGTCCTCGTCCTCGGGGGTGCCGCGGGTGAGGGTGAAGAACAGCATGCGGCCGTCGTCGCTCTCGGCGACGGGGCCGACCTCGACCCCGCAGGAGAGCAGCCGCTCAAGGGCCTCCCGCCCGGCCTCCAGGGGCACGTCGAGGACGTCGTGGACCATGCCAGTGGCGGTGATGAAGTTGGCCTGCGGCTGGTGCCGGGCCCAGCGCTCGATCTGGGCGCGGTCGGTGGTGGACTGGGTCTGCCAGGCGAACGACACCGGGTGCCGGGCCGGGGTGGGACAGCCGACGCGGTCGCAGGAGCAGCGGTAGCCGGGCGCGGGGTACGCGGCGGGGGCGAGCGGCAGGCCCGCCCCGGCGGCGGCGAGCAGCAGGGACTCACGGCCGCCTTCGTCGGCGGCTTCCTTCGGGCGGCGTCCGAGCAGCCACTGGGAGAGTTTGCCCTGCCGGCCCGACCGGCTGCCGAACGTCGCGCTCATCTATCGCCTCAGTCTGGGTGGTCGCCTCGCTGGTGTGCGGACAGTGTGCCTTATCGTCCCGTCTTCATGCGCTTCGGGGTGGCTGAGATGCGATTCCGTGCAGGGCGTACTCGACCAACGTGTCCGTGTAGGCGTACGAGATCGGTCCCGTGTGCTGCAGCCAGCGCTGCGCGAGCGGTGAGACGAACAGTTCCAGGGCGATACGGGGATCGACGCCGACCCGTACGTCCCCGGCGTCCTGTGCGGCGCGCAGCCGGTCGACGTACAGCTGGAGCTGGGGTTCGAGGAGTTCGGTGACGAACTCGCGGCCGAGCGGCTCGTTGACCACCCCCTCGGCGGCCAGCGCCCGGGCGGGCACCTCGAAGCGCGGGTCGAGCAGCTGGTCCACCGTGATCCGCAGCACCGTCTTGAGGTCGGCGGCGAGGTCCCCGGTGTCCGGGATGACGTACGGCTCCTGGCCCGCTTCCTGTGCCGCCTGCCGGGAGAGGTCGAGGAACGCCTCCAGCAGGACGGCCGCCTTGGACGGCCACCAGCGGTAGATCGTCTGCTTGCCGACCCCGGCCCGGGCGGCGATCCCCTCGACGGTGGTCTTCGGGTACCCGACCTCGCCGACCAGGGCGAGGGCGGCGTCGTAGATCGCTCGGCGGGATCTCTCGCTGCGGCGGGTGGCGTCGGGGGCCGGCTTGTTGACCATGGGGGCGACGCTACAAGCTCCGCTGGTCCGGCGGTGCGCCGGTGGCGCCGGGACGGGTCGTCCGGCGTCTGCGGGTCCGTTGTGGCCGGTCGCGCCCACGCGGCGGCGGCCGCGCACCGGGCACCGCCTCGCGCCCTTCGGGGCGCTGCCTAGGCGTCCGCGTCCTCCGGCGGCCAGGCGTCGCCCCACTCTGCGTCGCGGGCCGCCCGGTACAGGGAGCCGTGGCGTTTGGTGACCGTGGTGCGGCGCAGCTGGTCGTCGGCCTCGCACAGGTCCAGCAGCACCTGGCCCTTGCGGATCTGCGGGCGCCGGATGACGCGGGCGGGGGCCGGCTCGGCGGGCAGGCGGGTGGCGACGACGTACGAGAACTTCTCGTCCTCGTACGGCAGGGTGCCGCCCTTGACCCGGCGGTGCAGGGAGGAGCGGCTCACCCGGGCGGAGAAGTGGCACCAGTCCCTGCCGGGCTCGATGGGGCAGGCGGCGCTGTGCGGGCAGGGGGCGACGACGTGGAGTCCGGCGTGGATCAGGCGGTCGCGGGCCTCGATGACGCGGGCGTAGCCGGCCGGGGTGCCGGCCTCCACGATCACCACGGTCTGCGCGGCGTCCGCGGCGGCGTCGACGAGGACGGCGCGGTCGGGCTCGGCCAGCTCGTTGAGGACGTACGACACCGTGACGAGGTCGGTGTCCTGGAGGGTGAGGTCGGCGCCGATCCGGGCGCGCTGCCAGCGGGCGCCGCGCAGGGCCGGGTTGGCGGCGGCGATCTCCCGGCCGAGGGCGAGCGCGGGCTCGGCCCAGTCCAGCACGGTGACGCCGCGCTCGCCGGGCCAGGTAGCGGTGACGGCCCAGGTGGCGGCGCCGGTGCCGCCGCCGACGTCGGTGTGGCTGCCGGGCGTCCAGTCGGGCACGGCCTGTGCGAACGCCTCCAGTGCCGAGCGGACCGCTTCGAAGGTGGCGGGCATGCGGTAGGCGGCGTAGGCGGCCACGTCGGCTCGGTCGCGGAGGATCGGGGCGTGGGTGGGGGTCTCCCCGCGGTAGTTGTCGATCAGCCGTTCCACGGCTCCGGCGGCCTGGGTGGGCGGGAGCCCGGCGAGGACGTCGTCCAGGGCGGCGCGCAGGGTCTGGGCCGGGGTCACGGGGTCGTTCACCCGGTGATTCTACGGCGGACTCAGATCACCGCCCTCGCCAGACGGGTGGCCAGTGCTGCCCGGGGTCCGCTGTCCGGTGCCCTGCGCCTGGGATGCACGGTGTTGGCCAGCAGCACCAGGAACGTGTCCGTCCTCGGGTCGAGGACGAGCGACGTCCCGGTGAAGCCGGTGTGGCCCGCCGCGCCGTCGCCCGCCAGTTCGCCCATGAACCACGGCTGGTCGACGACGAAGCCCAGGCCCGGCGGGGTCAGCAGCAGTTCGACGAAGTCGGGGCCGAGGATGCGGGCGGGGCCGTACGAGCCGCCCGCGAGCAGGGTGCGGCAGAAGACCGCGAGGTCGCGGGCGGTGGAGAACAGGCCCGCGTGCCCGGCGACGCCGCCGAGCGCCCAGGCGTTCTCGTCGTGGACCACGCCCCGCAGCATCCCCCGGTCCGCCTTGGCCCACGGACGCCGCTGGTCCTCGGTGGCGGCGGCGCCGGGGCAGGGTGAGAAGCCGGTGGCGGTCATGCCGAGCGGGCGGGTGATGCCGTCCCGGACGAGGACGTCGAGGGCGCGGCCGGTGATGCGTTCCAGGACGAACTGGAGCAGGAGCATGTTCAGGTCGGAGTAGCGGTACCGGCCCGGCTGGGCGGTGGGGATCTCGGCGCGCAGCAGGGCCAGCCGGGCGGCGTCGTCCGGGCAGTCGTACAGGGGCAGCTCGGGGCGCAGCCCTGAGGTGTGCGTGAGGAGCTGCCGCACCGTGATGCCGTGGGCGGCCGCGGCGTGGAAGTCGGGCAGGTAGTCGCCGACCCGGGCGTCCATGCCGAGGGTGCCGCGCTCGATCTGCTGCACCGCGGCGACGGCGGTGAACAGCTTGGTGAGGGAGGCCAGGTCGAAGGGCGTGCCGACGGTGGCCGGGACCCGGGCGGCGGGCGGCAGTTCGACGGCGGTGTCGGTCTCGGGGTCGTAGGAGGCGTAGCGGACCGCCCAGCCCGACGCCTCGGCCACGGCGATCACGGGGCCGCGGCCGGCCAGCACGACGGCGCCGGCCGCCCAGGGGCGGTCGCCGGCGGTGAGGGCGTGCGCCTCGCCGACCAGGTGCCCGAGCTCCACGGGGTCGAGCCCGGCCCGTTCCGGTGTGTCGGCGCGCAGTCTCGGTGCGCTCAGTTCCCGTCTCCCTCCGATCGCGCACGTGCGTTCCCACGTGTGTTCCAGGGACGGCACATTCCCACGAAGCAGGCCGCCGCGACCAGTGCTCCCGCCAGCTGGACCAGCGCCATGGGGACGGCGGTGTGCTCTCCGGCGACGCCGACGAGCGGTGAGGCGACCGCGCCGACGAGGAAGGAGGAGGTGCCGAGCAGCGCGGAGGCGGAGCCGGCGGCGTGCCGGGTGCGCAGCAGGGCGAGGGACTGCGCGTTGGGCAGGGTGATGCCCATGGCGGACATGAGGACGAACAGCGCGGCGGCGACGGGGGCGAGGCCCACCTCGCCGAGGGCGCCGGTGGACATCAGCAGCAGGGCGGTCGCGGCGAGCACGGTCACCGTCAGGCCGGTGGCGAGGACCTTGTCCAGGGCGACCCGGCCGACCAGCAGCTTGCCGTTGACCTGCCCGGCGATCACCAGGCCGACCGAGTTCAGGCCGAACAGCAGGCTGAAGGTCTGCGGGGAGGCGCCGTAGATCTCCTGGACGACGAAGGGGGACGCGGATATGTACGCGAACAGCGCGGCGAAGGCGAAGCCGCCGGCCAGCATGTAGCCGGTGAAGGGCAGGTCGGCGAGGAGGGCCCGCATGGAACGCAGGGCCTCGCCGACTCCGCCCTCGTGCCGGTCGCCCGGTGCCAGGGTCTCGGGCAGCCGCAGCCAGACCAGCGCGGTGAGCAGGGCGCCGACCGCCGTGAGGACGACGAACACACCGCGCCAGTCGGTCACCCGCAGGATCTGCCCGCCGATGAGCGGGGCGACGATCGGCGCGACCCCGGAGATCAGCATCAGGGTGGAGAAGAAGCGGGCCATGGCGACTCCGTCGTACAGGTCGCGTACGACGGCCCGCGCGATGACGATGCCGGCCGCGCCCGCGAGGCCCTGGGCCAGGCGGAAGGCGACGAGGGTCTCCACGTTCGGCGCCACCGCGCACAGGGCGGTGGCGAGGAGGTAGACGGCGAGGCCGGTGAGCAGCGGGCGGCGGCGGCCCCAGCGGTCGCTCATCGGGCCGACGATCAGCTGCCCGAGCGCCATGCCCAGCAGGCAGGCGGTGAGGGTGAGCTGGACGGTGGCGGCGGGGGCGTGCAGGGACCGGGTGACCTCCGGCAGGGACGGAAGGTACATGTCCATCGCGAGCGGGGGTGTCGCGGTGAGGCCGCCGAGGACGAGGGTGACGAGCAGGCCGGTGCGGCGGGTGGCGGCGGTCGGTGGCGTGGCAGGGGTGGTGGAGCCGTGTTCCGTCTCCGGTGGCGGTGCCGCCGCGTGCTCGGGCATCTGTCCCTCCCTGGTGCTGACCGGCACCCATGCTCTCAGCTCGCACACGCCGCCGGGGCACACGTGAGCGAGGGCGGGGCGGTGGCGGCGCCGCACTGTTCGATCGCCGGCGGTACGGGCGACCGCGGGAGCGGATCGGGGTGCGGTGTCCCGGGGAGACGGTCGCCGCGGCCGTGTAACCGTATGGCGGACACTGGATTCCGCATGGCGGATGTTCCGCCTACGCTGCGGAGCCATGACTGACAGGCAATCGAAGATCGCGGTGGTGACGGGCGCCGGTTCCGGCATCGGGCGGGCCGTCGCCGTGGAGCTGCTCGGGGCCGGCTGGTCGGTGGCGCTGGCCGGCCGGCGCACCGAGCCGCTGGAGGCGACGGCGGCACTGGTCCCGGGGGCCGCCGCGCTCGCCGTGGGCACCGACGTGTCCCGGCCCGAGGACGTGGAGGCCCTGTTCACGGCGACGGTGGAGCGGTTCGGCCGGGTGGACCTGCTGTTCAACAACGCGGGGATCAACGGTCCCCGCGAGGTCCCGGTCGAGGAGCTGTCGTACGACGACTGGCGGCACGTGGTGGACACCAACCTCAACGGGGCGTTCCTGTGCGCGCAGGCGGCGTACCGGCGGATGAAGGAGCAGGATCCGCAAGGCGGCCGGATCATCAACAACGGCTCGATCTCGGCCCACACGCCCCGCCCGCTCTCGGTCGCCTACACCACGACCAAGCACGCGCTGACCGGGCTGACCAAGTCGCTGTCGCTGGACGGGCGGCCGTACCGCATCGCGGTCGGGCAGATCGACATCGGCAACGCGGCGACCGACATGACGGCCCGGATGCAGGCCGGCGCACTCCAGGCGAACGGCGAGGTGGTCGCGGAGCCGGTGATGGACGTGGCCGACGTGGCGCGCACCGTGCGGCACATGGCCGAGCTGCCGCTGGAGGCGAACGTGCAGTTCGCGACGGTACTGGCGACGGCGATGCCGTACATCGGACGCGGCTGACCCTGCCCGCGCGCACGGACTTCGAACACCTGCGGTATTGCGGCCGGTCAAGCACATATGCTCAACTTTCCTCCACAAGAGCTTCACAGTTGGAGCATGTGGATTCCGCAGGCCATACCGAGGGGGGAGGCGGCGGCCGTTCCACCGGGCCGGAGTTGGGGGCGGCCCCCGCGCGACGCGGGGTGCGCACCGGCCGGTGGAACGGCCGCCGCACACGTCAGCGCCGGTGCCGGCCGCCCGGCGCCGCCGGTTCCCCGGCCCCCTGGGACGCCTCGGCCGCCGCGGCTGCCGCCACCGCCCTGCGCCGCTTCTTCACCACCAGCACGCCCGCCGCCGCCAGCAGCAGCGCCGTGCCTCCCGCACCCTCCACCAGCCGTCCGGTGGACGGGCCGCCGGAGTCCGGGCCGGGCGCGCCGGCCGCAGCCTGTACCGCCTTGCGCGCGCGTGCCGGACCCGCGCTCGCCCCGCCCTCGCTGAGCGGATCGACGAGCGTGCCCACCGCCTGCGCCGAACGCCCGTGCCCGAAGCCCCAGTCGAGCAACGCGGCGGCCTGCTCGTAGACGGCGTTGCTGCCCTCGGCGGGGTGCATGACCGTCACCAGCAGGGTGCGCCCGCCCCGGGTGGCCGCACCGGTGAAGGTGTTGCCGGCGTGGCTGGTGTAGCCGTTCTTGACGCCGATCAGGCCGTTGTACGTCTTCAGTCCCCACGCCCCGGTCAGCAGGCGGTCGGTGTTCTGGATCTGGAAGGTCTTCTTGCCGCCCGCCGGGAAGTCGGCGGTCCGCGTGCCGCAGTAGCCGCGGAAGTCGGCGTCCTTGAGGCCGTGCCGGGCGAACAGCGTGAGGTCGTACGCCGAGGAGATCTGGCCGGGGTGGTCGAAGCCGTCGGGGCTGACCACATGGGTGTCCAGGGCCTGCAGGTCCGCGGCCTTGGCCTGCATCTCGGCGACGGTCCTGGCGATGCCGCCGTTCATGTGGGAGAGCACGTGCACGGCGTCGTTGCCGGAGCGCAGGAACACGCCCTGCCAAAGCTGCTCGACGGTGTAGGTGATGCCGGGTTTGATGCCGACCAGGCTGGAGCCGGCCGGGACGTCGGCGACATCGGCGTCCTTGACCGTGTACCGCTCGGCGCGGTCGAACTTCTTCAGCACGGTGTCCGCGAACAGCATCTTCAGCGTGGACGCGGGCGGGAGCCGCCGGTGCGCGTTGAACGAGGCGAGCACGTCTCCGCTGTCGCAGTCGGCGATCAGCCAGGACTGGGCGGTGATCTTCTTGGGCAGCCCCGAGGCGCCGCGCACCTGGACACCGGAGCGGGCCAGCCGCTCACCCCCGATGACGGGGGAGTCGACGGCGGCGGCCGCGGTGGCCGTGGACACGGGAAGGGCGGCGGCCGTCAACCCGAGGACGGCACGTCGGCTGAGCCGGGAACATTCACGCACCCGGGGACCGTACACCGCGCCCAGCAGGGGATTCGCCCAGGGCGGGCCGGAGGGCGCGGAATTTGCCGCGTTATGAAAATCCGATGAGTTACCTCGGTTTCTCAACTCCCTTTCCGCTGCCCGCCTATGCCTGCCCGGTCTCGAATCGGGAGATCCGGCCGTCGTCCTCCACCGTGAAGGTCCACCTGGTGCGCATCTCGCCCCAGGTGTCGTTGCAGTAGCGGGCCAGCAGCGCCCGGCCGCCGGCGGACTCGTTGTCGACCTCCATGTGGCCGTGGGAGGAGAAGATCTCCCGGTCGATCCAGTCGGCGAGGTCACGGTCGGAGCCGTCGTCGGACATGGTCGCGCCGGGCGCGAGCAACTCCAGGAAGCCTTCCCGGTCATGGGAGTTGACGGCGTTCACGAAGGCCCGGACCGCCGGATCGCTGAGCTTGGCTGGCTGAATCGTCATGGCGCCAGGTTCACACCGCCCTCCCCGACCCGCCACCCGAACGCCCGCCACGGCGGGCCCGCCGGTGTGAGAGCTGCGACGGTGGAAACGCGGGAGGAACCTGTCCCCGTCCGCCTGTCTGCATGGGAGTCACCGTGAGCTGTTACGACCGACGTGATCTGGGCCTGCTGCTCCTCCGGCTGGGGACCGGCGGGGTGCTGGCCGCGCACGGCGCGCAGAAGCTGTTCGGCTGGTTCGGCGGGCACGGCCTGGAGGGCACCGGTCAGTTCATGGAGTCCGTCGGCTACGCGCCCGGCAGGGCGAGCGCGACGGCGGCCGGGCTCGCGGAGGCCGGCGGCGGCACCCTGCTCGCCCTGGGCCTGGCGACCCCGGCGGCGGGCGCGGCGGCGGCCGGCGCGATGGCGGGGGCGGCGGCGGTCCACCTGCCCAACGGCTTCTTCGCCCAGGAGGGCGGCTACGAGCACGCGGCGAGCCTCGGGCTCGCGGCAGCCGGCCTCGGCGTCACGGGCCCCGGCCGGCTCTCCCTCGACCACGCCTTCGGCCATGTCTTCGACCGCGGCTGGATGGTCCCGGCGGCCCTCGGCGCCACGGCCGCGGCGACGGCGCTGGTCGTGGGCGTGCGCGCGCGGCGGGTGCGGGTGAAGAAGGAGGGCGAGCAGGAGGTGCTGTTCGAGGAGTAGGGGCAGGAGGAGCTAGGAGCAGGAGAAGTAGCAGGAGGTGCCGTCCTGGGACACCCGGACGTCACACATCCTGTCACCCGGCCGCGAGCTGAGGCTCCTGCGCGAAAACAAGCGAGGCAGACGAGTCGGGCTGTACGCCGGGTTCTGTTCCCCGGTGCCCTCGCGGGCGCCGGGGCGACGGCCATCCATCTAGGGCCGGTGTTGCCACCGGCCTCGTGCGGTCTACCCGCGGACTCGGGCGGGCAGCCCTCGAACGTCCGCGCAGAAGCACCGGAGTGCTTCCTTTTGACCTTGCTCCGGGTGGGGTTTACCTAGCTGCCCAGGTCACCCTGGGCACTGGTGGTCTCTTACACCACCGTTTCACCCTTACCAGGGGCCGGAGCCCCGGGCGGTCTGCTTTCTGTGGCACTGTCCCGCGGGTCACCCCGGGTGGCCGTTAGCCACCACCCTGCCCTGTGGAGCCCGGACGTTCCTCGGGAAGCCCCCTAGGGGGACTCCACGCGGCCGCCCGCCCGGCTCGTCTGCCGTGTCGACCATGGTACCGGGCGCCGGGGCCGGCGCGGGCCGGCGGCCGTGGCCAGGACCGAGCCGGCCAGGATGAGGGCGAAGGCCACCAGGACCGTGGGAGTCAGCGGCTCGCTGAGGAAGACCGCGCCCGCCGCCACCGCGACCGCCGGGTTGACGTACGTGATCACCGTGGCACGAGTGGGACCCGCCTCCCTGATGAGCTCCAGGAACGCCACGAACGCCACCGCCGTGCAGAGCACGCCCAGGCCGGCCAGGGCCGCCAAGGCGGTGGAGGAGGGGACGGACGACGGCCGCGCCACGATCGCCACCGGGGCGTAGACCACGGCCGCCAGGGTGAGACAGGCCGCCGTCAGGTGCAGGGACGGGACCTCTTTCAACCGGCGCGCGGCTACCAGCGGGGCGGTGGCGTAACCCAGGACCGTCAGCAGCACCTCGGCCAGGGAGCGGGCGTCGCCGCCGGTCAGGTGGGGAAGGGTCAGGACCGTCACTCCGCCCAGGCCCAGGGCGAGGCCCGTGAGGCGGCGGGCTCCGAGGTGTTCGGTGTCACCGAGCAGGCGGGCGGCGATCACGCCCACGATCGGTACGCCCGCGATCAGCAGGCCGGCCGTTGAACTGGACAGATGCCGTTCGGCGTCGGTGAGCGTGAACCAGGGGACGATGATCTCCAGACACGCGAAGGCCAGCAGGGGCCGCCAGTGGGTCCGTACGGTCCGGGGCAGGCCGCCCTGGCGCAGGGCGAAGGGCAGCAGCAGGAGCGCGCCGAGCGCACAGCGGGTGAACACGACCACCGGCGGGGACACCTCGTCCACCGCCACCTTGATCATCAGATAGGGGACGCCCCAGATCACTCCCATGAGGGAGAACAGGAACCAGCCACGTGCAGTCATGCGACGAGTTTCGGCCGCGTCCTCACAGGGTGTCTTGAACGCTGTTGCGATGTGCCGCCGAGGTGACGCTGGTGCGGTACGCCGCCGGCGTCACCCCGAGCACCCGGCGGAACCAGCGGGTCAGGTGCGCCTGGTCGGCGAAGCCCACCAGGCCCGCCACCTCCGCCGGGCGCAGACCGGCCTCCAGCAGGCCCCGCGCCCTGCTCACCCGGTACTGGGCGAGCCAGGCGTACGGGGGTACGCCCATCGTCGTACGGAAGGCCCGCAGCAGCTGGTAGCGGGACAGGCCCAGGTCGGCGGCGAGGCACGACAGCGGCGGGGGTGCGGTGAGTTCGCCGGCCAGGCGGTCGCGGACCGTCAGGGCTATCGTGCGCGCGCCGGGGACCAGGTCGCGTCCCGGTCTGGCCGTGGAGTGGCGGCGGGCCAGCGCGGTCAGCAGCCAGGGCAGGACGGACTCGGCCTCCAGCGGGTCGGGGCAGGAGCTGAGTTCGGTGTGGGCGCGGCGGAGCGCGGCGGCGAGCTCGGGGTCGTCGAGGAGCGGTTCGCGGAAGTACGGCAGGCCGCCGAGGATGCCGTCGGTCAGCAGCGCCGGCTCCGCGTACAGGGCGCGGTAGGCGTAGCCGTCGGCGGCGTTGGCGGGGCCGCCGGTGTGCATCTCGCCGGGGTCGAGGACGACGATGGTGCCCGGTCCGGTGCGGATGTGGCCGCCCCGGTAGTCGATCACCTCACAGCCGCCGACGCAGACGCCGACCGTGTACTCCTCGTGGGCGTGCGGGGCGTAGGTGTGCCGGCGGAAGTTCGCCGTCAGCAGGTCGAGCGGCGGACCGAGCCGGCCCAGTCGCGCCCTGGTCCACAGCGCCTGTTCCGTCATCGGGCACCCCCTTGCCTGTCATGCGCTCATGGGGGCAACGCCTTCGGGCCCCGTTTCCATGCCGCGCCGAGGTCGGCGTCGGCCGGTGAGCCTAGAGGGAGCCGGGGCGCGGTCTCGGTGGCTTCATGGCGGTCGGCCGGCTCCTCGATACGGCGCCTTGTCCCCGATGCGGTCTGCGAGGGTGCGCGGGGTGAGCAGGGCGGGCCCGGACTCCTCCGGGAGGTCGCGGGCGGCCGTCACGATCTCGCGGGCCCGGGGCGTGAGCCGTCCGGCGCCGGCTGTCCCCTGGCCGTGCGGGGCGCGTCGGCCAGGAAGGCCGGGAAGGCCGGGGCGGGCAGGAGGAGGAAGTCCAGGGCCGCACTCCGGGCCACCCTCACCGCCCTGCGCCGCACCGGCTGGCCGGCGCTCGCCTTGCCGGCGCTGTTGGCCAGGCCTTCACGCAAGGCGCCGCGCTCGCCGACCAGCGGGCGCCGGGCAGCCATCGCGGTGGCGAGCAGGCGGCGAGCAGGCGGCGACGGTGCGCCGGGCACCCGGGCCACGACCGTCAGCCGTCCAGGCCCGTCCGTTCGAGCGCGGCGAAGGCGGCCTCCAGGGCCGCCCGGTGATCCCGGGCCACCTCCTCCACCGCGTCGCCCGACATCAGCCGGCGCACGGAGGCGGCGAAAACCGTCCGGTAGGCCGCCACGACCAGGGCCGCCAGCAGGTCGGGGTCGGGCGCGCCGCTCTCGCCGAGGGCGGCGGCCAGCGCCCGCTCCACCTCCTCGACCCCCTCGCGGGCGCGGGCACACAGCGCCGGCGAGCCGACGACGACCCGCCAGAAGGGGGCGAAGGTCTCGCCCACGCCGCCGAGCGGGTGCCGCTCGTCGAGCAGGCGCAGCGCGAGGCCGCGCAGGGCGGTGAGCGGGGACTGACCGGGTGCGCGGTCGCGGACCGCCCCGGCCAGGAGTTCGGCGGCCTGCGGGATGCGGTCGAGGAACAGGTCCTCCTTGCGCGGGAAGTAGTTGAAGACCGTCATCGCGGAGACCCCCGCCGCCCGCGCCACTTCCGCGACGGTCACGGCGTCGAAGCCGCGCTCGGCGAACAGGCCCGTCGCGATGTCCGAGATCCGCTGCCGCGTCTCCCGCTTCTTGCGCTCCCTCAGGGAAAGCTCCTCATGCATGGAGAAATTATATCCGCTCAAAACTTTTAGTGACTATAGTAAACGCCCATGACGACGATGACCGAGTACGACGTAGTGGTGGCGGGCGCCGGTCCCGTGGGGCTCTTCCTCGGCTGTGAGCTGGGGCTCGGCGGTGCGCGGGTGCTGGTCGTGGAGCGGCTGGCCGAGGTGGACGAGACGATCAAGGCGGGTGCGATCAACGTCCCGAGCGCGGTCTCCTTCTATCGGCGGGGGCTGCTGCCGGAGCTGGCGGCGGTGTGGGAGGCGGCGCGGGAACGGCTGCGCGCCTTCCAGAAGAGCGGCAGGCCCGAGGACAGGGGCAAGCTCAGCAAGCTCCCGCCCAAGTTCGCCGGACACTTCGCCGGGATCACCATGGACCCCGACCTCTTCGACGGCTCCGACCCGGCCTGGGCGGACGCCGGCCCCGCCGGGGACACGGGGCTCGGCGTACCCCAGGCCGAGCTGGAGCGGATCCTGGCCCGGTGGGCCGCGCGGCTCGGGGTGGCGGTGCGCCGGGGCGTGGAGCTCACCGGCTTCGACGCCGACGAGGACGGGGTCGCCGTACACACCGGCGAGGGGACGATCCGCGCCGGCTGGCTGGTGGGCTGCGACGGCGGCCGCAGTACGGTCCGCAAGCTCGCCGGGTTCGACTTCCCGGGCACGGATCCGGAGATCACCGGCTATCAGGCGGTCGTGGAGCTGACCGGCGGCGAGCGGCTGCGCACGGGCTGGAACACGACGGACGTGGGGACGTACGTCTACGGGCCCTTCCCGGGCCGTGTCCTCAGCGTGGAGTTCGACGGGCCGCCCGCCGACCGGTCGGCGCCCGTCACGGCCGAGGAGTTGCAGGCCAGCCTGCGCCGGGTCTCGGGCGTTCCCGAGGTCTGCGTCGACAGGGTGATCACCGCCACCCGGTTCACCGACAACGCCCGCCAGGCCACCGACTACCGCAGGGGCCGGGTGCTGCTCGCGGGCGACGCCGCGCATGTGCACTCGCCGTTCGGCGGGCAGGGGCTCAACCTCGGCATCGGGGACGCGATGAACCTGGGCTGGAAGCTGGCCGCCGTCGTACGCGGTACGGCACCCGAGTCGCTGCTGGACAGCTACACCGCCGAACGGCATCCCATCGGCGCCTGGGTGCTCGACTGGACCCGCGCGCAGATCGCGGTGATGCGCCCGGACCGGCACGCCCGCGCCCTGCGCCGGGTGGTCACCGACCTGGCGCTGACCACCACCGGCACGACGTACCTCGTCACGCGGATCTCCGGCATCTGGCAGCGCTACGACCTGCCCGGCGACCACCCGCTGACCGGTGCCAGCGCCCCCGACCTGGTACTGGCCGACGGCTCCCGGCTCGGCGACCATCTGCACTCCGGGCGCGCCCTGCTGCTCGACCTCGCCGACGACGCCGGACTGCGCGCCCGCGCCGAGGGGTACGGCGACCGGCTGGAGGTCCGTACGCTCGCCTGCCCGGACCGGCCCGAACTCAAGGCGCTGTTCCTGCGGCCGGACGGGTTCGTGGCCTGGGCCACCGGGAACGAGGGCGGCAAGGGCCTGCCGGAGTCCCTGGAACACTGGCTCGGCATGCCCCGGGTCGCCGCTTGACCCTGTCGCGACGTCAACGTCTGTACTGGTCCCATGCGGATCGGAGAACTCGCCGCCGCCGTCGGCGTCACGACGCGCACCGTGCGGCACTACCACCACCTGGGCCTGCTGCCCGAGCCCGAGCGCAGGTCCAACGGCTACCGGCGCTACACCCTGCGGCACGCCGTCGTCCTCGCCCGGATCCGGCGGCTGACCGAGCTGGGTCTGGGTCTCGCCGAGGTGCGGGACGTGCTCGCCGACGACGCCGGGAAGGACCTGGTCGAGGTGCTCACCGAACTGGACGGGGACCTGGCCCGGCAGGAGGCGGAGATCCGGGAGCGCCGGCAGCGGCTGCGGGCCCTGCTGGACGGTGGGGAGCTGCCCGCCGAGGGTCCCGTCTCGCCGCAACTCGCCGAACTGTTCGGCTCGTTGGCCGGTGACGACTCCCCCACGGCCGCCAAGGACCGCGAGATTCTCGCCCTGATCGACACCGGGGCGGGGCCCGAGGAGCGGGAGCGGCTGCTGTGCGCGCTGCGCGGCGTCCTGGACGATCCGGAGACCCTGGCGCGGACCCGCGAGGTGTACGCGCTGCTCGACGTGCTCGCGAACGCGGAACCGGACGACCCGCGCGTGGCGGAGGCCGCGCGGTCCCTGGCCGGCTGCATCCCCCCGGGACTGCTGCCGGCCGGTCCGGTCGACTCCGGCCACGCCGTCCTGCGCGCCCTGTACGCCGACTTCGCGCCCGCCCAGGCCGAGGTGATCCGCCGCGCGCTCAATATCCTTGCCGAGGAGGGGGGATGAGGATGCTGAAGGCACTGGGACGGCTGGCGGCGCACGAGGTGCGGCTCTACACCAGCCTCGCGCTGTGGCTGGCCCGACGCACTCAGGGGACCGGCGGCGGCCGGGGTTTCGGGTACATGCGCGGGCAGGGCGCCACGATGTGGGGGCTGGCCTTCGTGTGCGTGGTCGAGACGATCGGCGTGTCCGCGATGCTGCGCGACATGCCCACCGCGCACGACGTCCTGCTCGTGCTGGACGTCTACACCGTGCTGCTCGTCGTCGGCCTGCACGCGGCCTGTGTGGTCCGCCCGCACGTGCTGACCGGGCAGGCGCTGCGGGTGCGGTACGGGGTCCATGTGGACCTGCGGATTCCGCTGGGCGCGATCACGGCCGTCCACCGCGAGACACGGATGACGCACCGGCCGGCGGACGACGTGCTGGACCTCGCGATCGGTTCCCGGACGTCGGTGCGGCTGGAGCTGGCGGAGCCCGTCACCCACCGGTCGTTCCTCGGCCGCCCCCGGCAGGTGCGCACGGTGCGCCTGCACGCCGACGACCCCGGCACCCTCGTCCAGGCGCTCACGCGGGCCTGAACAGGATCTTCGCCGTCCCGGGATCGGCCCGGCCGAGCCGTACCCGCAGGCGTTCGCCGAGCGGGAGGCGGTCGCCCTCGATCCGGCCGATGACCGCAGGCGAGTCCACCTGCACGGTCCCCACGCCCGGCCGGTGCTCGTCGACGTCCACCACACATCCCTCGAAGACGTCCCCGACCCGGTCCTTGAGCAGGGCCGCCTCCACGATGTCCACGCACGCGCGCTCCACCGTGCCGGCGGTGCGGGAGCCGTCGGCCATCCGCCGGGGCAGCGCGTCGAGGGCGGCTGAGCACCCAGTCGGGCGGGGCCTGACCGGCGACGGCGGCGAGGCAGATCTCCGAGGCGTACCGGTCGGCCAGGCGGCGCAGCGGGGCGGTGCAGTGCGTGTAGGGGGCGGCGACGGCGGCGTGGGTCGTGATCGCCGGCAGGACGCCGTCGCGGAAGACGGTGTAGCCGGCGCCGCGCAGCAGGGTGGTGCACTCCTGGAGGAAGGCCGCGTGGTGCGGGTGGTGCGGGTCGAGGGTGCGGACCAGCGCGGCGTACGACACATGGTGCGGCCAGTCGATGTGCAGCGCGGTCGCGGTACGGCGCAACCGGGCGACGGCGCCGTCCGGGGCCGCCGGGAGGGTGCGCAGGACGCCGGTGCCGTGGGCGAGCATCAGGTCGGCGGCGGCCATGCCGGTGAGGAGCGAGAGCTGGGCGTGCCAGGCCGCGGCGGGCAGCGGGGCCCGGTAGCCGAGGACGTAGGTGTGGTCCTGCTCGGTGATCTCCTGCTCGGGCACGGTCAGGGAGATGCCGCCGCGCTCGGTCTCCTGCCGTTCCCGGGCCTGGCCGATCTCCTTGAGCAGCGCGAGAGGCTCCTCGGCGGTCCCGGCGTCGATCTGCCGCTGCACGCCCGCGTGGTCGAGCCGGGCCCGGCTGCGGACCAGGGCGCGGCGCACGTCGACGGCGACGGCCCGGCCCTCCGCGTCCAGGTCGATCGTCCACAGGACGGCGGGGCGGACCCGGTCCGGCAGCAGGCCGGCCGCGTCCTCGCTGAGCACGGCGGGGTGCAGGGGGACCTGCTCGTCCGGGAAGTACAGGGTGTTCACCCGCCGGTGCGCCTCCGCGTCCAGCGCTCCGCCGGGTACGACGAAGGCGGCGACGTCGGCGACGGCGTACCGGACCCGGTAGCCGGCGCCCTGCCGGGACAGGTGGGCGGCCTGGTCGAGGTCGGTCGGGGCGGGAGGGCCGAGGGTGAGGAAGGGGATGTCGGTGGCGTCGTACGACGGCAGGACGGGCGACTTCGCCGCTCGCTCGGCCTCGGCCCGAACCTGCGGCGGGAAGTCCCCCGGGAGGCCGAGTTCGCCGCGCAGCGCGGCGAGGGCGGCCCGCAAGGGGGCCTCGGGGGCACCGGTCACGCGGATCTTGCGGCGGGGCATACAGCGAGCGTATGGCGGGGCCGGGCCGGGAGCACGCCGTACGCTGTCGCGGAGGTCTACGTGAGGAGTACGTGTTGCTGGTCCTGCTGCCGCCCTCGGAAGGCAAGGCGAACGCGGGTGAGGGTGCCGCGCTGGAGCTTGGGTCGCTGTCGCTGCCGGGGCTGACCGCCGCGCGGGAAGCCGTGCTGGGCGAGCTGGTCGAGCTGTGCTGCGGTGACGAGGGGAAGGCGCGCGAGGTGCTCGGGCTGAGCGAGGGGCTGCGCGGCGAGGTCGCGAAGAACGCCGGGCTGCGCACGGCCGGTGCCCGGCCCGCCGGGGAGATCTACACCGGTGTGCTGTACGACGCCCTCGGCCTGGCCACGCTGGACGCGGCGGCCCGGCGGCGCGCGGCGGACGCGCTGCTGGTGTTCTCCGGGCTGTGGGGCGCGGTGCGGGTCACCGACCGCATCCCCTCCTACCGCTGCTCGATGGGCGTGAAGCTGCCGGGGCTCGGCGCGCTGGCCGGGCACTGGCGGACGCCGATGGCCGAGGTGCTGCCGGCGGCGGCCGGGGACGGGCTGGTGCTGGACCTGCGCTCCTCGGCCTACGCGGCGGCGTGGCGGCCGAAGGGCGAGGTCGCGGGGCGGACGGCGACCGTGCGGGTACTGCACGCGCCGACCCGGAAGGTGGTCAGCCACTTCAACAAGGCGACCAAGGGCCGGATGGTACGGAGCCTGCTGACGGCCGGTGCCGCGCCGAAGGACCCCGCCGAGCTGGTCGAGGTGCTGCGGGAGCTCGGGTACGAGGTGGAGGCGGAGGCGCCGGGGAAGGCCGGGAAGCCGTGGTCGCTGGATGTGCTGGTGGAGGAGATCCACTGAGGAATCGCCGTTGGGGGTGCCGACCCCTCCGGCATTGCAGCATGCGCAACGCTCTTTGCGCATGCTGCATCCCCTGGCCACGATGAGGGCATGACCTCACCGCTGCCCTCCTCTTCGGCCGCCTCCGTACTGGATCTCGCGCCCGTCGTGCCCGTGGTGGTCCTCTCAGACGCCTCCGACGCCGTACCGCTGGCGCGGGCGCTGGTGGCGGGCGGGCTGCCCGCCGTCGAGGTGACGCTCAGGACTCCGACGGCACTGGAGGCGATCCGCGCGATCACCGGTGCGGTGCCCGAGGCGGTCGTGGGAGCGGGGACGGTGATCACCCCGGAGCAGGTGACCGAGTGTGTGGCGGCCGGGGCACGGTTCCTGGTCAGCCCTGGATGGACGGACGCGCTGCTGGCGGCGATGCGGGCGTCCGGGGTGCCGTTCCTGCCCGGCGTCTCGACCACCTCGGAGGTGGTGGCGCTGCTGGAGCGCGGGGTGCGGGAGATGAAGTTCTTCCCGGCGCAGGCCGCGGGCGGCACGGCCTATCTGAAGTCCCTGGCCGGTCCGCTGCCGCAGGCCCGCTTCTGTCCGACGGGCGGGATCGGTCCGGCGACCGCACCGGAGTATCTGTCGCTGCCCAACGTCGGCTGTGTGGGCGGGAGTTGGATGGTCCCGGCGGACGCGGTGGCCGCCGGGGACTGGGCCCGCGTGGAAGAGCTGGCGCGGGGCGCGGCGCGGCTCGCCGGGCTCAGGGACGCAGGTGGGACGTGTCGTTGAACAGCCGTACGCTCGCATTGCCGTCCGCGTAGTACGCCACCACCGACAGGGAGGCGGCGGACAGTTCCATGCGGAACAGCGACTCGGGCGGGGCGCCGAGGGCGAGGCGGACGAGGGTCTTGATCGGGGTGACGTGGCTGACCAGCAGGACGGTGCGGCCCGCGTAGGCCGCGACCAGCTTGTCGCGGGTCGCGGCGATCCGGGTGGCCGTCTCGGCGAAGCTCTCGCCGCCGCCGGTGGGGTGGGCCTCCGGGTCGGCGAGCCAGGCGTTCAGATCGTCCGGGTAGCGCTCGCGGACCTCGCCGAAGGTGAGGCCCTCCCAGGAGCCGAAGTCCGTCTCGCGCAGGCCGTCTTCGATGGTCACCTCGAGACCGAGGCGGGCGGCGACGGCGGCGGCGGTCTCGCGGGTGCGGGTGAGGGGGGAGGCGAGGACGGCCTGGACGGTGCCGCGCCTGGCGAGTGCCTCTGCGACCCGGTGGGCCTGTTCGCGGCCGGCGGCGGAGAGGGAGGGGTCGGTGCCGCCGCTGCCGGAGAAGCGTTTCTGGGGGGTGAGGGGGGTTTCGCCGTGGCGGAGGAGCACGAAGGTGGCGGGGGCGCCGAGGTCGGGGGCCGAGCTCCAGCCAGGGGCACTGGAGAGGCGCTGCTCGTCGGGGGTGGCAGGGCGCTGCTCGCCGAGAGGTGCCTCCCCCGGTACCGGAACGGCCCGGGAGGTGCCCCCGGCGCCCACCCGTGCCGCCGCGCCGCCCGGCGGGCCTGACGGCTCCGGGACCGTGGACGCCGTGTCCAGAGCCGCCCTCGACTCCCACGGGGACCACTGCCCGCCCTTGGCGCCCGCGTCCATCGCCTCGTTCGCCAAGCGGTCCGCGTACTTGTTCTGTTCGCGGGGGATCCACTCGTAGGTGACCTGGTCCGGGGGGAGGACCGACCGTGCCTCGGCCGCCAGGGGCTTCATGTCGGGGTGCTTGATCTTCCAGCGCCCCGACATCTGCTCGATGACCAGCTTGGAGTCCATGCGGACGTGGACCCGGGCCGACGGGTCGAGGGCGTGCGCGGCGCGCAGGCCGGCCACCAGGCCTCGGTACTCGGCCACGTTGTTCGTGGCGACGCCGATGTACTGCGCGGCCTCCGTCAGGGTCTGCCCCGTCGCCGCGTCCCGCACGACCGCCCCGTAGCCCGCGGGCCCCGGGTTGCCCCGCGACCCGCCGTCCGCCTCGACGATGAACTCCCGCACCCCGAAAGCCCCTTACCGACTCTTACAGACCCGACTCGGCCGTACGCACCAGGATGCGGCGGCAGTTCTCGCACCGCACCACCGTGTCCGGCGCCGCCGCGCGGATGTCGTTCAGCTCGGTGATCGCCAGCTCCTGGCGGCAGCCCTGGCAGGTGCGGGCGTACAGCTTGGCCGCGCCGATGCCGCCCTGCTGCTCGCGCAGCTTGTCGTAGAGCTTGAGGAGGTCGGCGGGGACGGCGGCCGCCACGACCTCGCGCTCCTTGGTCACCGAGGCGGCCTCGCCGTCGATCTCCTCGAGGGCCGCGTCCCGGCGCGCGGTCGCGTCGTCGATCTTCGACTGGACGGAGGCGACACGCTCGGTCAGCTCGTTCACCCGCTCCTGCGCGGCCTCGCGGCGCTCCATGACCTCCAGGACCACGTCCTCCAGATCGCCCTGCCGCTTGGCGAGGGAGGTGATCTCGTGCTGGAGGTTGGACAGGTCCTTCGGCGAGGTGACCGCGCCGGAGTCCAGGCGCTGCTGGTCGCGGGCGGCCCGCTGGCGCACCTGGTCCACGTCCTGCTCGGCCTTGGTCTGCTCGCGGGCGGTGTCGCTCTCCTCGGTCTGCGCGGCGACGAGCAGGTCACGCAGCTGCGTGAGGTCCTTGTTCAGCGAGTCGATCTCGGCGTGCTCGGGCAGCGACTTCCGCTTGTGCGCCAGCTGCTGCAGGCGGACGTCGAGGCCCTGGACGTCGAGGAGTCGGATCTGGTCGGCGGGCGCGGCGTTCAGTTGGGGGCTCCCATTAGCTAGTGGTGACGGTGGACGCCGCGTGGGCGGTCCAGGGGTCGGTGACCGTCTTGGAGACATGGACCCGAAGGTCCCAGCCGTGGCGGTCGGAGATCTCGTCGAGCTGGGCTGCGGCCAGCTCGCACCAGGGCCACTCGGTGGCCCAGTGCGCCGCGTCGAGCAGCGCGAGGGGGCTTTGGGCCACCGCCTCCGAGGCGGGGTGGTGGCGCAGGTCGGCGGTGAGGAAGGCGTCGACGCCCGCCGCGCGGACCTGGTCGAAGAGGCTGTCGCCGGAGCCGCCGCTGACGGCGACCGTGCGGACGACGGCGTCGGGGTCGCCGGCCACCCGGATGCCCTGCGCGGTGGCGGGCAGCCGTTCGGCGGCGCGCGCGGCCAGTTCACGGACGGTCAGCGGGTGGTCGAGTTCGCAGACGCGGCCCAGGCCCCGGCAGCCCTGCGGGTCGGTGGGGTCCGGCACGAGGGGGCGTACGACCCGGAGGTCGAGCGCGCCGGCGAGGGCGTCCGAGACACCCGGGTCGGCGGTGTCGGCGTTGGTGTGGGCGACGTGCAGAGCGATGTCGTTCTTGATGAGGGTGTGCACGACACGCCCCTTGAAGTGGTTCGCGGCGACCGTGGTCGTCCCGCGCAGGTACAGCGGGTGGTGGGTGACCAGCAGGTCGGCGCCGAGCTTCAGCGCCTCGTCGACGATCTCCTGCACGGGGTCGACGGCGAACAGGACCCGGGTGACCTCCTGGTCGGGGTCGCCCACGACCGTGCCGACCGCGTCCCAGGACTCGGCCCGCTCGGCGGGCCACAGGCTCTCCAGCGCGGCGATGACTTCAGACAGACGGGGCACGAGGGAAAGGCTACCTGGCTGGTCCGCGGGCCGTACCGCATGCGCCGGGTCTGACCCCGCTCAGCACATAAGCACCGGTTTCCTCAGGTGAATCGCTTCTGCTCCACCCTTATGTGTGAAGCCGATGTCGGCCGCTCCCCCGCCTGTGCGTGCGAAAACTAGCTTCGTTCACCGGAGGTGACCGAACGATGACGGCCTGTGCGATCGAACCCCCGTCGACCGGTGGTGCGGAGGGCGGCGGGGCGGGGTGCGCCATCACGGCGGACGGCGCGTACGCGGCCCGGCTCGCGCGGAACGGCGAGTCGTGGTTCCCGGAGCGCTGGACGCTGGACGGCCCGGAGCCGTACGCGGTGCCGTTGCCCGGCAACCAGCCGGAGGAGCCCGGCACCGAGGTGCAGCCCCTGTCCGACGGCCGGGTCCTGATCCACCGGCTGGTCGGGCACCGGCACGCCTTCTCGCTGCTGTACCCGGCCGGCCCCGGCACCGGTGAGCTGCCGCTGGGCGCGGTGGAGTGCCCCGAACCCGGCACCCGTCTCACGCTGCTACCGCCGGCACCGGGGGGTGCACGGGCGTACGCCCTCGCCGTCGGCCCGCGCTCCAGCGTGGTGTGGCTGGTGGCGGGCGGCACCTTCGGGCCCGAGCGGCTCGCCGAGGTGCCGGGGCGCTGTTCGGGCGGGGTCTGGCTGGACCGTGCCGGGCGGATGCTGGCGCTGGACCGCGAGCTGGGCGGGCCGGTCAAGACGGTCGTGGTGGACCTGGAGCGCGCCGAGGTGTCGCCGCTGCTGCAGATCGCGGCCACCAGCCACGACCGGCTGCTGCTCGCCGACCCCGACAGCGGACTGCTGCTCATCTCCTCCGACGCCCCCTCGCCGGGGGAGGAACGACTGGGCTGGGGCGTGCTCGGCAGCATGCTGCCGGTCCGCTTCCCGGAGAGCCTGCGCATGCCGGACTGCGCGGTGACGCCGTTCGCGATCCAGCCCGGACAGGTGCTGATGCCGGAGAACTGCGCGGTGGCGCTGCGCGTGGACGGACCGGTCGGCAGCTGGGTGAGCACCTGGCGGCCGGCCGGGCGGCAGGTGAGTCATCTCCCGGCGCCCGAGGGCTGGCTGGCCGGGGCCGGGCTGTGGACTCGGGACGGGGTGCTGCGGCTGCCGTACGCCACGCGGGAGACTCCGTGCGGCGTGGCGGAGCTGGCGGCGCCCAGGGGGGAGACGGGAGGCCCGGCCCCCGCGGGGAGCGGCATCGCCGGGTCTTCGGGGGGAACCGGGGGGTCGGGGGGCGCGGGCCTGGAGGGTCCGGTCCGGGACGGCACGGCGGACGAGGCGCCCGAGGCGTCACGGCCGCCGACGGAACCGGACCCTCCGGAGCCTGCGCACCTTCAGGCGGCTCCGCAGCCGGTCGCGGCACGTCCTGTGCCGCTGCAGCAGGCGCCCTTGGGACGTCTTGTAACGAAGTAGTGGCGGTTGGCGTGTGCGCCTGGATTCGGCCGGTGGTGCGTTGGTTACACTCGCCCGGCTGTACGAAAGATCATATGACGGGGTGAATACGTCCGATGAGCGACACCAGCACGATGGAGCAGCTGTCCGCCCACTCCCAGGCCGACTCCCAGGAGGCTGCCGGCCACGGCAGGCACCGCGGCCCGGTCGCGGCCCAGGAGAGCGAGACGGCTCCGCACGGCCGGCACCGTAGGCCGGCCGAGGAGACCGCGGAGGCGGCTGCCTGACGGTTGCGGGAAGAGGGGGTGCCTTTGACGGGCACCCCCTCTTCCCGTTCTCAGCCCCGCTTGAGCCCCAGCACCTCCGCCGCCGCGAAGGTCTCCCCCTCGGGCCGTTCCGCGTAGTGCGGGGTGAGCAGCGCGTCGAGTTCGTCGTACGTGAACGTCTCCTGCTTGCTGTCGAACCTGGCCTGCACCCGGGGCCGTTCGACGATGGCGACCATGCCGCCGTGGACGACGAGCAACTGGCCGTTGACGCGGGCGGCGGCCGGTGCGGCCAGGTAGCCGACGAGCGGGGCGACATGCTCGGGTGCCAGCGGGTCCAGGCCCTGGTCCGGCCGCTGGAAGCCGGCGAAGACGTCCTCGGTCATCCGGGTGCGGGCGCGGGGGCAGATGACGTTGGCGGTCACGCCGTACCTGGCGAGGGCGAGGGCCGTGCAGGTGGTGAGCCCGACGATTCCGCCCTTGGCCGCCGCGTAGTTGGGCTGTCCCGCGGAGCCGGCGAGGAAGGCCTCCGAGGAGGTGTTCACGATCCGCCCGTAGACCTTCGCTCCCCCAGCCGCCTTGGACCGCTCCCGCCAGTGCGCGGCGGCGAAGCGGGTGGTGTTGAAGTGGCCTTTGAGGTGGACGCGGATCACCGCGTCCCACTCGTCCTCGCTCATGGAGAAGACCATGCGGTCGCGCAGGATGCCCGCGTTGTTGACGAGGATGTCCAGCTTGCCGAACTCCTCGATCGCCGACCTGACGAGCTCCTGCGCCTGTGCGAAGTCGGCGACGTCCCCGATGTGCGCGACGGCCCGGCCGCCCCGGTCGCGGATCTCGGCGGCGACCTCTTCGGCCGGGCCCGCCGAGGCCGCGCCCGAACCGTCCCGGCCGGGCTGCCCGTAGTCGTTGACGACGACGGCCGCACCGAGCCGGGCGAGTTCCAGGGCCTCGGCCCGGCCGAGCCCGCGTCCGGCGCCGGTGACGATCGCGGACCGGCCTTCGAGTGGCAGTGACATGCGCGGCGTCCTCAGATCTCGATGCACGTGCGCAGGGCCGTCCCGGCACGCATCTGGTCCAGTGCCTCGTTGATCCCGGCCAGCGGCACCCGGTGGGTGATCAGCCCGGCGAGATCGACGCGGCCCGCCCGCCACAGGGCGATCGTGCGCTCGTAGGAGCGCAGGACGTCCCCGCCGCCGTACAAGGACGGCAGGATCCGCTTCTCGTCGAAGAACAGCTCGAACATGCTGAGCTGCAGGAAGTCGTCCATGGCGCCGGCGCCGACCACGACCAGGGTGCCGCCGCGCCGGGTGTTCTCGTACGCCGTCCGCGCGGTGGCGGACCTGCCGACGACCTCGAAGACGTAGTCGAAGCCCTCGCCGCCGGTGACCTGCTGCTTGGCGTCGGCCAGCTCCTCCGGCGAAACCGCCTTCGTCGCACCGAACCTGAGAGCGGACTCACGCCGGGAGGCCACCGGGTCGACGGCGACGATCTCGGCGGCGCCCTTCAGCCGGGCCCCCTGTACGGCGGAGATGCCGACACCCCCGCACCCGATGACGGCGACCGACGAACCGGCCTCCACATCGGCGGTGTTGAGGGCGGCGCCGAGTCCGGTGGTCACGCCGCAGCCGATCAGCGCGGCGATGTCGAAGGGCACGTCCTCGGGGATCGGCACCGCGCAGCCGGCGTCGACCACGACCTCCTCGGCGAAGGTACCGGTGCCGGCGAAGCCGAACACGTCGGTGCCGGAACGCCTGAAGTTCGGCGTGCCCGCGTTCATGAACCCGGCCAGGCACAGCTCCGTCTGCCCGCGCCTGCACGCCGGACACGCACCGCAGGCGGGCAGCCAGCACAGGACGACCCGGTCGCCCGGTTTCAGGCCCCGCACCCCCTCCCCCACTTCGAGGATCTCGCCCGCGCCCTCGTGGCCCGGCACGAACGGCGCGGGCTGCGGCAGCACCCCGTTCATCGCGGACAGGTCCGAGTGGCACAACCCGGTGGCCCGCACCCGGACCCGGACCCTGCCGGGGCCGAATCCCACCGCCTCGACGTCGTCGAGGACCTCCAGCTTTTCCTGGCCGATCTCGTGCAGTACGGCTGCGCGCATGGTGCGCCTCTCCCCTCGGAGGTGGGCTGGCTCAGGAGTGGTGGACGACGGTGTCGGCGAGGACCGGCGCGTCGCCCCGCTCCACCGCGCTCACGGCCACCCGGACGCCGCCCTCTTGCCGCCACATGCGGATGCGCAGGGTCTCGCCCGGATACATCACCCCGGCGAACCGTGTGCGGTAGCCGCGGACGCGGGTGACATCGCCGCCCAGCAGCGTGTCCACGACCGCCTTGAGCGTGATGCCGTAGGTGCACAGGCCGTGCAGGATGGGCCGCTCGAACCCGGCGAGCCTGGCGAACTCGGGGTCGGCGTGCAGCGGGTTCCAGTCGCCGCAAAGACGGTAGAGCAGGGCCTGGTCCTCGCGGACGGGGCGTTCGACGGTCCGGTCGGGTTCTCCGGTGGGCGGGTCGAGGCGGCCGGACGGGCCGCGGTCGCCGCCGAAGCCGCCCTCGCCCCGGACGAAGATCTGCGCGTCGTCCGTCCACAGCGGGCCGTCGTCGTCGGCGACCTCGGTGCGCAGGACGAGGACGGCGGCCTTGCCCTTGTCGTAGAGGGCGGCGAGCCGACGGGTGGCGGTCGCCGTGCCCTCGGCCGGGAGGGGGCGGTGGACCTCCAGCGTCTGCCCGCCGTGCAGGACCTTGGCGAGCTCGACCTCCACACCGGGCAGGGACAGCCCCCCGATCACGCCCGGCGCGCCGGAGCCGGCGACGGTGGCGAAGCTCGGCAGGACGTGCAGCCGGGATTCCAGGGTGTAGCGCAGTTCGTCCGGGTCCGTGGCGGGGATGCCCGCGCCGATGCCGAGGTGGTAGAGCTGGACGTCCTTGGTGGTCCAGGTGATCGGGCCGGAGCGTGGCTCGGCGGCCAGGGCTTTGGCTGCGTCGATGGGCATGGGACTCCTGGGAGGTCTCAAGACCTCGGCACGGCCGTCCGCACCGTCGGCCGCACCGAGGTCGCCACGGGCCGATCTAGAACGCGTTCCAGTCCGGCGCCCTCTGTATAGCCCAGCGCCCCGCAGTTGTGAAGGCTCCTGACGCTGTGTCAGGTGTAGCGGCGGTGACATTCGTACTGCCCGAGGCCGTACATGCGCATCTGCCGTGCGTCAGGCGCCGGTGCCATCATCGTGCCGACGGCCTGGCTCGTTCTGTTCGGCTCATACGCTGTGCTGTCGTCCCGCCGTCGGGCGGGGACCATCTGACCGGGGGAAACAGAGATGTCGTGGGTTACGGGAGTTCGGTGCCAGATACAGGCCCTGCAGGCCGAGCGGCACCAGTGGCGGGCCGCGCACGAGCGCTTCAAGGCGGCGCAACGGGCCGCCCGGAAGCAGGGCGGGGAGCCGGACGTCGACCATCCGGGGCCGCCGCCCACCGGTTTCACCCTGCTGCCCTGGCTGCTGATGGGGATGGGGTCCTTCTCCAACCTGCTCCAGGGCAGGACCCCGAACCCGTTGATCGGCGGTCTGGGCCTGATGGCCTTCAACTCCCTGTACATCTACGTCACCTTCCGCTCCTTCGACCGGGAGAAGCGGGAGGCCGCCTCCACCAGGGTGGCGGTGCTCCTGATGAGCCTGGTGACCACGGGACTCGCCCTCGGCTACGGCGGCAACTGGCTGATGTTCTTCCCGCTGCTCGGCCTCGCCGTCGGCGCCGCCCTGCGCGGGCCGTGGCTGGGCCGCACAGGGCTGCTGCTGACGGTGTACGCGGCCTGCGTCTCCGCCGTCCGTGGCGGCTGGGAGGACGCGACGAACATCGGCTACGCGACCTTCCTCTCCAGCATGGTGACCGCCGCGATCCTCGGTCTGTCCGAGGCCGTACGGGAACTGCGCGCCGCCCGTGAGGAGCTGGCCCGGCGCGCGGTGGAGAAGGAGCGGCTGCGCTTCTCGCGGGACCTGCACGACCTGCTCGGGCACACGCTGTCGGTGATCGTGGTGAAGTCGGAGGCGGCCCGGCGGCTGGCTCCGCGCGACATGGACGCGGCGCTGGGCCAGATCACGGACATCGAGTCGGTGGGCCGGCAGGCGCTCACCGAGATCCGCGAGGCGGTGACCGGCTACCGCGAGGGCAGCCTCGCCACGGAGCTGACCCGGGCCCGTTCGGCGCTGGCCGCGGCCGGCGTGGAGCCGGTGGTGCGCCAGTCCGGTGTGCCGCTCGAACCACAGACGGAGGCCCTGCTGAGCTGGGTGGTGCGCGAGGCGGTCACCAATGTGGTCCGGCACAGCGACGCGGGCCGCTGTGAGATCTCTGTGGAGAGCGGCACCGAGCAGGCCAGGCTCACCGTGACCGACAACGACGGCGGCAGTCCCGCGCGCCGGCCCGAGCAGGGCATCGGCGGCACGGGACTGAAGGGGCTGACCGAGCGCCTCGCGGCGGCGGGCGGCTCGCTCACGGCCGGCCCGTCGCCACGCGGCGGTTTCACGGTGACCGCCCGACTGCCCGTCGTATCCGCACAGTTCGCGGACGCTGCGGCTACGGCGCCCAGGGCGAGCTGACCGCCCAGCTGACGTCGTCGGTCCAGGACGTGCCGCTGTCGAAGTCGTTGGAGCCGCCGTCGCTCGCTGTGTAGAGGTCGTAGGCGTAGTGCCGCAGGTACCTCGTCGGGTAGTTGTAGGAGGCGAACGAGATGCCGGTGCCGCTCTTGCCGGTCTGCGGGCAGAAGGTGGCGTCGGCCCGGAACCGGGCGGTGCCGTCCATGGGCTGCCGGTAGAGCTTGTAGTCGTAGTGGCGCAGGTAGTCGCCGGGGTAGTTCCGCGACTCGAAGGAGACGCAGGAGCTGTTCGCGAGCCCCCGGCGCACGATCCAGGTCGCGTCGTTCTTGTCCAGGCTGGAACTGCTCGACGTGATCGGGGAGAGGACACCGGAGTTGTCCTGGTGGCGGACGTAGTCGCTGGTGCAGCAGGAGGTGGTGGCGCGCAACGAGATCTCCGAGCCGGGGTTCAGGGTGCCGGCGCCGCCGGCCGGGCCGCCGTAGCCGACGGAGACGATGTCGGCCTGGACGGCGTTGTCGGCGGCGTCGGTCGGGATGCCGGAGGTCATGACGCCCTCGAAGAAGGAGCCGATGGAGCCGTTGCTGTTGTCGCCGCCGGTACCGAGGACGATCGCACCCTCCTGGTGCATCGGCGAGTATCCGCTCGTGATTCGACGGTGGAATTACGCGGATTCCTGGAAATGCAGGGGCGATTGTTTGAGCACGCCTGCAGACCGTCAACCCCCGCCGCAGCCGACCATGCCAAGTCTTTAATCACCGAACCGGCGGCGCATCCGGTGAGCCGTTCCCGACCGCGCACTCCTCGCCGGGCAGGGCGGCCAGGGCATGCGGCCGAGGCCAACGTGCCGGGCGCGGCGGTGGGTGGAGAGGGCCACAGCCGTAACCTGGGCCCATGAACGAGATGCCCCGGGAGCACCGGACCGGCAAGTCCATTCGGGTGCTGCTCGCCGAGGACCAGGGCATGATGCGTGGTGCGCTCGCTCTGCTGCTCGGTATGGAGGAGGACATCGAGGTGGTGTCCCAGCTGGGCTCGGGCGGCGGCATCGTCGACGCCGTGCTCGCCCACCGGCCGGACGTGGCCCTGCTGGACATCGAACTGCCGGGCACCAGCGGGCTGGACGCGGCGGCCGAGCTGCGGGAGCAGGCGCCCGACTGCCGGGTGCTGATCCTCACCACCTTCGGCCGGCCCGGCTATCTGCGCCGGGCCATGGAGGCGGGGGCGGCCGGGTTCCTCGTCAAGGACGGCCCCGTGGAGGAACTGGCCGCGGCGATCCGGCGCGTGCTCACCGGGGAGACCGTCGTCGATCCGGCGCTGGCCGCCGCCGCCCTCAGCGCCGGACCGAGTCCGCTGACGGCCCGCGAGTGCGACGTGCTGAAGGCGTCGGCGGACGGGGCGACGGTCGCCGACATCGCCGGCACACTGCATCTGTCCGAGTCCACCGTCCGCAACTACCTGTCCTCGGCGATCGGCAAGACCGGCACCCGCAACCGGGCGGAGGCGGTGCGGGAGGCCCGGCGACAGGGATGGCTGTGACCGGCTCTCCCGGGCCTCGTACCCCCTTGATGTCAAAAGGAGTGCACGGGCCGCCCGGACCATCGCCTCACCGGGAGGAAGTCGCGGAGATTTTTCGCGGCAGCCACAGCAGCATCAGCACCGCCCCGCCCAGCAGCACCGCCGTACTGGCCCGGAAGGCCAGCGCGTAGCCGTCCGTCAGCGCCTCGGGACCACGGCCGCTGCCCGTGCCCGCCGCGGCGACGGTCGACATCACGGCCAGCCCGAGCGAGCCGCCCATCGTGCGCGAGGTGTTGACCAGCCCCGACACCACCCCGGCCTCGCCCGGCGCCGCCCCCGACGTGGCGAGGGAGGCGAGCGGGGTTGCCGCCATACCCGCGCCGAGCATCATCAGGATCCCCGGGATCATGATCGCGGTGGCGTACGCCCCGTGCGCGCTCATCGTCGACTGCCAGCCGAAGCCCGTCGCGGCCACGAGCGTGCCCAGCGCCGCCACGGTCCGCGCGCCCGCCGCCCGCATCAGGCGCGGCGCCAGCTTGGAGCCGACGACCACGGACAGCGAGCTGGGCACGAGGGCGACACCGGCCGCGAGCGGCGAGTAGCCGAGGACGTTCTGGGCGTAGAGCGTCATGAAGTACCACATGCAGAACATGGCCGAGCCGGAGAAGAACATCGCCGCGTTCGCCGAGGCGACGGAGCGCAGCCGCAGCAGTCCGAGCGGCATCAGCGGGGCCTTGGTACGCGCCTCGACCAGCAGGAACAGGCCGATCAGCAGCAGCCCGGCGAGCAGCGGCAGCAACGTGGCGGCGGCCGTCCAGCCCTCCGCCTCCGTCTGCGAGATGCCGTAGGCCAGGGTCGCGAGGCCCGCCGTCACCAGCAGCGCGCCCGGCAGGTCCAGGCGCCGCCCGTCCCCGGCCCGGCTCTCGGTGAGCCAGCGCACCGAGCCGGCCAGCACGAGCGCACCCACCGGCACGTTGATCAGCAGCACCCAGCGCCAGGACAGCAGGTCCACGAGCACCCCGCCGACCAGCCCGCCCGCGGCCCCGCCCCCGGCGCCGACCGCGGTCCAGGTGGCGATCGCGCGCGCCCGCGCCGCCCCCTCCGGCACCGCGGAGGTCAGCAGCGTCAGCGTCGAGGGGGCCAGCACCGCCGCGCCCAGCCCCTGCACGGCCCGCGCCAGCAGCAGCTGCCAGCCCTCCTGGGCCAGGCCGCCGCCCAGCGAGGCCAGCGTGAACAGGCCGAGGCCGACGAGGAACATGCGCTTGCGCCCGTACAGGTCACCGGCCCGGCCGCCGAGCAGCATGAACCCGGCGAAGGCGATGGCGTACGCGTTCACCACCCACTGCAGGCCCGACGGGGTCAGGCCGAGGCCGCCGCGCATGGACGGCAGGGCGACGTTCACCACCGACACGTCGAGGACGACCAGGAACTGTCCGGCACAGGCGAGCGCCACCACCAGCCAGGTGGGCGCGGTCGTACGGCGGGATATGAGGGCTGTGGTGTCGGGGGCTTCCAGCATGGGTGTCATGCTCTCAACCCGGTTACGGTCCTTGCATCGGCATTTCGGACCACCAAAACGACCACCGGTAGTAGGTCGTACGGCCTAGACCGCGTGCAGGACCGTCACCACCGCCGCCCCGCCCAGCCCGATGTTGTGCGCGAGTGCCACCCGCGCGTCCGCCACCTGCCGCTCTCCCGCCTCACCGCGCAGCTGCCACACCAGCTCGGCCGTCTGGGCCAGCCCGGTCGCGCCCAGCGGGTGCCCCTTGGAGATCAGCCCGCCCGACGGGTTCACCACCCACCGGCCGCCGTACGTCGTCGCGCCCGATTCGACCAGCTTCCCGGACTCCCCGGGGGCGCACATGCCGAGCGCCTCGTACGTCAGCAGTTCGTTGACCGAGAAGCAGTCGTGCAGCTCGATCACGTCCACGTCCTCGATGCCGAGCTCGGCGCGCTCGTACGCCTGCCGGGCCGCGTCCCGGGACATGGGCTGCCCGACGACGTCGATGCAGGATCCGGAGGCGAAGGACTCCCCGGTGTCCGTGGTCATGGCCTGTCCGGCGATCTCCACGAGACCGGTGAGCCCGCGCCGCGAGGCGAACCGCCCGGACACCACCACGGCCGCCGCCGCGCCGTCCGAGGTCGGCGAGCACTGGAGTCTGGTCAGCGGCCGGTGGACGGTACGGGAGGCGAGGACGGCGGCGACGTCGTACACGGCCCGGAACTGGGCGTAGGGGTTGTGCGCGGAGTGCCGGTGGTTCTTGGCGGCGACCGCGGCGAGCTGTGCCCCGGTCGTGCCGTACCGCTCCATGTGCTCGCGGGCCGCGTCGCCGAAGATCTGCGCGGTGGGCGGGGTCGTCTCGAAGCCGTGGCGGGCGGCCATGACGCCGTAGTGCCGGGCGACCGGGGAGGTCGCGAAGTCCCCGCCGTCGGCTCCCCCGCCCAGCGCGCCCTTCCTCATCTTCTCGAAGCCCAGCGCCAGGACGCAGTCGGCGGCGCCCCCTTCGACGAGCTGACGGGCGAGCATCAGGGCGGTCGCCCCGGTCGCGCAGTTGTTGTTGACGTTGTAGACGGGGATGCCGGTCAGGCCGAGTTCGTAGGCGGCGCGCTGGCCGGCGGTGGAGGGCTGGAAGCAGTAGCCGACGGGAACCTGTTCCACGTCCTCGTACACGACTCCCGCATCCGCCAGCGCCGCGCTCCCGGCCTCGCGCACCATGTCCCAGTACTGCCACTGACGGGTCTCGGGCTTCTCGAACCTGGTCATCCCGACCCCGGCTACATAGGCCTTCATGGCGCGCAGACTAGAACTTGTTCCACCAGTGCACCATGGATGACGGCACGTCAGTTACCCATGAGCTGGTCAAGGATTCATTAGAGGCCCGAAGCAACGGAATAGTTGCCTGTGCATACGAGGTTTACCGAGCACTTATGTACACGGGAGGCCTCACTCAATGACCCACACGACGACCGACCAGCCGCCCCGGAGGGCGAGCGGCGCCGTGGTCCCGGTGCTCGCCTTCGCGGGCATCGTCGTCGCGGTGATGCAGACCCTGCTCGTGCCGGTCATCAAGGACCTGCCGCAGCTGCTGGACACCGCCCCCTCCAACGCCACCTGGGTGCTGACCTCGACCCTGCTGTCCGGCGCCGTCGCCACCCCGATCATGGGCCGGCTCGGCGACCTCTACGGCAAGCGGCGGATGCTGATACTCAGCCTCGCCGTGATGGTGGTCGGCGCCCTGGTCAGCGCGCTCACCAGCCAGCTGCTCACCATGATCGTCGGCCGTACCCTGCAGGGCTTCGCGATGGGCGCGATCCCGCTCGGCATCGGCCTGATGCGCGACATGCTGCCGCGCGAGAAGCTCGGCTCGGCCATGGCCCTGATGAGTTCCTCGATCGGCGTCGGCGGCGGCCTCGCGCTGCCCGCCGCGGCCCTGGTCGCGCAGCACGCGAACTGGCACGCCCTGTTCTACGGCGCCGCGGGCCTCGGCGCGCTGTCCATCGTCCTGACCCTCCTGGTCGTACCCGAGTCCCCGATGCGGGCGGCCGGTTCCTTCGACCTGCTGGGCGCGCTGGGCCTGTCGACCGGCCTGGTGCTGCTCCTGCTGCCCATCACCAAGGGCAGTGACTGGGGCTGGTCGTCGGGGACGACGCTCGGCCTGTTCGCCGCGTCGGTCGTGGTCCTCGCCCTGTGGGGCCTGTACGAGCTGCGCGTGACGGCGCCCCTGGTCGACCTGCGCACCACCGCGCGCCCGGCCGTCCTCTTCACCAACCTCGCGTCGATCATGGTCGGCGTGGCGTTCTACGTCGTCTCGCTGGTCCTGCCCCAGCTCCTCCAGCTGCCGAAGGCCACCGGCTACGGCCTCGGCCAGTCCATGGTCGTCGCCGGCCTGTGCGTCGCCCCGCTGGGCCTGACGATGATGTTCACGGCGCCGCTGTACGCCCGCCTGTCCGCCAGGTACGGCCCGAAGACCACCCTCATCATCGGTCTGCTGATCATCGCGCTCGGCTACGGCGGCGGCCTCGGCCTGATGGACGCGGCCTGGCAGACGATCGTCACGTCCGTGGTCCTCGGCGCCGGCATCGGCCTCGCCTACTCCTCGCTGCCCGCGCTGATCGTCGGCGCGGTGCCGGCCTCGGAGACCGGCGCGGCGAACGGCCTCAACACGTTGATGCGGTCCATCGGCACGTCCGTGTCCAGTGCCGTCATCGGCATGGTGCTGGCCAACACGGCGGACCACGTGGGCGGTATCGCGATTCCGACCATGCACGGGTTCCGGGTGTCCTTCCTGATCGCCACCGCCGCGGTGGCGGTGGGGCTGCTGCTGGCGCTGTTCCTGCCGAAGGCTGCGCGCCCGGCTCAGCAGCCCCGGCTTCGGGCCAGCAGCCAGGAGGACGCTGTGCTGGAGCAGGCCGAGGAGGTGCTGCGGGGGTTCCGGGGGCGGATTCTCGGTGCCGATGGCGCCCCGGTCGCCCGGGCCAAGGTGACTCTGATCGACCGGCGGGGGCGGCAGGCGGGGGCGACGGTGTCCGGTGAGGACGGGACGTATGCGCTCGCCGTGCCGGCCCAGGGGGCGTATGTGCTCGCCGCGAAGGCCTTCGGCCATGGGCCGCTCGCCTCTTCCGCCACGCATTCCGGGGAGGAGCGGGCTGTCGATCTGGACCTTTCGTTGCCCGGGGAGACGGTGAGCGCCTAGCGCTCGGGGGTTCTGCCGGACGGCGGCTCTCCCGTCGCCGTGGCCTGTCGCGCAGTTCCCCGCGCCCCTTACGGAACGCACCCCCTGTCGATGAGTGACAGGGGGTGCGGCAGCATGGGCCCCTGAACAGCCGTACGACCGGAAGGCGCCCCATGCCCGTCCCCGCCCCCAAGCCCGATGTTCTGGCCGCTTTCGAGGCGGCCAAGGGGTTCATGCCCGTGGACGAGGGGCTGGCCCTGTACGCGGCTGCCGTGGAGGCGGGGCGGCTGGGGCTGCCGCTGCTGGAGGTGGGCACGTACTGCGGACGGTCCACCGTGCTGCTCGCCGACGCGGCCCGCGCGGCCGGGGTCACGGCGCTGACCGTCGACCACCACCGGGGCAGCGAGGAGCAGCAGCCGGGCTGGGACTACCACGACCCGGAGACGGTCGACCCGGAGATCGGGCTGATGGACACGCTGCCGGCCTTCCGCCGGACGCTGTTCAGGGCGGGCCTGGAGGAGCACGTGGTCGCCGTCGTCGGGCGCTCCCCGCAGATCGCGGCGATCTGGAACTCGCCGCTCGGTTTCGTGTTCATCGACGGCGGCCACACGGACGAGCACGCCACCGCCGACTACGCGGGCTGGGCACCCCATGTGGCCGAAGGGGGCTTCCTCGTCATCCACGACGTGTTCCCGCACCCCGAGGACGAGTTCACCGGGCAGGCGCCCTACCGGGTGTATCTGCGGGCCCTTGAGTCGGGGGCGTTCACGGAGGTCACGGCGGCGGGCTCCCTGCGTGTCCTGCGGCGAACGCGCGCGGAGATCTGAGGCCCCGGTTAGAGTCGCACACGTGTCGTACCTAGGCCCGGAGTTCGATCCCCCGCAGCCCCGCCGGTCCCGGCGCGGGCCCTTGACCGTGGCGCTCGCCGTACTGGTGCCCGGCGCGCTGCTCGGGTGGGTGGTGTACGAGGCGGTGGGCGGCGGCGGAGCCTCCCCGGCCCCGGGAGCCCGCGGCGGCTCCGCCGTGTCGTCCCCGGCGCCCTCCTCACCGTCGGCCCGGTCCGCTTCTCCTGCGGACGGCGGCAAGCGGACCTCGGGGGCGGCGCCCGCGGCCGGCTCGTTGAAGGGCAAGGTCGTCCTCGTCGACCCCGGGCACAACCCGGGCAACTTCCAGCACACGGCCGAGATCAACCGCCAGGTGGACATCGGCACGAACTGGAAGGAGTGCGACACCACCGGGACGTCCACCAACGACGGTTACACCGAGGCCGAGTTCACCCTCGACGTCGCCCACCGGCTGCGCACGCTGCTGGAGCAGCAGGGCGCCACGGTGAAACTGACCCATGACGGCGACAGCCCGGCCTGGGGGCCCTGTGTGGACGAGCGGGCCCGGATCGGCAACACCGCGCACGCGGATGCGGCCATCTCCATCCATGCCGACGGCGCCGCCGAAGGCGACCGCGGCTTCCATGTGATCCTGCCGGGGTCGGTGCACGCCGGTGCCGCCGACACCCGCCCGATCGTCGACTCCTCGCACGACCTCGGTACCCGCGTCGCCGGCACCTTCCTGCGCGACACCGGTGAGCCGCCGTCCAACTACGTCGGCGAAGGTACCGGTCTCGTCACACGTACGGACCTGGGCGGTCTCAATCTGTCAACGGTTCCGAAGGTGTTCATCGAGTGCGGCAACATGCGCGATAGCAAGGACGCGGCACTGCTGACCAGCGGGGCCTGGCGGCAGAAGGCTGCGCAAGGGATCTCTGAGGGAATCGTGAGTTTCCTGCGCGCGTCCTGACCGGCGGGCGCAACCGGCCGGACAGGCGGATCTTGCGGACGGTAGTGTCTACCGACGACGAGACGACTTACGAAGGACCTTTGAAGTGAATATCCGCTCCCTCACTAGAGGCGACGGCGTGGTGATCGGAGCAGCGGTGGTGCTGTTCATCGCGTCTTTCCTCACCTTCCAGAGCTACTCCATTTTCGGCGCCTCAGCCAGCGGGAACGCGTGGGAAAGCCTGGGCACGGGCCTGGGCATCTACATGGGTGCGGTCATCGGTGCCGTCCTCATCGTCGTCAACCGTTGTCTGCCGCAGCAGCGCAAGGTGCTCGGCCTCGACCTCGCCCAGATCGGCACCGCGTTCCCGGTCCTGGCCGCCTGGTCGCTGTTGTGGACACTCATCGACCTCCCGGAGGGTGCGGACGCCGGCGCGGGCCTCATCCTCGGTTTCTTCGCCGCTCTGGTTCTCGCGGGCGCCGCCATCGCCACCCCCCTGGTCCCCGCCCTCCAGGCCGCCCTGCTCCCGGCTCCTCAGCCGGTCGCCCCGCAGCCCTACGGCGCTCAGCCGCAGGGTGGTTATGGCTACCCGGGCGCCCCGGCGCAGCCGTACGGCGGCCAGCCGCAGCCGGGCCAGCCGTTCGGGCAGCAGCCGCCGGCCGCGCAGGGCGCTCCGGCGGCGGCGCAGCCGGCCCCGGCGGCGGACTTCTCGCCGTTCTGGTTCGCCGTTCCGGTCGCCCGTCCGCTGTTCCCGGAGGACGGCTCGCCGAACCCGATCGCCGAACTGGCGCCGGGCACCTGGTACCTGGCCGTCGAGCAGCGCGGTGCCGCACTGGTCGCGCAGACCCAGGACGGCCGCCGTGGCGTGCTCCAGGACACCTCCGGCATCCAGCGCGGCTGATCCGCCCGCACCCCGCCGCAGCGACGGCCCCTCGCCCTTCCGGGCCAGGGGCCGTTGTCGTACAGTCGGCTCCCGACCGGTGAACTGACGGATCGTCAGGAGGCAGGCGTATGCGGCTGGGTCTCGCACTCGGGTACTGGGGACGCGGTCCGGACGCCCGTCATGTGCCGCTCGCCCGGGAGGCGGAACGGCTCGGCTACGGCTCCGTGTGGACGGCGGAGTCCTGGGGGTCGGACGTCTTCACTCCGCTCACCTGGATCGCCGCGCGGACGTCGACGATCAGGCTGGGTACGGCGGTTGCCCAGATGGCCGCACGGTCGCCGGCCACCACCGCGATGCACGCGCTCACCCTGGACCACCTCTCCGGCGGGCGGATGATGCTCGGGCTCGGCCTGTCCGGGCCGCAGGTGGTGGAGGGGTGGTACGGCCGCCCGTTCCCGAAGTCGCCGCTGGCCGCGACCCGGGAGTACGTGGACGTCGTACGGCAGGTGCTGCGGCGCGAGGCGCCGGTGGAGGTGGACGGGCGGTTCCATCCGCTGCCCTACCGGGGTCCGGACGGCACGGGGCTCGGCAAGCCGCTGAAGCCGATCACCCATCCGCTCCGGCCGGACCTGCCCGTCCTGCTCGGCGCCGAGGGGCCGAAGAACGTGGCGCAGACGGTCCGGATCGCCGACGGCTGGCTGCCGCTGTACTGGTCGCCGAGCCGGCCCGAGGTGTACGGGGACGTGGTGCGGAAGGTGCCGGAGGGGTTCATGGTGGCTCCGCTGGCCCGGGTGAAGGTGTGCGACGACGTCACCGAGGGGCTGCTGCCCGTGAAGGCCATGCTCGGCTTCTACATCGGCGGGATGGGACACGCCTCCCGCAACTTCCACGCCGACCTCATGGCGCGCATGGGGTACGAGGAGGAGGCGCGGCGGATCCAGGAGCTGTTCCTCGCGGGGCGGCGGGAGGAGGCGGTGTTGGCCGTACCGGATGCCTTCGCCGACGAGATCTCGCTGGTCGGCCCGCGGGAACGCATCGCCGAGCGGCTGGAGTTGTGGCGCGGGGGTCCGGTGACGGACCTGCTGGCACTGTCACCGGACCCGCACACCCTCAGGGTGCTCGCGGAACTGAACTCCTAACTGCCCCTGACAAGCTGAGCGGTCGACGGCACCTGGTCCTTGACCGGGGCGCCGGCGCTCGCGCCCGCGCTCTTCACCTTGTTGACGACGTCGTCGAAGGAGGACGCCGCGCCGGTGTCACCGCCGCGCAGTTTGGACGGCAGGGTCCTGAGGGCGGCGATACCCGCGGTGAGGGGTGCCAGGGCCTTGGCGAGCGTCGGGTCGCCCTGGGCGTTCTTCTGGGCCGCCTTGAGCCGGTTGTAGGCGAAAGCGCCGGCGAGACCCGCCTTCACCAGGGCCGTCTTGCGGCCCTTGGCGCCCTTCTTGAACGTGCCGGCCTTCCAGGGCTTCACGATCCACTGGTAGGTGGCACCCGCCGCGAGACCGGCGTCGATCACGAAGCGCGTCTTGGCGAACCTGCGCCGTTCCGCGGAGGTGGTCGGAGTGGGGGTGCCGACGGCCGGGACGGCCTGGACCGCCGTGGCATCCTTCGTACTGGTCTTCTCGCCGCTGCCGCAGGCGGTGGAGCCGGCCAGCAGGGCGCAGCACAGGGTGAGCGCGACGCAGAAGCGCCGTATCGGTACGGGCACGGAAGTCCTCCGGACGTGTCCTCCCCGAGCGATCTGCTTCTCCGGAAGCCTCACCCGTGACGGTCCGTTCCGCCACTCGGCGGCGGCCGTCCGGGTTTCACCGGCCGTCGCCCGGCAATCCGGAAGGTATGTCCCCTCGATATCGCAACGGTGCGAATCAGGCCGGGACGGTCATCGCGGTCGTCGCCGACATCATGGCCCTGATCCTCGGCCTGTGGATCCTGATGTACCTGCTGGACGCGAACCGGGCCAACAGCCTGGTCCAGTTCGTCCACGACGCCGCCGCATGGCTGGCGGGCTGGTCGCACGACCTGTTCACGTTCAACGAGGCCTGGGCCCGGGTGGTCGCCGGCTACGGCCTGGCGGCGGTCGTGTACCTGTTCGTGGGCCACGCCGTCGCCAACCGCATGCACCGGCACTGACACCGGGCCCCGGCTCGGCGTCGTCTAAGGGCAGCAGTCGGCGTCCAGGCCGGTCGGCAGGTGTTCACCGCCGAAGACCGCACACGTGGCCTCGTGGCCGCCCAGAGCGGCGACGGCGAGGAGCAGGGAGCCGGCCGTCCAGGTGGTGAGTTCAAGGGGCCAGACCGCGTCGTCCTCGAAGACGTAGCCCGTCCAGTACAGGCCGCTCTCGGGGTCGCGCAGATGCTGGATGGACTGCAGGATCGCCAGGGCGCGGTCGGACTCCCCCACCGCCCACAGGGCCAGGGCGAGTTCGCTGGACTCGCCGCCGGTGACCCAGGGGTTGGGCACGACGCAGCGCACGCCGACGCCGGGGACGACGAACCGGTCCCAGGACTCCTCGATGCGGGCCTTGGCCTCCTCGCCGGTCAGCGCGCCGCCGAGGACCGGGTAGTACCAGTCCATCGAGTAGCGGTCCTTGTCCAGGAAGCGCTCCGGGTGGCGGCGGATCGCGTGGCGCAGTCCTCCCACCGCCAGCTCCCAGTCCGGCTGCGGCTCTTCACGCTGTTCGGCGATGGCGAGCGCGCAGCGCAGCGCGTGGTGGATCGAGGAGCTGCCGGTGAGCAGGGCGTCCGCGGTGGGCGTGCCGTCGTCCTCGCGGCGCCAGCCGATCTGGCCGCCGGGCTGCTGGAGTCCGAGCACCCACTCCATGGCCGCGTAGACGGTCGGCCACATGCGGTCCAGGAAGGTGTCGTCACCGGTGGACAGGTAGTGGTGCCAGACGCCTACGGCTATGTAGGCGACGAAGTTGGACTCGCGGGCGCGGTCGGTGACGTCGTCGTGGGCGCCGTCGGCGTAGGCGGCGTACCAGGAGCCGTCCTCGTTCTGGTGCCGGGCCAGCCAGTCGTAGGCCCGCTCGGCGGCCTCGTGTTCGCCGGCCGCGTCCAGGGCCATCGCGGCCTCGGTGTGGTCCCACGGGTCCAGGTGGTGCCCGCGGAACCACGGGATCGCCCCGTCCTCCCGCTGTACGGCGAGGATGCCGGCGACGGTCGCGGCGGCCTGCCCGGCGGTGAGGACCCCGGGCAGGACGAGGTGTTCCGTCCGGGGGGTGGTCACTTGGCGGCCACCTCGTCGGACAGCCGCGGCAGGTGCGGCTTGGTCGCGTAGACCACGAAGCTCTTGCCGATCAGCGGGTTCAGGGCCTGCTCGGCGACCCGCGTGGCGAGCGGCTTCTTCATGATGTCCCAGACCAGCAGCTTGTGGTACGCCCGCACCGGCAGCGCCTTGTCGTTGTCGACGCCGAACGCGCACTTCAGCCACCAGTACGGCGAGTGCAGGGCGTGCGCGTGATGGCTGCCGTACGGCTTCAGGCCGGCCTCGCGGATCTTTCCGACCAGCTCGTCGGCCTTGTAGATGCGGATGTGGCCGCCCTCGACCTCGTGGTAGGCGTCGGACAGCGCCCAGCAGACCTTCTCCGGGCCGTAGCGCGGCACCGTGATGGCGATCCGGCCGCCCGGCCTGAGCACACGGACCATCTCGGCGAGCACGCCCTTGTCGTCGGGGATGTGCTCCATCACCTCGGAGATGATGACGACGTCGAAGGAGTCGTCCGGGAAGGGCAGGGCCAGCGCGTCGCCCTCCATGGCCGTGGCGGTGGCGCCCTCCGGTGCCTCCCCGGCCTCCTTCATCGCGGCGAACCACTTGGCGACCTCGCGGATCTCCTCGCCGTTCTGGTCGAGGGCCACGACCTGGGCGCCGCGCCGGTAGCACTCGAAGGCGTGCCGGCCGGCCCCGCAGCCGAGGTCCAGGACTCGGTCGCCGGGGGCGAGCGGGAACCGGGAGAAGTCGACGGTCAGCACGTGGCCCTGCTTTCGGGGTAGACGCCGGTGTCACTCGTCGAGGTCGCGGAAGCAACCTTCGTCGAGGCCGCGTAAGCAGCACTCGCCGAGGCCGCGGAAGCAACACTCGGTGAGGCCGCGGAGCGGCCGGGTATCGGTGCCGCGGAACGGCCGGATATCGGTGCCACGGAGCGGCTGCCGTCCGCCGCGGAGCGGCCGGGGCCCGCTGAGCGGGCGATGGCCTCGCGGTAGTGGGCCACGGTTCCCTCTGCCGCGCGGGCCCAGGTGAAGTGCCGCAGCACCCGCTCCCGGCCCGCCGCACCGAGCCGCGCCCGCAGCTCACGGTCCCCCAGCAGCCGGCCGAGCCCGGTGGCCAGCGCCCCCGCGTCGCCGGGCGGTACGGCCAGGCAGGTCTCGCCGTCACGGCCGGCGACCTCGGGGATCGCGCCGCCGGTCGTGGCGACCAGCGGGGTGCCGGTGGCCATGGCCTCGGCGGCGGGCAGCGAGAAACCCTCGTACAGCGAGGGCACGCAGGCGACCTCGGCCGAGCGGATCAGGTCGACCAGTTCGGCGTCGGAGATGCCCTTGACGAACTCGACGGCGTCTTCGAGGCCGTACCGCTCGACGGCCGCCGCGACCGGGCCCTCGGCCGGGCGCTTGCCGACGACGACGAGATGGGCCGCGGGGTGCTCGGTGCGCACCTTGGCCAGCGCCTCCACCAGGAACACCAGCCCCTTGAGCGGGACATCGGCGCTGGAGGTGGTGACGATCCGGCCCGGCACCTCGGGTACGGCCGGATTCGGCGCGAACAGACCGGTGTCGGCACCGATATGGACGACGTGGACGCGGTCGTCGCGTACGCCGAGGTGGTCCACGATCTCCTGCCGGGAGCTGCCGGAGACGGTGAGGACCGAGGGCAGCCGGCGCGAGACGCGCTTCTGCATCCGGGTGAAGGCGTACCAGCGCCGGACCGAGTACCGCCGCTGCCAGCCCTCCGCCGCGTCCAGCTCCAGCTGCCGGTCGACGGTGATGGGGTGGTGGATCGTGGTGACCAGGGGCGCGCCGATGTCGCCGAGCAGGCCGTAACCGAGGGTCTGGTTGTCGTGGACGACGTCGAACGCGCCGCGCCGGGCGCGCAGATGGCGGCGGGCGCGCAGCGAGAAGGTCAGCGGCTCGGGGAAGCCGCCGGTCCACATCGTCGCGACTTCCAGGGCGTCGATCCAGTCCCGGTACTCGTCGCGCCCGGGGGTGCGGAAGGGGTCGGGCTGGCGGTAGAGGTCGAGGCTGGGCAGTTCGGTGAGGGTGAGCCGTCCGGCGTGGTCCGCGCCCTCGTCGAGGACGGGGTACGGCTGGGAGCCGATGACCTCGACGCGGTGGCCGAGCCGGGCCAGCTCGCGCGAGAGATGGCGGACGTAGACGCCCTGGCCGCCGCAGAACGGGTTCCCTTTATAGGTGAGGAGCGCGATGTCGAGCGGTCGCTCGCCGTCGGCTGCGGGCTCCTCCTGGGCACCCGCATCCCGGGCCTCAGCGGTCACTCCGTGCCCCCTTCTGCCTGCACTGTCCCGCGAGACTACGACGGGACGCTAATCTAGAACAAGTTTCAGACTTGATCGTTCAAGAGGCTCTGAATCTACCGGCAGGTAGGAGTGCTGTGAGCAGTGGATCAGGTGATTCACGCCACGGCGCGCCGCCCTGCCATGCCGACTGATCACGTGCCCCACAGACGCCTTCACCGACTGTCACGGAACGGGACCCATGCCTGCGGACATGCCTGCGGAATCCAAGGTGGAAGCCGGTACGGTCCGGCCCTCCTCGTCGCTCACGGAGCGCCAGGAGGCCCGCCGCCGCCGGATCCTGCACGCGAGCGCCCAACTGGCCAGCCGGGGCGGGTTCGACGCCGTACAGATGCGTGAGGTCGCCGAGTCCTCCCAGGTCGCCCTGGGCACGCTCTACCGCTACTTCCCCTCCAAGGTGCACCTGCTGGTCGCCACCATGCAGGACCAGCTGGAGCACATGCACGGCACGCTGCGCAAGAAGCCGCCGACGGGTGAAACGGCCGCCGGGCGGGTGGCGGAGACCCTGATGCGCGCCTTCCGCGCGCTCCAGCGCGAGCCGCACCTGGCCGACGCGATGGTCCGCGCGCTGACCTTCGCCGACCGCAGCGTCTCGCCGGAGGTCGACCAGGTCTCCCGCCAGACCACCCTGATCATCCTGGACGCGATGGGCCTGGACGACCCCACGCCCGAGCAGCTCTCGGCGGTCCGGGTGATCGAGCACACCTGGCACTCGGCCCTGATCACCTGGCTCTCGGGCCGCGCGTCCATCGCCCAGGTGAAGATCGACATCGAGACGGTGTGCCGCCTGATCGACCTGACGGAGCCGGGCGCCTCCCGCTGACGCGGCTGCGACGGGAGGAGACAGCCCGCCCACCGGTACCAGGCCCTCCGGGTGCACGAGTGAACTCATTGCCAACTCGGCTGTGCACTCTGCGCTGACGACGTACCGGCCGCGTCCCGGCATCCTGAAAGGGCGTTCACCGTTCGGCTGGAAGGCCTCCCCGGCCCGCCGGCCGGCAGCTGTTCGCGTCACCACGACCTCGCCACCTGACACGGGGGACAGCCAGCCGTGATCTCCATCCTCACGCGTACCGCCGCTGCGGCAGGCGCCGCATTCGTCGCCGCCGCGGTCTTCGCCGCACCCGCCGCCGCCGACTCCGACAGGCCGCTTGCCCCGAAGGCCGCGGCCGGGCTTCCCCACGTCACCTTCGGATCTCGCTACGGCGGGTTCGGTGACGGCACCATCTGGGCCAAGGACCGCTGGGGAAACGTCGTCGCCGAGGCCCACTGGCAGGCCGACCCCGGCGGCGACATGTACCCCAAGGGCGACACTCTCTACGTTTCCGACTTCATGAACGACGGCCTCGGCACGCGCGGCGAGGCGTCCGTAGGCATCAAGATCAGCACCCGCGGATTCGGCAACCGTGTCCAGAAGACCAAGAACGTCGCCGAGGGCACCAAGCTCTACATCAACCTGTGCATGACGAACTCCTCGGGCGCCCTGTGCTCGCCCGGCCTGTCGGTGCACGCCTGATACGCGGCGCACGGCGATCGGCAGCCCGGCTGTCACCCACCTGTCGGCCAGGTCCTAGTCCTCGGGTGGGAACACCGGCTCCCCGCCCCCGACCAGCGTGATCACGATCGCCTCCACCGGGCAGCTCTCCGCCGCCTCCAGGATCGGCTCGCCGGCGTCGGTGTCCGGCTCCACCGGATGGGACTGGCGGGCGGAGTCGAGGCGGAAGGCCTGCGGGGCGTGGTGGAGGCACTGGGCCGAGCCGATGCACAGCGACCGGTCGACCTCGACGTGCCAGCGGTCACCCATGCTCACGCCCCCGCCGGCAGGTGGATCATCTTGTGTTCGAGGTACGCGCCGAAGCCCTCGGGGCCGAACTCCCGGCCCAGCCCGGAGTTCTTGTAGCCGCCGAACGGGCCGAGCATGTCCAGGCTGAAGGTGTTGACCGAGTAGGTGCCGGTGCGCACCTGCCGGGCGACCTCGACGCCGTGCTCGACGTCGGCCGTCCACACGCTGCCGGACAGACCGTAGTCGGAGTCGTTCGCGATCTTCACGGCCTCGGGTTCGTCGTCGTACGGCAGCAGGCAGATGACCGGGCCGAAGATCTCCTCGCGGGCGATGCGCATGTTGTTGTCGACGTCGCCGAAGAGGGTCGGTTCGACGTACCAGCCCCGCTCCAGACCCGCCGGCCGGCCACCGCCGGTGAGGATCTTGGCGCCCTCCTCCTGGCCGATGCGGATGTAGTCGAGGTTCCGGCGCTGCTGGCGCTGCGCGACCAGCGGGCCGACCTGGGTCGCCGGGTCCAGCGGGTCGCCGACCTTCAGGGCGCTCGCGGCCTGGACGAAGGCGTCGGCGAACTCGTCGTAGCGGGTGCGCGGGAGGAGGATGCGGGTCTGGGCCACGCAGGCCTGCCCGTTGTTCATCCAGGCCGCCGGGACGATCCCCGACACCGCCGCCCCGACGTCCGCGTCCGGCAGGACGACCGCCGCCGACTTTCCGCCCAGCTCCAGCGTGACCCGGGTGAGGTTGCGGGCGGCGACCTCCATCACCCGCTTGCCGGCCGCGACCGAGCCGGTGAAGGAGACCTTGTCGATGCCGGGGTGCCCGACCAGGTACTCGCTGACCTCCCGGTCGGCGGGGAGGATGGAGAGCACACCCTCGGGCACGCCGGCCTCGCGGGCGATCTCACCGAGCAGATAGGCGTCCAGCGGCGATTCGGGGGACGGCTTGAGTACGACCGTGCAGCCGGCCAGCAGCGCGGGGGCGAGCTTGGCGGCGGCGACGAACTGCGGGACGTTCCAGGGGACCACGGCGGCGACGACACCGACCGGTTCGCGGCGGACGAGGATCGGGCCGAGGACACCGTCCCTGCGCTCCTCGTACGTGAAGTCCCGCGCGACCCTGATCGCCGCGTCCCACACCATCATCGCGCCGAGCGCCTGGGCGAGGACGCTCCAGGAGTACGGGGAGCCGTTCTGCGCGGAGATCACCCGGGCGATCTCCTCGTGCCGGGCGGCGATGGCGTCCTTGATCCGGGTGACGACCTCGATCCGCTCCTCCAGCGTCGCCCGCGGCCACGGCCCCTCGTCGAAGGCGCGGCGCGCGACGGCCACGGCCCGGTCCACGTCCTGCCGCGAGGCGTGCGGCACCCGGCCGATGACCTCCTCGGTGTGCGGCGAGATCACCTCGATGACGTCCTTGCCCAGCGGATCGGTCAACTCCCCGCCGATGAACAGACGTCCGTGTTCCACGAGCTCGGTCATGGCCTGCCGCCTCCCGCCGCACCGCATGTTTCTGACGCTGTTTCAGAACTGATACCAGTTCTAGTTACCATGGGCAATGGCCGTGGGCCGGAGGGGCGGAGGGGCGGAGGGGCGGAGGGGTGGAGGGCTGATGGTGCGCACACTGGAGCACGGCGGGGGCGTACGGTCCGTGGCCGTTCCCATCCCGGACAACCCCCTCGGCCACACGCTGGTGTACGTCGTGGACACCGACCGCGGCCCGGTGCTGGTCGACAGCGGGTGGGACGACCCGGGCTCCTGGGCCGCGCTGGCGGAGGGCCTGCGCGCCTGCGGCACCTCGGCCGGCGAGATCCACGGCGTGGTGATCACCCACCACCACCCCGACCACCACGGCCTGTCCGGCCGGGTGCGCGAGGCCTCGGGCGCGTGGGTGGCGATGCACGCCGCCGACACCGCGGTCGTACGGCGCACCCGGGAGGCCCGCCCCGAGCGGTGGTTCACGTACATGAGCGCCAAACTCGCGGCGGCCGGCGCCCCGGAGGAACACCTTGCACCGCTGCGCACCCCAGGCGCCCCCCGGACCCTGCCCGGCCTCTCCCCCGCCCTGCCGGACCGGGAGATCGTCCCCGGCGAACTCCTCGACCTGCCCGGCCGCAGGCTGCGCGCGATCTGGACCCCGGGCCACACCCCCGGCCACGTCTGTCTGCACCTGGAGGAGGAGCACCCCTCCCGACTGCCCGGCCGCGGAAGGCTGTTCAGCGGCGACCACCTGCTGCCCGGGATCACCCCGCACATCGGCCTGTACGAGGATCCCGACGACGCGACCGTGACGGACCCCCTCGGCGACTACCTCGACTCCCTGGAGCGGGTCGGCCGGCTCGCCCCCGCCGAGGTCCTGCCCGCACACCAGCACGCCTTCACCGACGCGCCTGGCCGGGTACGGGAGTTGCTCGACCACCACGAAGAGCGCCTGGCCGGCCTGCTCGCCCTGCTCGCCGAGCCCCTCACACCCTGGCAGCTCGCCGAGCGCATGGAGTGGAACCGCCCCTGGGCCGAGATCCCCTACGGCTCCCGGAACATCGCGGTCTCGGAGGCCGAGTCCCATCTGCGCCGCCTGGTGAAGCAGGGCCGCGCGGAGCCGGTGGCGGGGAGCGAGCCGGTGGCGTACCTCGCGGCGTGATCCGGTGAAGCACCTCGCGGTGCAATCCGGTCGCGTCCCGTGGGGCGTCCCTGTTAGACAGGCCCATGGACCCCTTGCGCAGTCTCGTCGCCCAGCACTCCTGCGAGCGCCTGATCATCGACTTCGTCCACCGGCTCGACCTCGGTGAACCGGCCTCCGTGGCCGAGCTGTTCACCGAGGACGGCAGCTGGCAGTGGCCCCCGCCGGGGGACGGGCGCCGGATCGAGGGCCGGGAGGCGCTGCGGGCGTACTTCGGCTCCCGTCCCGCCGACCGGCTCTCGCGCCGCCTGATGTCCAACGTCCTGGTCACGGTGACGGGCCGGACCACGGCCACCGCCGTGTCGTACTTCTCGACGTACCGCGTCGACGGATACGCGGGCGGCATGGTCCCCGCCGGACCGCCCGTCCAGGTGGGGCACTACGAGGACACCTTCCGCCGGACCGGCGGCAGCTGGCTGATCGCCTCCCGCACGCTGCACCTGCCCTTCGGCGGCGACACCCCGAAGGCCGGCTGAGGGCCGGTGGGGCCCGGCCCGGTTCAGCCGAGTCCGCGCTCCGCCGTGATGATCATCTCGGCGAGGTCGGCGAGCGTGGCGAGCTGCCGGGCATTCATCTGCGGGGCGCGGGCGGCGAGCCGGACGAGTCCGCTCTCGCGCAGCCGCACCAGCGGGTCGGTCTCGGCCTCCAGACTCTGCAGCACGGGCCGCAACGCCTCCTGCAGCGCCTCCGGTTCGTCGGCGGTGAAGAAGCCGGCGGGCAGGCCGAAGAAGCGGCGCAGCCGGTCGGTGTGCTGCAGGCCCGGCATCCCGCTCTTGCGCCATTCGCTCAGCCACTGCCGGCTGGTTCCGGCGATCCTCGCCAGCTCGTCCAGCGAGTACCGCTTGCCGTCGGGCCGGCGCCGGGTCTCGCGGATGAAGTCCAGCCGCTGGCGCACCCGCCCGGCCAGACAGGTCTCCGGTGCCCGCCCGCCGGCGAGCAGTTCGACGACGACCCCCACGGGGATGCCCGTGCGATGGGACAGATCGGCCACGTCGAGGACTTCCGGCAGCCGGCCGGGCCGGCCGGTCAACTCACCGAGCCGGTCCAGGACAGCGGCCAGCGAGGCGTAGGCGTCACTCACCGAGGTCCCCCCTGGGCGTGTCGTCCGTTCGGTGGCTGGGCTGACGGCGAGGCTACCCGGTCACTCGTTCGCCGACCAGACGCGACAAGGCTTCCTGCCGAAGATGGCAGTAATCGTTGACAGTTGAGGGCGCGGCGGGTGAGGATCACGACACAGAGAGCAAGATTCCACCCGCCCGGGTGCCATCCAGACCCGCCCCGGGTGCCGTCTATGGGGGAGCGGCATCCGGGGTGTCTCTGTCCCGCTCCTCCCGTGAAGGTGGTGCGCCGATGCTGCAGCCCGTCCTTCTGCTGGGGGCCGGCCGGGCCGCACACGGCGGGTACCCGCTGGCACGGATCGCCGCCGTACGCCCGGTGGTGCTGGTCGACACCTCTGCGCCCGGCTGGGCGCGGCCGTTCCTGTCCGGTCACCTCGTGGCCGACCCGGCGCATGAGGCGGAGACCGCGGAGACGGTGGCGCGGTACGCCGCCCGCCACCCGGTCGCCGGCGTGCTGAGCTGGAACAGGGGGCACCTGGCCGTGGCCGCGCGGATCACCGGACGGCTCGGCCTGCCGGGCCTGCCGTACGAGACGGCCGCCGTCTGCGCCGATCCGCCGGCGCTACGGGCGCTGCTGCTCCGGAACCGGGTGGTGCCCGCGGGGCCGGAGGACACCGAGGGGCCACTGATGTCCGCCGAGACCGTCGTCCTGGACGACGAGGTCCGCATCACCGCGCTGACCCGTACGACCTCGCTGGGGCATTCCGTCCACGCTCATGACCCGCTGCTGCACAACCGGTTCGTACGGCGGACCGTGGAACGTACGGTGCGGACACTCGGCCTCAGGCACGCCGTCGCGCACGTGGGCCTGCGGCTGCCCGAGCGTGGACCGAGGGTGACCGGTGTCTCGCCGCACCTGCCCGGTGACCTGATTCCCTGGCTCGTGGAACGGGCGACGGGGGTGGATCTGGTGGCGGCGGCACTGGCGCTCGCGTGCGGGGCGGTGCCCGACGTGACACCTACGCGGCAGCGGGCGGCGGCGATCCGCTTCGCCGACGGCGCCTGCCGGCGGGCTTCGCGGGAGTACTGGGTCGTCGAGGGCGCGGACGCCCTGGAGTGTGAGCGGGCACTGGATGCGGCGTAGCGGGATTCGGGGCGCTGTCGCACAGCCACTCCTCAGGGCTCTGAGGGCTCCCGGTAAGGTGGCGGGGTCGTCATCACACCCGTACGGGGGGAAGCCGGTGCAATTCCGGCGCTGACCCTCCCTCAAGCTCTCGACTTCGCTGGAGCTCGGGGGCAGCCCCATCCGTCAACCATCCCGAGGATGGTGAGCCGGAACGCCCCCTGCGGCACGTTGACCGGCTTGCGTGCGTCGGCCGCCCGCCGCGCACGGCACCGTCGAGGTTTACGGAGCCGAGCCGCCCGGGGCCCACCCGTGCGCTGCCCGGCTCCCCGCAGGGAGAGGCAGTCGCCGACCATGAACGTCCGCCGCAGTGCCGCGGCTCTCGCCGCCGTAGGCGTGCTGGCCGCCGCCGCGCCCGCCACGGCCGCCGGCCCGTCCCCGTCTCCGAAGGTGGCGATCCCGTCAGGGCTGTACGGCACCTCCGACCCGACCAACGACGGGGTATGGCGCCAGTCGTTGACGCTGATCGCCCAGCGGACCCTCGGCTACCGGCCGGCCGCGGAGGCCGTGGACTGGCTCGCGGGCCAGCAGTGCGCGAGCGGCGCCTTCGCCGCCTTCCGCGCCACCCCCGCCAAGGCGTGCGACGGCAAGGTCATGGTGGACACCAACAGCACGGCCGCCGCGGTCCAGGCGCTGAAGGCGGCCGGCGGGCACGACGACACCGTCGGCAAGGCGATGACCTGGCTGAAGTCGGTGCAGAACAAGGACGGCGGCTGGGGCTACCTTCCGGGCGGGGCCAGCGACACGAACTCCACCTCCGTCGTCATCGGCGCGCTGACCGCGGTCGGCACGGACCCGGCGGACATACGCAAGTCCGGCAAGTCGCCCTACGACCTGCTGGCCGGCTGGTCCGTCCCCTGCAGTCAGACCGGCGGCGGCGGGCTGGCCTTCCAGCCGGACAAGAAGGGCAAGCTGTTCGCCAACGCGGACGCGACGGCGGCGGGCGTGCTCGGTGCGCTCGGCAAGGGGTTCGTCACCAGGGCCGGCAAGACGCCCGGCGACAGCGCGTGCGTCACCGGCAAGCACCTCACCCCGGCGCGGGTCGCGGACAACGCGGGCGCGCATCTCGCGTCGCTCGTCGCGAAGAGGGGGCACCTGACGTCCACGCTGCCCGGTACCACGGACCAGCCGGACTACGGCAACACGGCGGACACGGTGGTCGCGCTCGCCGCGGACGGGCGGCTGACGCAGGCGATGCAGTCGTACACCTGGCTGGAGAAGAACGCTCTCAACTGGGCGAAGCAGGGCGGCCCCGCCGCCTACGCCCAGCTGATCCTCGCCGCGCACGCGGTCGGCGCGCAACCGGGTGACTTCGGCGGCACGAGCCTGGTCCGCTCCCTGAACAGGCTGGGCCCGGCGCCGAGCATGGACTCCGCCGCACACGGGACCGAGAAGTCCGAGAGGTCCGACGACGGTTCGGGCTCGGGTGTCTGGTGGTTCGTCGGCGTCTGCCTCGTCGCGGGCATCGGCGTCGGCTTCCTGCTCAGCGGCCGGAAGAAGCAGCAGCCGTGACCGCGGTCCGCCGCGCCGCGAGCCTGCTGGGCGCCGCGCTCGTCCTGCTGGCAGGGGCCGGGCAGGCGCACGCCGCGGGCTACCGCTACTGGTCCTTCTGGGAGCGGACGGGCGGACACTGGACGTACGCCACGCAGGGCCCGTCGACCCTCCGTCCCGACGACGGTGCCGTGGCGGGCTTCCGTTTCGCGGTGAGCGCGGACTCGGCGGACGCGAGCCGGCCCCGGGGTGCGGCGGACTTCGGCACGATCTGTGCGGGGACGCCCGCCGCGTCCGGTACGAAACGGGTGGCCCTGGTCCTCGACTTCGGCACCGCCGCGGACGCGCCGTCCGGCGAGACACCGCCGGCGCGTCGCACGGCGTGCGCGCGGGTGTCCGCCGACGCGACGACGGCGGACGCGCTGGCCGCGGTGGCCAAGCCGCTCCGGTACGACACCAACGCGCTGTTGTGTGCGATCGCCGGCTATCCGAAGAGGGGGTGCGGGGAGCAGGTGGCCTCCGGCCGGAAGGCAACGGCAAAGAGCCGCGGTTCGGAAGGCGGCCCCTCACTGGGTCTGCCGATCGGCGCGGGTGTCGTCGCCCTGCTGGCAGGCGCGGCGGTGTGGCAGTCCCGGCGGCGGCGCAATGCCTCCGGTTGACCGCGGGCCGTCCGTGACTGGTCGCGCCCACGCGGCAAAGCCGCAGATCGATACGGCCCGCGCCCCATACGGGGCGCGGGCCGCGGGCAGTCCTGCCACTGTGCACCCCGGCGCCTGGTGGCTCTGGTCGTTGAGCCTCGGTACCGCCGCCACCCGCACCACCAACCCCCTCCTGCTCGCCCTCCTCATATCCGCCTCCGCCTACGTCGTGGCAACGCACCGCACCCCCGCCGCCACCTCCCACGCCTACACCGCCTTCGCCCGGCTCGCCCTCGCCGTCCTCCTCATCCGCCTTCTGTTCTCGGTGGCACTCGGCTCCCCGATCCCCGGCACCCACACCCTCCTCACCCTCCCCGAGGTCCCGCTGCCCCACTGGGCACAGGGCATCCGCCTGGGCGGAAGGGTCACCGCCGAGGCGCTCGTCTTCGCCGCCTACGACGGGCTGAAGCTGGCCACCCTCCTGATCTGCGTCGGCGCGGCGAACGCGCTCGCCAGTCCCACCCGGCTGCTGAAATCCCTGCCCGGCGCGCTGTACGAGACGGGCGTCGCCGTGGTCGTCGCCCTCACCTTCGCCCCGCACCTCGTCGCCGACGTCCGGCGCCTGCGCGCCGCCCGCCGCCTGCGTGGCCGTCCGGACCGGGGCCTGCGCGGTCTGCTGCAGGTCGGACTGCCGGTCCTGGAGGGCGCGTTGGAACGCTCGGTCGCGCTCGCCGCCGCGATGGAGGCCCGCGGCTACGGCCGTGCCGTCGAGGTCCCCGCCCGTGTCCGCCGTACGACGGCCGCGCTCACCCTCGGCGGCCTGCTCGGCGTGTGCGCCGGCACGTACGGGCTGCTCACCGCGGAGGGCGGCACGTACGGCATCCCGCTGCTGCTCGCCGGTGTCGCCGCCGCGCTCACGGGTCTGCGGCTCGGCGGCCGGCGTTCCCTGCGCACCCGGTACCGCCCGGATCCGTGGGACGCGCGGGCCTGGCTGGTCGCCGGCTCCGGCGTCGCCGTGGCCGCGCTGCTCACGCTCGCCTCGACCCGCGACCCGGAATCCCTGCACCCCGGTGTCGTCCCGCTGATCGCCCCCGCCCTTCCCCTGTGGCCCGCCGCGGCGGTCCTCCTCGCCCTGCTCCCCGCCTTCGTCGTACCCCAGGCCCCCAAGGAGCCGTCGTGATCCGCTTCGAGGATGTCAGCGTGACGTACGACGGTGCGGCCGAACCCACCGTCCGGCGCGTCGACTTCGAGGTGCCGGAAGGCGAACTGGTGCTGCTCGTGGGCCCGTCCGGGGTGGGCAAGTCGACCGTGCTCGGCGCGGTGAGCGGTCTGGTGCCGCACTTCACCGGCGGCACCCTGCGCGGCCGCGTCACGGTGGCCGGCCGGGACACCCGTACCCACAAACCGCGCGAACTGGCCGACGTGGTCGGCACGGTGGGGCAGGATCCGCTCGCCCACTTCGTGACCGACACCGTGGAGGACGAACTCGCCTACGGCATGGAGTCGCTGGGGCTCGCCCCGGAGGTGATGCGGCGCCGGGTGGAGGAGACCCTCGACCTGCTGGGCCTCGCCGCACTGCGCGACCGCCCCATCGCCACCCTCTCCGGCGGGCAGCGGCAGCGGGTCGCGATCGGCTCGGTCCTCACCCCGCACCCCCGGGTGCTGGTCCTGGACGAGCCGACCTCGGCACTGGACCCCGCCGCCGCGGAAGAGGTCCTGGCGGTGCTCCAGCGCCTGGTGCACGACCTGGGCACGACGGTCCTGATGGCCGAGCACCGCCTGGAACGCGTGATCCAGTACGCCGACCGGGTCGTCCTGCTGCCCGGCCCCGGCGAAGCGCCGGCCGTCGGCACCCCGGCCGAGGTGATGGCCGTGTCCCCTGTGTTTCCTCCGGTGGTGGACCTGGGGCGGCTGGCAGGCTGGTCTCCGCTTCCCCTCACGGTGAGAGACGCCCGCCGCCGCGCCGGTGACCTGAGAGAACGCTTGGCGGCCTCCCCAGCGGGTGGCACTCGCGCGACGGCTGCGGGCACCCCGGGGCCGGCCGCGCCCCGCGGCGGAGCCGCATATCGCTACGGCCCCGCGCCCCTTCGGGGCGCTTCCCGCCGCGGAAACCGGCACCTCTTCCGCCGCCGCAGCTCCCCCGCCCCGAAAGCCCCGCACCCCCACGTCGCCGAAGTCCGCTCCCTCTCCGTCCGCCGCGACCGCACGGACGCCCTCCGGCACGTCGGCCTCACCGTCGCCCCCGGCGAGACGATCGCCCTCATGGGCCGCAACGGCGCCGGGAAGTCCACCCTGCTCAGCTCCCTCGTCGGACTCGTGACTCCCACCACCGGAACCGTCGCCGTCGGCGGAGTCACCCCCCACCGCACCACCCCCCGCGACCTCCTCCACCGCGTCGGCCTCGTCCCCCAGGAGCCGCGGGACCTCCTCTACGCGGACACGGTCGCCGACGAGTGCGCGGCGGCCGACCGGGACGCCGGGGCCGAGCCCGGCACCTGTCGAGCCCTGGTCTCCGAGCTACTGCCGGGGATCACGGACGGCACACACCCCCGCGACCTGTCCGAGGGCCAGTGCCTCGCGCTCGCCCTCGCCGTCGTACTGACCGCCCGGCCACCCCTGCTGCTGCTCGACGAGCCGACGCGCGGCCTGGACTACGCGGCCAAGGCCCGCCTGGCGGGCGTGCTGCGCGGACTCGCCGCCGAGGGGCACGCGATCGTGCTGGCCACGCATGACGTGGAGCTGGCGGCCGAGATCGCGCACCGGGTGGTGCTGCTGGCCGAGGGCGAGGTGATCGCCGACGGGCCGACGGCGCAGATCGTCGTCTCCTCGCCGTCCTTCGCGCCGCAGGTGACGAAGATCCTCGCACCGCAGCAGTGGCTCACCGTGGCCCAGGTACGGGAGGCCCTCGGATGAGCGCCGCACGGCCGGGTGCCGCGCGGCTGCACGCCGTCCGGCTCGGCCCCCGCTCGCTCGCCGCGCTGGCGCTGGTCAGCGCGGTCGGCATGGTCGCCTTCTGCTGGCCCTTCCTGGCTCCGCCCACCTCGCAGCTGAGCGCCCACGCCCAGGACGCGCCCTGGCTCTTCGCGGGCCTGCTGGTACTGCTGGTCGCGGTCGTGGCGGCGACGATCTCCGAGTCGGATCTCGGGCCGAAGGCCGTGGCCATGCTGGGCGTGCTGGCCGCGACCGGGGCCGCGCTGCGCCCGATCGGCGCGGGGACGGCCGGGATCGAGCCGATGTTCTTCCTGATGGTGCTCAGCGGGCGGGTGCTGGGCCCCGGTTTCGGCTTCACGCTGGGCTCGGTGACGATGTTCGCGTCCGCCCTGCTCACGGGCGGGGTCGGGCCGTGGCTGCCGTTCCAGATGCTGTCGATGGGCTGGTTCACGATGGGTGCGGGACTGCTGCCGGGGGCGGTGCGGCTGCGGGGGCGCGGCGAACTGCTGCTGCTGGCCGGCTACGGCTTCCTCGCCGCCTTCGCCTACGGCACGGTCATGAATCTGGCGGGCTGGCCGTTCATGGGCGCCTCCGCCTCGAGCATCTCCTTCGACGCGCACGCCTCCGTCGCCGCCAACCTGGCCCGTTTCCTCGCCTACTGCCTGGCCACCTCGCTCGGCTGGGACCTGGGCCGGGCCGTCTGCACGGTGGCGCTGACCCTCGCCCTCGGGCCGGCCGTGCTGCGCGCGCTGCGCCGGGCCACCCGGCGGGCCGCCTTCGAGACCGCGGTCACATTCGACGAGGACGGTGGGTGAGGCGCCGTATCCGGGTGGTGAGCGAGGCGGTGAAGCACCCCACATGACGCAGGTCACCTACGATTCGGGGCCGTAGTCCCGAATGCCCGATACGCCCCTTCACGCACCCCCTCTGACCTGCGCACTGAGAGCCACGCCACAGAGCAGGCGATTCCCGTCAATCCGGCCACAACTAGTAAAAGGGGTCATTGCGGACCGACTTCGGGCCTGCTTGTCTGGATGACGTCGCCAGGCGCCACGAGCCCTCAGGGCCGCGGCGCCGACGCATGCGGCCACAGTGCGTGGTCCATCCCATGCGGGCGATCCCCTGTCCCCGACGCAAGAGGTTCTCCGTGTCCGTCTCCTTCATCCGCCGCATCGCTTCCCCGAAGAGGGCCCTCACCGCCGCCGCCGTGGCCGCCGCCACCGCCGGTATGGCACTGTCCGCGGCGCCCGCCCAGGCCGCCCCGAACTCGGCCTCCTCCGCCCAGGCGATCGCGCACAAGATGATCCCGGACGCCGCGCAGTTCAACGCGTTCAGCAAGATCGTCGAGCACGAGAGTGGCTGGAACCCCTCCGCCACCAACAGCTCCTCCGGCGCCTACGGCCTGGTCCAGGCCCTGCCGGCTTCGAAGATGTCCTCGGCCGGCGCCGACTGGAAGACCAACCCGGCCACCCAGATCAAGTGGGGCCTGGACTACATGAACTCCCGCTACGGCAGCCCGGCCAAGGCCTGGAGCTTCTGGCAGGCCAACGGCTGGTACTGAGCCGACACCCGAAGCCTCTGAAGGCGGCGGCCCGATCCCGGGCCGCCGCCTTCGGCGTTCCCTCACCTCCGCGTGGTCAACTGGAGCGGTGAGCGCAGCGGAGGAGGCATCGGCGGCGGAGACGTGCGATCCCGAGGCGCGTGGGGTGCGGCTGGTGATCGTACTGCTGGTCCTGACCGTGGTGAGCGGTCTGATCGACGCCGTCAGCTATCTGGGCGTGGGCCGGGTCTTCACGGCCAACATGACCGGCAACGTGGTCGTCCTGGGCTTCGCGGCGGCCGGCGCGCCCGGCTTCTCCGTCCCGCACACGTCCACCTCACTGGCCTGCTTCCTGCTCGGCGCGGTGACGGGCGGCCGGCTGGCGGCCCGCGCCGCAGCCGGCTCCCGGCGCCGGTGGACCCGCCTGACGCTGGCCGCGGAGGCGGTCCTGGTCGGCGCCTCGGCGGTGGTGGCCTTCGCCTGGCCCGACAGCACCGGCACCCGCTACGCCCTGATCGCCCTGACGGCGTTCGCGATGGGCCTGCGCAACGCGACCGTCCGCAAACTGGGCGTCGCCGGCCTGACCACCACCACCGTCCTGACCATGACCCTGACCGGCCTGGCCGCCGAGTCCCGCCTCGGTGACGCCACCGCGCACCGCTCGCCGCGCCGCACGGCCGCGGTGATCGCGATGCTCGCCGGCGCCTGCCTGGGCGCATGGCTGGTCCTCCATCACGGCCTGGGCGTCCCGCTGCTGATCGCGGCGGGGGCGTCGGGCGTGCTGGCGGTGGCGGCGTCCGGCAGGGAGTGAGGCCTTTGCTCAGCCGGTGGTGACCTGGAGTTCCTTGACGCCGTTGATCCAGGCCGAACGCAGCCGGCGCGGGGCGTCGACGAGCCGCAGGCCCGGCATCGCGTCGGCGATCGCGTTGAAGATCAGGTCGATCTCCAGGACCGCGAGGGACTTGCCGAGGCAGTAGTGCGGGCCGCCACCGCCGAAGCCGAGGTGCGGGTTGGGGTCGCGGGTGATGTCGAAGACGTCGGGCTCGGTGAAGACCTCGGGGTCGTGGTTGGCGGAGGCGTAGAAGAGCCCGACGCGATCGCCCTCCCTGATCCGGACCCCGCCCAGTTCCGTGTCCTGGGTGGCCGTCCGCTGGAAGGCGTTGACCGGGGTCGCCCAGCGCACGATCTCCTCGGCCGTGGTGGCCGGGCGGTCGCGCTTGAAGAGGTCCCACTGGCCGGGGTGGGTGAGGAAGCCGTGCATCCCGTGCGTGATGGCGTTCCGGGTCGTCTCGTTGCCGGCCACCGCCAGCATCAGCACGAAGAAGCCGAACTCGTCGGAGTTCAGGTTGCCCTCGTCCTCCGCCGCGACGAGGGTCGTGACGATGTCCTGGGCCGGGCACTGCTTCCGCTCGGCGGCCATGTTCATCGCGTAGGCGATGATCTCGGCGGCCGACTGGGCGCCGACCTCCTCGGTGATGGCGTACTCGGGATCGTCGTAGGCGATCATCTTGTTGGACCAGTCGAAGATCTTGGACCGGTCCTCCTGGGGTACGCCGATCAGCTCGGCGATGGCCTGAAGGGGCAGCTCGCAGGCGACCTCGGTGACGAAGTCGAAGGACCCGGTACGGGCGCGGGCGGCCGAGACGATGGCCTGCGCACGCGCGCGGAGCCGCTGCTCCAGGGCACGGATGGAACGTGGCGTGAAGCCGCGCTGCACGATCTGCCGCACCCGCGTATGTTCCGGAGGATCCATGTTGAGCAGGATCAGCCGCTGGGCGTCGATCGCGTCGCGCCGGATGTGCTCGTTGAAGCGGATGATCGCGGTGTTGACGGTGGAGGAGAAGAGTTCCGGGTGCGTGGAGACGTGCTTGACGTCGGCGTGCCGGGTGACGGCCCAGTAGCCGGCGTCGGCGAAGCCGGCGATGCCGTGCGGCTGCGGGATCCAGCGGACCGGCTCGGCGCGGCGCAGCTCGGCGAACTCGGGCAGGGGCACGCGGTGGTGCAGCAGATCGGGATCGGTGAAGTCGAACCCGTCGGGCAGCGCGGGGCAGTGCATCGGCGGCTCCCGTCGATAGGTTCTGACGGTCCATCAGCGACTTGCCGTGAACGTAATAACGGGTTCTACAACTGGCAAGAGGTACGGCCCCCTCAATCCACTGCAAGACCCTTGCGGTGATGGACATCACGTCAGCAGACTGCTGAACGGAACTAGAACGCGTACTAGTTCTGGAGGAGAGCCCTCTCGGAGAGGACCCGCACCCATGGCCGCCGAACCCGTGATCGTCGAAGCCGTACGCACCCCCATCGGCAAGCGCGGCGGCGCGCTAGCCAACCTGCACCCCGCCTACCTCCTGGGCGAGACCTACCGAGAACTCCTCGGCCGCACCGGCATCCCCGCCGACGCGGTCGAGCAGATCGTCGGCGGCACGGTGACCCACGCCGGCGAACAGTCCATGAACCCCGCGCGCACGGCCTGGCTGACCATGGGGCTCCCGTACGAGACGGCGGCCACGACGGTCGACTGCCAGTGCGGCTCCTCCCAGCAGGCCTCGCACATGGTGGCCAACATGGTCGCGGCCGGCGTGATCGACGTCGGGATCAGCTGCGGGGTCGAGGCGATGAGCCGGGTCCCGCTGGGCTCGGGGTCGAAGCACGGTCCGGGCAAGCCCTTCCCCGACGAGTGGAACGTCGACCTGCCCAACCAGTTCGAGGCGGCTGAACGGATCGCCCGGCACCGGGGCCTGACGCGGGAGAACGTCGACGCCCTGGGGCTGCTGTCGCAGGAGCGGGCGGCGCTGGCCTGGGCGGAGGAACGATTCAAGCGGGAGACGTTCGCCGTGCAGGTGCCGACGACCGAGGAGGAGCAGTACGCCGGTCAGGGCATGTGGCGGCTGGTCGACAAGGACGAGGGCCTGCGGGACACGTCTCCGGAGGCCCTGGCCGGCCTGAAGCCGGTGATGCCCACGGCGGTCCACACGGCGGGCAACTCGTCGCAGATCTCGGACGGCGCGGCTGCCCTCATGTGGGCGTCGAAGCGGATGGCGCGGGCGCTGAAGTTGAAACCGAGGGCACGGATCGTCGCCCAGGCGCTGGTCGGCGCCGACCCGCACTTCCACCTGGACGGGCCGATCGACGCCACGCGCGCGGTGCTGGGCAAGGCGGGGATGTCGCTGAAGGACATCGACCTGGTCGAGATCAACGAGGCTTTCGCGTCCGTGGTGTTGAGCTGGGCCCAGGTCTTCGAACAGGACCTGGACAAGGTCAACGTCAACGGCGGTGCGATCGCGCTGGGTCACCCGGTGGGGGCGACAGGCGCCCGTCTGATCACCACCGCCCTGCACGAACTGGAGCGCGCGGACAAGGAGTTCGCGCTGATCACCATGTGCGCGGGCGGTGGGCTGGCGACCGGGACGATCATTCAGCGGCTGTAGCCGACGTCCGGTTCGGGAGGGAAAAGATCTCGACGGCCCGCACCTCCCACTCCGCCACCTGCCGGAACCACGCCGGAAGCCGGCCGGCGGCCGGCGGCGACGGGAAGACGGTCTGGTTCGAGTGCGGGGCCGGTTGCCCGCCCGGGGCGCGAGAAGGATCACAGTGAGAGCCCGGAATGCCTCGCCCCGAGCGGGCCGACGTACCTGCGTACGCGCCATTTAGCTGCAGTATGCAGCTACTCACGTACGCGGCGTAAGGTGCCGAACGCCGCCTATGGTCGCTTTTCGGCCCGTTTCCCGGCAGCGTCGCCGTACGGTCCGCGCCCCTGTCCCCGTCGAAAGGTAGGCGAGCCCCGTTTTGGCGACCGCCACAGCCGTCTCCCCGTCCCTGTCCGTGAAGACCCGGCGGGCCACCCAGGCCCGCGACGTCACCGTCACCGACCCCGCGCTCGTCAAGCGCGCCGTGAAGGCCGCCGCGCTCGGCAACGCGATGGAGTGGTTCGACTTCGGTGTCTACAGCTACATCGCGGTCACGCTGGGCAAGGCCTTCTTCCCGTCCGGCAACCCGACCGCGCAGCTGCTGTCGACGTTCGGCGCCTTCGCGGCGGCCTTCCTGGTCCGGCCGCTCGGAGGCATGGTCTTCGGCCCGCTGGGCGACCGCGTGGGCCGTCAGAAGGTCCTCGCCCTCACGATGATCATGATGGCGGTGGGCACGTTCGCGATCGGCCTGATCCCGTCGTACGCGTCGATCGGCGTGGGCGCCCCGCTGCTGCTCCTGGCCGCCCGGCTGGTGCAGGGCTTCTCCACGGGCGGTGAGTACGCGGGCGCGTCGACCTTCATCGCCGAGTACGCCCCGGACAAGAAGCGCGGGTTCTTCGGCAGCTGGCTGGAGTTCGGCACGCTGGCCGGTTACATCGGCGGTGCGGGTCTGGTCACCGTGATGACCGCGCTGCTGTCCACCGAGGACCTGCTCTCCTGGGGCTGGCGGATCCCGTTCCTGGTCGCCGGCCCGATGGGCCTCATCGGCCTGTACCTGCGGATGCGGCTGGAGGAGACCCCGGCGTTCGCGGCGGAGGTGGAGAAGGCCGAGGCCGCCCGGCCGAAGGTGCCGCTGCGCGAGATGGTCGCGGGCCAGTGGAAGGCGCTGCTGCTGTGCATGGGCCTGGTGCTGGTCTTCAACGTCACCGACTACATGCTGCTGTCGTACATGCCGAGCTACCTCACCAGTGAGCTGAAGTACGACGAGACGCACGGCCTGCTCGTCGTGCTGGGCGTGATGGCCCTGATGATGATCGTCCAGCCCTTCGCGGGCGCGCTGACGGACCGGGTCGGCCGCCGGCCGGTGATCGCGGCGGGCTGCGCGGGCTTCCTGTTCCTGTCCGTCCCGGCCGTGCTGCTGATCCGCCAGGGCAGCCTGCTCGCCGTCGGGCTGGGCATGGGCGCGCTGGGTCTGCTGCTGGTCTGCTTCACGGCGGCCATGCCGGCCGCGCTGCCCGCTCTCTTCCCGACGCGGGTGCGGTACGGGTCCCTGTCCATCGGGTTCAACGTGTCCGTGTCCCTGTTCGGCGGGACGACTCCGCTGGTCGTGACCGCGCTGATCGGGGCGACGGGGAACATGATGATGCCCGCGTACTACATGATGGCCGCGGCTGTCGTGGGCGGATTTGCGGTGTGGCGGATGTCCGAGTGCGCTGGGCGGCCGTTGCCCGGTTCGGCGCCGTCGGTTGAGCAGCGGTAGTACCTCACCGGAACCGATCACACGGCCGGCACGTCTGTTGCCCTTGTGAAACGCGCCCGCATCCTCACCCTCCTCCTCACCCTCCTCGGCATCCAGCTGACCTGGCTCATCGCCCCGGCCTACGCCTGCGGGTGCGGAGCGATGGTGCCGGACCCGTCGGCACGGATCTCGGTCGCCGACGAGGAGTCCGTCCTGCGCTGGGACGGCCGCCAGGAGCAGATCGTGATGCGGCTGACGGTGAACGGCGACGCGCGACACGCCGCCTGGATCATGCCCGTCCCGCACCGCGCCACCGTCCGCCTCGGCGACCCCGCCCTCTTCGACCAGTTGGCCAGGGCCATCCAGCCGGTCCACCGCACCCGGTACCACTTCTGGCCGGAGAACGGCGACTGGCCCTTCGACGGTCACGACAGCTACGGCGACGGCGCAGCCCGGCCCGGCAGTGCCGTCGGCGTGGTCGACCGGCAGCGGCTCGGCCCCTTCGACGTGGCGCGGCTGACCGCCACCGACCCGGCGGCGCTCGGCGACTGGCTGCACACCCACGGCTTCTCCCTGCCCGACCGGCTGAAGAGGGCCCTGCAGCCGTACGTCGACCGGCACTGGGAGTACGTGGCCGTCCGGCTCGCCCCGGACGCGGCCGGCACCGCGCTGCACGGCGCGCTGGACCCGATCCACCTCGCCTTCACCGCGGACGTCCCGGTCTACCCGATGCGGCTGTCCCGCCTGGCGAGCCGCCCGCAGTCCCTCGGTCTGTACGTCCTCGCCGCGCACCGCATGCGGACGCGCTCGGCGATCGGCGGGCTCCAGCCCAGCGTGGTCTTCGCCGGCCGTCTCCGCACCCACGACGACAGCGGCCTGGGCAGGCTGGCCGCCGGGACGCCGTATCTGACCGCGCTCACCCAGTGGTTCCCCGAGCCCGCCCGCATCTCCGGCGACCACGAGCTGCGCCGGGCCGCCGCCGACACCCCGGTCCAGCAGGTGATCTACGACGACCGGCTGCGCGAGATCGCCGGGATCCCGGCCTGGCTGCTCACGGTCGGCGGCGTTCTGCTGCTGACCGGCTCCACCGTCGCCCTGGTCGTCGTACGGCGCTCGCGGCGGCCGGTGATTCCGCCGCCGCCCGTGCAGCCTCCGCCGCCGATCACCCCGTCGGCGCCCGTCGGCTGAGACCATGCGGGGGGAAGGGCAGACACTCGGGAAAGGCAGCAGGAGCATGAGCGACTCCCAGCTCTGGGACGACGTCGACGCGTACTTCACCAGTCACCTGGCACCCGACGACGAGGCGCTGCGGGCGGCCCTGCGGGAGAACGACGCCGCCGGGCTGCCGCAGATCGCCGTGACGGCGGCACAGGGCAAGTTCCTCCAGCTGCTCGCCCTGGTCCAGGGCGCACGGCAGATCCTGGAGATCGGCACCCTCGGCGGTTACAGCACCATCTGGCTGGCCCGCGCACTGCCCGAGGACGGCAGACTCATCTCGCTGGAGTACAACGCCAGGCACGCGGAGGTGGCCGTCCGCAACATCGCCCGGGCCGGCCTGGACCGGATCGCGGAGGTGCGGGTGGGCCCGGCCCTGGAGTCGCTGCCCAAGCTCGCCGACGAGAACCCGGCCCCGTTCGACCTGGTGTTCATCGACGCCGACAAGGCCAACAACGCGCACTACGTGGAGTGGGCGCTGCGGCTGACCCGCACCGGCAGCCTGATCGTCGTGGACAACGTGGTGCGTGGCGGCCGGGTCGTCGACACGGGCAGCACCGAGCCGGACATCCTGGGCACGCGTGCCGCGATCGAGCTGATCGCCTCGCATCCGCGGCTGAGCGGTACGGCGATCCAGACGGTCGGCAGCAAGGGCTACGACGGCTTCGCGCTGGCCCGGGTACTGGACTGAGCGGTCTCCGGGTGCGGCTCACACCTCGTGGTAGAAGCCGACGTTGACACTGCGCGGCGCGGTGCGGTCCTGGACGACGATCTCACCGGACCCGCCGCGCGGCAGCCGTACGGACGAGCCGTAGCCGACGGACTGCGCGTACTCACCGACCACCAGCCGCACTTCGGCGGAGGGATCGGCCTGGGAGCCGCGCAGCCAGCTCACCTGCCAGCCGCCGTCCGGGACGCACCGGAACTCCAGGTGCACACGGGAGACGAACAGCCAGTCCTCGGGGGTGACCAGCCGGCACACGGACGCGTCCCGGCCGACCCGCAGGACGGCGCCCGGTTCGCTGGGCGCGTCGGCCATCGTCATGCCGGCCGTGGCACCGGCATCGGCCCCGGAGACGGTGGCCATGGTCAGTTCGAGCACGCGCGTTCCCCCTGTGACGTCCTTGCGCGGCGGCCGGATCGGCATACCGACGCCGCATGATAGAACGCCCAGCCTGGCCGCGTCCGGCACAATGGGGTCATGACCGAGCGAAAGCCACCGGGTGTGCCGTTCGCGTCCTGGGTCGACAAGGAGATCCGCGACGCGCAGGAGCGCGGTGAGTTCGAGCGGCTGCCGGGGACGGGACAGCCGCTGCCCGCCGGTCTCGACTCCGCCTACGACGAACTGTGGTGGATCAAGCGGAAGATGGCGCGCGAGGGACTGTCCGTGCTGCCGCCCGCCCTCGCCCTGCGCAAGGAGGCCGAGGACACGCTCGCGGCGGCCTACGCGGCGCCCTCCGAGCGGATCGCCCGGAAGCTGATCGAGGACGTCAACGTCAAGATCAAGGACATGATGTTCAAGCCGCCGCCCGGTCCTGCGCTGGGTAAGAAGCCGTACGACGTCGAGGAGGTCGTACGGGAGTGGCGGCGGCTCAGGGCCGCCGCCAAGGGCGAGGTGCCGGGGCCGTCACAGGTGTAGCAGGCGCCCGGCCAGCTCCCGGTAGTCGCGCAGGGCCAGCCTGAGCTGCTCGGTGTCGGTCTCGGAGCCCGGGCCACGGTCCTCGGAGGCCTCCCAGGAGCGGCGCAGCGTACGCCGCCGCCGGTCCACGGCCTGGTCGAAGCGCGCCACGATCTCCCCCAGCGCCCGATCGGCCTCCTCGACCGCACCTCGTGGCTCGTCCACGAACCCTGCGGCCAGCTGGCGCATCCGCTGGTCCCAGCGATCGGTCTCCTCGTGCGCCAGAAGAGGGGCCCCGGCCCCGGAGGGCCCGGGAGCCACCTCGCCGACACCGCCGGAGCGGCCGGCGGATTCCGGCGTGCCGCCCGGTGCCGCCGGCCAGGTGTCCGACGCCGGCGCCTCGGTCGATCGTGCCTCACGCGCACCCACCTCACCGGAGAACGGAACTCCCAGCCCGTCGTCCGGCATGCCCCCCTCGTCCGGCATCCCACCGCGCGTTGCCGACTCGTCGTCACCCGCGCCGGACGCCAGGTCCTCCGTGCCGGGCCGCAGGCCCTCGGATCCGGCCTCAGACCCGGACTCGCGCCTGGTGCCCGCCGGGCCCGGGGGGTGCGGGGGTGTGTCCTCGGGGGTGCGGTCGTCGGCTGTCAGCCCCTCCCTGCCGGGGCCGGTCGAGCCGGGCGGCTCGCCGGGCAGTCGTTCCTCCGGCAGGGGCTCCCGCGGTGTGCGGTGGCGCCGTGCAGTGTCGTCCTCCGGGGTCCAGTCCTCGTCCGGTGGCCGGGTGAAGCGGCCGGTGGGGGGCTCGTCTCCGGGGTCTCTCGTCCTGTCCGACATGACGGTCAACTCTCCTTCGGACGGCCCTTGTCGAGGGCCCACGGGGTGTGGGAGCGGGTGCCGGCGTGGGTCACGCGGTGACGGCCCGTTTCCCGGGCGGGGTGGGTCAGGTCGTCGAAGAGGGCGCGGGCGCCGACGAGTGCCGAGCGCATCTCCTCCGTCCCGGAGCCCGTCTCGGTCACCGCGCTGCTCGCCCCGGACCGGGCCACCCGATGCACCTGCCGGTAGCCGTCGACGTGATCGGCGTGGTGCACGGACAGCGCGGCGAGCTGCTCCTCGTAGTGCCCGCCGTCCGGGTAGCCGCGCGCGACGGCGAGTTCCGCGAGCAGCCGGTCGGCCTCGGCCACCGCCTGCCGCGGCGAGTCGACGAAGTGTTCCTGCACGGCTGTCCAGCGGGCCGCGTACTGCTCGCGCCCGGCCGGGTCCAGTGGCCGTTCCCGCAGGTCGCCGTGGCGTTCGACGCGCTCGGCCAGTTCCCGTTCGGCGGCCTGGGCGTCACCGTCGTGCAGGGCCACGGCGCGCTCGTACTCGGGCCCGAAGCGCCGCCTGAGGGCGGGACCGCCGCGCCGGCCCCGGCCGCGCAGGATCGGGAGGGCGGCCGCGCCGACGACCACGACCGCCACGATCACGATCAACACGATCATGCCAGTGGACATGGTTGCCTTCCGATCGGGCCGGCCCCACTGGCCGGCTCCCCCTCCGGGTCACCCGGAAGGGGAGCCACAAACGGCGTTCAGTCGCCGAAGCGGCGCAGTCCGGTCACCGACCACACCGTCGCGATCCGCCCGTCCACCACCTCCAGCAGGTCGATCCCGCTCTTCTGGGCGCCCTCCGCCGGGGTGACGTACCAGCAGCAGGCGACCCGGCCCAGACCGGTGTCCACCAGCGGGGTCCCGTCGACGGCGAACCGCCATCCGGGTTTCTGCTCGCGGAAGGTCCGGACGTACGCGACGATCCCCGCCGGGCCCCGCACCTCGTCGGTGGCCGCGTTCGCGGGGTCGTTGCCGAAGCGGACGCGGAAGCCGGGGTCGAGGAAGGCCTCCGGGTCGCCGAAGTCGCCGTTCCACAGGGCGGTCCAGCGGTCGAAGAGGGCGGTACCTGTCGCGGTGGTCGGCATGCGGTGGCCGGCGTCAGAAGTCGTTGTCATGGGGACCAGCCTCCGCCCCGCCGGCGACAGCCCCCTGTCGGTGATTGCCGTCACATCACGGTCGCCGCGTCGAGCGGTACGACGTCGGAGCCGAGCGTGTCGAGGGCGGCCAGGTCGACGGCGCGGTGCGGGGCCCGCTCGTCCAGGGCCGTCGCCGCCCGCACCCGGTCCAGGCGGAAGCCGCGCGGCGCGTCCCGCAGCCGGCACCAGCCGGCCAGATACCAGTGCTCCGCTCCACCGAGGAAGCCGAGCGGCTCCACGTCCCGGGCGGTCACCCGGCCCGCGGCGTCCGCGTACTCCAGGCGCAGCACCCGGCCCGCCGTCAGCGCCTCCCGCAGCGCGGCCGGCACGGCCGGTCCGGGGCGCGGCACCGGTCGGGCTGCCGGGACCAGCAGCCGTACCCGCCCGGTCAGCTCGGCCGCCGCCCGCCGCTCCCGCTCCGGCAGCACGGCCAGCACCTTGTGCAGCGCGCTGCGCGCGTCCGCCGCGAACGGCGTGCCGGCGAGGGCGTGCAGCCCGACGGCGAGGGCGGTCGCCTCGGCCGGGGTGATGGTCAGCGGCGGCAGGGTGCGGTCGCGGTCCAGGACGTAGCCGCCGCTGCGGCCCGGTTCGGCGTGGATGGGCAGCCCGGACTGCTGCAACGCGGCCAGGTCGCGCTCGATCGTACGGACGCTGACCTCGAAGCGCCGGGCGAGTGCGCGGGCGCTGCGGGGGCGGGGAGCGGCGGCGCGCAGCTCCTCGACGAGGGCGTAGAGGCGGTCGGTGCGGTTCACGGCAGACAGTCTCCGGAAATACGCCCGGCAGGGCGGCCCCGGCCGCCGACAATGTCCGGCATGACGTGGAGGATCACCCCGGAACCGTACGACTCGCCGGTCGCGGCCAGGCTGTGGCGGGCGTACTACACGGAGGTCAGCGACCGCTGGTACCTGCTGCACGAGGGCCGCCGCACCGGTCCGGACGAGCTGGAACGGGAGATCGCCGCCGCGAGCGGGGCCGAACTCGCGCCGCCCACCGGGCAGTTGCTCGTCGGGCGGTACGGCGGCGAGCCTGCCGGTTCGGCGGGGGTACGGCTGCTGGAGCCGGACACGGCGGAACTGACCCGGGTGTTCGTGTACGAGCACCTGCGGGGCAGGGGCGGGGCCCCGTTGCTGGTGGCCGCCGCCGAGCAGGCCGCCCGCGCCCTCGGCGCCCGCCGGCTGGTCCTCGACACCCGCGGCGACCTGGTCGAGGCCCGCGCCCTGTACGCCCGTCTCGGCTACACGGAGACCGGCCCGCACAACGACGACGTCTACGCCGAGCACTGGTTCCGCAAGGAGCTGGCGGTCAGGTGACCCTCGCACCGGCCGCCTTGTGCGGGCGTTCACGGTCGGTGCCGCACAGTTCGCCGGTGAGTTCCCTGACGAGCTGCGTCAGGTCGGTCGAGCGGCCGGGCTGCCACCAGTCGCCGAGGAGTTCGGCGAGGGACTCCTCACGGGCCTTGGCGAGCCGTTCGGCGACCTCGCGGCCGGACCCGGTCAGATACAGGTCCAGACCCCGGCGTTCGGCGAGGTGCCGTTCCTCGACCTGGCGGGCGGCGGCGAGGACGGCCTCCAGCGGGACGGGGCTGCGCTCGGCGAGCACGCCCGGCTCGACGGAGCCGTACTTGCGCACGCGCAGCAGCAGCCAGCTGGCGGCGGGCAGCAGGTCGTACCCGGCGCGTTCGGTGATCTTCTGGTAGACCTCGCGGCGGCCCTCGCGGGTGCCGAGCAGGGACAGGGCCCGGCAGCACTCGTCGTAGGAGGACCGCTCGACCGGGTTGGGCGGGATGGTCTCGGAGACGTCCGGTGCGGTGACCGAGCCGCGCAACCGGTCCTCCTTCAGGAACCAGGCCAGCACGAAGCCGAGGACGGCGACGGGGGCGGCGTAGAGGAAGACGTCGGTGATGGCGGACGCGTACGCGTGCAGGGCCGCCGGGCGCAGGGCGGCCGGCAGGGCGGCGATGCCGCGCGGGTCGGACTTGAGGGCGTTCGCGGAGGCGCCGGGCGGCAGGCTCACGCCCCGGAAGGCGGCGGCGAGTTTGTCGCCGAGGCGGCCGGCGAAGACCGTGCCGAAGATGGCCACGCCGAAGGAGGCACCGATGGAGCGGAAGAAGGTCGCGCCGGAGGTGGCGACGCCGAGGTCCTCGTACGACACGGCGTTCTGCACGATGAGGACGAGCACCTGCATCACCAGGCCGAGGCCCAGCCCGAAGACGAAGAAGTAGACGCTCATCCGGGCGGTGGAGCTGTGCTCGTCGAGCCGGTGCAGCAGGAGCAGGCCGATGGCGGTGACGGCGGTGCCGGCGAGCGGGAAGACCTTCCAGCGGCCGGTGCGGCTGACGATCTGCCCGGAGATCGTGGAGGACAGCAGCAGGCCGGCCACGATGGGCAGCATGTGCACGCCGGACAGGGTCGGCGAGATGCCGTGCACGACCTGCAGGAAGGTCGGCAGATAGGTCATCGCGCCGAACATGGCGAAGCCGACGATGAAGCTGATGACGGCGGCGAGGGTGAAGGTGCGGATGCCGAACAGCTTCATCGGCAGGACCGGTTCGGCGGCCCGGCGCTCGACGGCGACGAACGCCACGGCCAGCAGCACGCCCAGCACGGCGAGCCCGATGATCTGCGCCGACCCCCAGGCCCAGGTCGTACCGCCCAGGGAGGCGACCAGGACGAGGCAGGTGGCGACGGAGGCGATGAGACCCGTGCCCAGGTAGTCGATGACGTGGCGGGCGGTGCGGCGCGGGATCTGCAGGGCGGTGGCGATCACGGCGAGCGCGACCACACCGACGGGCAGATTGACGTAGAACACCCAGCGCCAGCTCAGATGCTCGGTGAACAGCCCGCCGAGCAGCGGGCCGAGGACACTGGCCGCCCCGAACACGGCCCCGAACAGCCCCTGGTAGCGCCCGCGTTCACGGGGCGGCACGATGTCGCCGACGATCGCCATGGACAGCACCATCAGCCCGCCGCCGCCCAGTCCCTGCAGCGCACGGAAGCCGATCAGCTGGGGCATGTTCTGCGCCATACCGCACAGCGCGGAGCCGACGAGGAAGATGACGATCGCGGTCTGGAAGAGCCGTTTGCGCCCGTACTGGTCGCCGAGCTTGCCCCACAGCGGGGTCGCGGCGGTCGAGGCCAGCAAGTAGGCGGTGACGACCCAGGACAGATGCTCCAGACCGCCGAGGTCGCTCACGATGGTCGGCAGCGCGGTCGACACGATCGTCTGGTCGAGCGCGGCGAGCAGCAGCCCGAGGAGCAGGGCGCCGATCGAGACGAACACATTGCCGGAGACGTGCTCGGCGGCCTGCGTCTCCTTCTCCGCGCCGTGCGTGTCCAGGGCCATGGAGACCTCCCGGGGGCTCGAGTGCACCTTCCATCGTGGTCGGTGTCACCGTTTATGGCCTGTTGAGTCCCGCGTTTCCGACGACGGATGTGGAGAAGGTGCGCATAGTCTCGGAAGTTCGTGAGGGGAGGGACGAACACATGACTGATTCCGAAGGTCCCGGGGGCCATACCTGCCCGGAGTGCGGGGCGCCGAGGGAACCGGACCACAGCCCGTCCTGCGACTGCACCGAGCGCGCCGCCGCAACCCTGCGCGAGACGCGCTCGGCCGAGGCGGCGGCGGCGGAGGACTTCGACCCGCTGCGGATACGACCGTACGTGGAGGTCGAAGGGACGCACTCGATACCGGCCACGCCCACCGCGTCACCCGACGCGGAGACACAACCGGTACCGGTGGCCGAGCCCACCCCGCCCCTACGGCCCACACCGGGCCCGGGCATGGCCGACCTGCGCAGGTTCGAGGACGCCGGGGCAAGCGGGGCGGGCTGGACCGGGCGGGACGGCGACGGCACCGGGGCTGCCGGGCCTGGCGGGGACCGGCACGTCCATGGGGCCGGCGGGGCAAGCAGGACACACGGGACCGGCGGGACCGGCCGGGCGGGGTCCGGCAACGGCGCGGCCGGGACTGGCTGGGAGCACCACGGCAGCGATGCCGACGACGCCGGCGGGACAGACGGCACCGGGGGCACCAGAGGGCAAGGCGGCACCGACCGGACCGGTGGGACCGGTGGCCCGGGCGGCGCTGGTGGGAGGGACCGGCCCGGTGCGGCGGAGCCGCTGGTCGCCGGGACGGAGCGGCGGCGGTCGCGTCGTCACGTCCTGGCGTCCGTCGCGGGGGCGAGCGTGGCCGTCGTGGCGGTGGCCGGGTTCGCGAGCGGGCTGTTCTCGTACCACACACCGTCCCGGGACCAAGCCGCCCAGGAGGTCAGGGAGAGTGTCCCGGACGTGAGCACACCGGGCCCGTCGTCACCGACGGCGCCCTCCTCCCCCGCCGTCCCCCGCCCGCCCGCTCCGTCGCCCTCCGCGTCGGCGAGCCGTCCGAGCCCGTCGGCCACACCGCCGCCCTCACCGACACCGTCCGCCTCCGCCGAGACGTCCCACCCGGCCTCACCCACCGCACCCATGACGGCCGCCGCCACCCCACGGCCCACGCCCGCGGTCACCCCGGTGCTGCAACGCGGCGACCACGGCCCGGAGGTGGCCGAACTCCAGCAGAGGCTGCGGCAGTTGGGTCTCTACACCGACCGGATGACCGGGGTCTTCACCAGCGCGGTGGAGGACGCCGTGCGCACCTATCAACTGGCCCGCGGCATCCAAGGCGACACCCCGGGCGTGTACGGCCCGGCCACCCGAAAGAGCCTGGAGGCGGAGACATCCAGCCCCTCCAACTCAACCAGCCCACCCGCCACATGAGAACAGCCCCCGGACCAGACCGGGGATCCGGGCGGTGGGAGACCCAGGCCGAGCGAGGATCCGGGCCGAGCGGAGGCCCAGGCCGACCGGGGATCCGGGCCGACCGAAGGACCGGGCCGACCGGGGATCCGGGCGGTGGGAGACCCAGGCCGACGGGGGATCCGGGCCAAGCGAAAGCCCAGGCCGACCGGGGATCCGGGCGGTGGGAGGCCCAGGCCGAGCGAGGATCCGGGCCGAGCGGAGACCCAGGCCGACCGGGGATCCGGGCGGTGGGAGGCCCAGGCCAAGCGGGGACCCGGGCCAAGCGAAAGCCCAGGCCGACCGGGGATCCGGGCGGGTGGAGTCCAAGCCGAGCGAGGATCCGGGTCGAGCGGAGCCCCAGGCCGACCGGGGATCCGGGCCGACCGAAGGACCGGGCCTATGGGAGGACCGGTCCGAGGGGAGACCCAGGCCGACCGGGGATCCGGGCCAAGCGAAGACCCAGGCCGACCGGGGATCCGGGCTGACCGAAGGACCGGGCCGACCGAAGGACCGGGCCTATGGGAGGACCGTCCGAGCGGAGTCCAGGCCGATCGGGGGTCCGGGGGCGGAGCCCCTTGGCGGGGTCGAAGGGGCGGAGCCCCTGGAGGACGGGAAGGGTAGGGGCGGCGGGGGCGAACCTCCTACGGCAGCGCCCGGCCCGACGCCCAGCCGGAACACGACATCAGCCGGCGCCCGGCCAATCGCCACGTCAGCCGAATGAGCAGCCGCCCCCGTCAGCCGATGCGCAGCCCTGCTCCCCGCCGACACCCAGCCGAATGCCCCCTCAGCCGACGCGCAGCCGAATCACCCCTCAGGGGACACCCCCCAATGACCCCCTCGGGCCGACACCCCGCCGAACGGCCCTCAGCCGACGTGCAGCCGAATCGCACCCTCAGGGGACACCCCGCCGAATGATCCCCTCAGCCGGCACCCGGCCGAACAGCCCTCAGCCGACGTGCAGCCGAATCCCCCCGCCCCCCGTCGCCTCGACCCGCACCCGCGTGAGGTCGGGCACGGTGACGTCCGGAGCGTGGACACCGGCCCGGGGCCCGACGCCCACCACCGTCATACCCGCGGAGCGCCCCGCCTCGATACCCGCCCCCGAGTCCTCGAAGACCACACAGTCGGCCGGATCCACGCCCAGCTCGGCCGCGCCCTTCAGGAAGCCCTCGGGGTCGGGCTTGCTCGCTCCGACCGACTCGGCGGTGACGCGGACCCCCGGCAGCGGCAGCCCGGCCGCACGCATGCGGGCGGTGGACAGCGGGACGTCGGCGGAGGTCACCAGGGCGTGCGGAAGACCGCGGAGGGAGGCGAGGAAGGCGCTCGCGCCGGGGATCTCGACCACGCCGTCGGTGTCGGCGGTCTCCTCCGCGAGCATGCGGGCGTTGTCGGCGAGGTTCTCCTGCACGGGCCGGTCGGGCAGCAGTACCGCCATGGAGGCGTGCCCCTGCCGCCCGTGGACGACCTTCATCACCTCGTCGCCGTCCAGCCCGTGCCGCTCGGCCCAGCGCCGCCAGATGCGCTCGACGACGGCGTCCGAGTTGACGAGGGTGCCGTCCATGTCGAGCAGGAGGGCGCGGGCGGTGAGCACGGTGGACGTGACGGTGGCCGTCATCGGCAGCTCCAGGAAGCTCCAAAGAGGAAAGGACCCCGAAGGGACAGAGCCCCGGGGCAGGGACAAGGCGGCCCCGCCCGCCGGTCAGGGTAAACGGGCGGGAGCCACTTTGTTCCTCTACGGTACAAAACCTGGGGCGGGTCCGCCACCACCCCGGAAGGGTTCACCGGCCTCCCGCATGGATCCACCGGCCGTCCAGCCCCCGCCGACCGGGCTCAGCCCGCCACCGCCTCGTACAGGCTCCACGCCCCGAGCGCGAGCATCAGCAGCGCCGCGATCCGCGTGATCAGCCGCAGCGGCACCCTCTTCATCAGGGCCTTTCCGCCGACGATGCCGAGCCCGGCGACGGCCCACAGACCGAGCACCGCGCCGAGACCGACGGAGACGGGGTCGTCGTAGCGGGCGGCGAGGTTGGCGGTCATGATCTGGGTGAGATCGCCGAACTCGGCGACCAGGATGAGCATGAAGCCCGTACCCGCGACCTTCCAGAAGGACTGGTCGGCGGGCTTCTTGATCTCCTCCTCGCCCCCGTCCCTCTTCAGCAGCAGCATCGCGGCACCGCCGAGGAAGAGGATGCCGGTGACGGCGTGCACGAGCCGCTGGGGCAGCAGGGTCAGCACGCTGCCGGCCGCGACGGCCAGCACGACGTGCACGAGGAATGCGGCGGCGACACCCGCGAAGACGTAGCTCGCGCGGTAGCGGGTGCCGAGGACGAGGCCGGCGAGCGCGGTCTTGTCCGGCAGTTCGGCGAGGAAGATGACGCCGAAGACGAGCGCCGTCACGGTGATGCTGATCAAGATTCCTCAATCGGTCGGGGCTGCCCACCGAGAGTGCGGTACGTCCTGCGATGACACCTCGGCACGGCAGCGCACTCGGCGTCCGCGTCACGGGACACGGACCTGCACTGCTTGCCGAAGGTCTCGCTGGCGGCCTGCTCGAGGTCCGCCTCCGGGCGCCGGCTCAGCCTGGCTGAGCAGTATGTCGACGGTCCGGCGAAGAGCTACTCCCCTTCTGCGCCCCCCATCGTACGGGATGTGAAGGTTCGACCCGGAACCGCGCCCAAGCCTTGCCGTGTCATGTACACGTCATTAGCTTCTAACCGAGCGCTCACCCCACGGCAACACGGGCTCGCAAGCATTCCCTCGCCCGCGCCCAACACCCCTACCCCACAAGGAAGTTCCCGCATGTCCAGGTTCTACGCGCGTCGACGGCTGAGCATACTCGCCGCTCTCACCGGCCTCATGGCCTCCGCCGCCCTGCTCGACTCACCGAGCGCCTCCGCCGCCCTCCCCACGCCGGTCAGCGCCGCGACCGCCCGCGGCTACCTCTCCCAGCTCACGGTCGCCACCGAGAACCGCACCGGCTACAGCCGCGACAAGTTCCCGCTCTGGATCACCATCTCCGGCACCTGCAACACCCGCGAGTGGATCCTCAAGCGGGACGGCACGAACGTCGTCACCGACTCCGACTGCAGGGCCACCGGCGGCAGCTGGTACTCGCCGTACGACGGCGCGACCTGGACCTCCCCTTCCGACGTCGACATCGACCACCTCGTCCCGCTCGCCGAGGCCTGGGACTCCGGGGCGAGCAAGTGGACCACTGCCCAGCGGCAGGCCTTCGCCAACGACGTCACCCGCCCCCAGCTCCTCGCCGTCACCGACAACGTGAACCAGGCCAAGGGCGACCAGGACCCGTCCACCTGGATCCCGTCCCGGTCCGCCTACGTCTGCACCTACGTCCGCGCCTGGGTCCAGGTGAAGTACTACTACAACCTCTCGGTCGACTCCGCCGAGAAGACGGCCCTGACGAAGGACCTGGCGAACTGCTGACCTCCGGGCGGCGCCTCAGGAAACGGGGCGGCGGCGCATGAGGTATCCCGCTGCCGCGCCCGCGGCGAAGAGGGCCGCGAACGAGACACCCGTGGCGAGCCAGGTCGCACCGAGCCACTGGGCGCCGTAGTAGCCGAGGGCGACGCTGTACGCGGCCCAGGAGAGGCCGGCCAGGGCGGACCAGGGGACGAAGTCGCGGGCGCGGCGGTGGGCGGCGCCCGCGCAGAAGGAGACGACCGAGCGGCCGGCGGGGGCGAAGCGGGCGAGCACGACCAGCGCGCCGCCGCCCCGGGCCAGGGCGTCGCCGAGACGTTCCTGCGCGGTGGTCAGCCGCCGGGACCGGGCGATCGCCCGGTCCAGCCGCTCACCGCCCCGCCAGGCCAGGCGGTAGGCCACCAGATCGCCGAGGACCGAGGCGGTCGCCGCGGAGAGGATCAGGGCCAGCAGGTCCGGCACGTCGTGCGGGACCCGGCCGGCCGCCGCGCCCGAGCCCGCCGCCGCCGCCGTACCCGCCGTGATGACGAGCACGCCGCTCGGCAGCACCGGCACGAACACGTCGAGCAGCACGGACACGACCACCGCGGCATAGATCCATGGCCCGGTGACCAGCGCCCCCACACTCTCGAACACGACTACTCCCGTTGCTCCCCCGTTGACAGCCATACAGCGTACGCCGGGGGTGTGACAGGAGGGGCCCCGGGGGTGAAACGGGGATCATGCGCGGAAAGCCGTGGCCGGCCCCGGCCGGACGCGGGGCGGCGCCCTTCCCCTTGGGGCGGGGAAGGGCGCCGTGCGCGGCCCTCGTGGCGGTCGGGGGCGGCGCGGGTCAGGCCGCTATCGGGGTCTGCTCCGTGGCGGACCTGCCGCCCTCGGCCGTTCGGCGGCCGACCAGCCGGTCGAGGCCGAAGGCGCCGGAGCCGGTGAAGACCAGCATGAGGAACGCCCAGCAGAACAGGACCGACAGCTCGCCACCGTTCTGGATGGGCCACAGCGCGGCCTGCTGGTGGACGTCGAAGTAGGCGTACGCCATCGAGCCGGAGGCGATCAGCGCGGCACCGCGGGTGCCGAGGCCGAGGAGCACCAGGCCGCCGGCGACCAGCTGGATCACGGCCGCGTACCAGCCGGGCCAGGTGCCGGACGGGATGGTGCCGCCATGGGTGCCCACGGCGCCGCCCAGGACGCCGAAGAGCGAGGCGGCGCCGTGCACGGCGAAGAGCAGGCCCACGACGATGCGGAAGAGCCCGAGGACATAGGGCTGAGCGGAGTTGAGACGTGCGGTCATGAGGGGGTTCTCCTCTTCGGTGTCGGTCGGGCCGGCCGGGGACGTGTGGGTGGCCGGCCGTGGGGGCGGCGGTACCGAATGGAGCCACAGGTTAGGGGCACCTAAGCAATGCTTGCAAGTTCAACATTTGGCCATGGGTACGGCTCAGCTCGCGGCGCCCTGCCGGGAAAGGGCGCACGCAGGGCAGCCCGCGCGACCGCACCGGCGTCCGCCCACATGACCGAATCCACACCTGCACCACCTCCCCCGCGCCAGGTCGCCCGACACCCCCTCCGCGGACAACGCGCAGGGCCGACCGCCTGGAGCGGGCGGGATTTTGACGGGCAGCCAGGTGACAGGCGCACCGGGCGGGCCGGTGGACCGGATGCGCCCCGCAGGCGACCGGCCGCCCGCGGTCGCGGGCCGTCCGGCGAGCAACTCGCCGTCCGCGCACCGCGGATCGGGCGCCGAAGAGGCACCCCGCTGCCGGCGCACCCCCCTATGAGAGACCTCACACGGCCCCGTGCTACCCCGCGCTCCTGACCGACCGCCCTCGCACCTCGAGCCCGCCGAGCAACTCGGCCGTGGCCTCGGCCACCGCGGCCACCGCGCGGTCGAAGGCCTCGCGGTTGTGCGCGGCGGGGGCCCGGAAGCCCGAGACCTTCCGCACGTACTGCAGTGCGGCGGCGTGGATGTCCTCGTCCGTGGCCTCACCGGGCAGGACGGGCGGACGCAGCGTCTTGATACTCCGGCACATGTCCCCAGTCTCACGCACAGAGCACGCCCCTGCGATGATCGCGGGCAAGGCGGCCACCGACACCCGGGGCCGACCCTCGAAAGGAACAGCCTCATGGCGACCAAGAACACCGTGGCCGTGCTCGGCCCCGGCGGCACCGGCGGCCTCCTCGCCGCCCTGCTCTCCCGCTCCGGCCACCGCGTCATCTGCCTGGCCCGGGACCGTACGGCCGAGACCCTGCGCCGTAGTGGAATCACCGTCCGCAGCTCCCAGTTCGGCGGCTTCACCGCCCGCGTCGAGGCGGACACCGAACTGCGCGAACCGGTGGACGCCTGCCTGATCGCCGTCAAGCACACCGCGCTCGACGCCGCGCTCGTCCGGGTGCCGCCCGCCGCCCTCGGCGACGCCCTCGTCGTACCGCTCCTGAACGGCGTCGAACACCCCGCGCGGCTGCGCGCCCGCTACCGCCCAGACCGGGTCGGCCCGGCGGTGATCCGCGTGGAGTCCACCCGTGTCGCCCCGGGTGTGATCGAACACGGCAGCCCGTTCACGGAGATCGACCTCGCCGGGGACGGCGTGCCCCACGCCCGTCTGGACACCCTCGCCGCCGATCTCACCGCGGCCGGGACGGCCACGCGCGTGACCGAGGACGAGACGACGGCCCTGTGGGCCAAGATGGCGTTCCTCGCCCCCTTCGCGCTGCTCACCACCCGGTACGGCCTCCCGCTCGGCGAGGCCCGCACCCGGTACCGCGCGGAACTGGAGTGCCTGGTCGCCGAGACCACCGCGGTCAGCCGCGCCTGCGGCGCCCCCGCCGACCCGGCCCAGGCCCTGGCGCGGTACGACGCCTTCCCGCCCGGCGCCAAGTCGTCCATGCAGCGCGATGCCGAGGCGGGCCGGCCGCTCGAACTCGACGCCATCGGCGGGGCCCTGCTGCGGGCGGCCGGCCGGCACGGCGTACCGGCTCCGGTGACGGCCCGCCTGGTGAGCGAGCTGCGGGCGGCCGGCCACTCGTTCGGCTGAACCTCCCCCGAACCTCAGGAACGAGCTCGCCCCCCAAAATCGAACAGGCGTAGCATTGCCACGTGGCTAAGACCTATGAATTCCCCAGTGACCTCCGCGCCGGTCAGGAGGAGCTGCATCAGGTCCGGGCCGAGCTGTCGGCCCTGCTCAAGCGCCTGCCGTGGTCGGTGGAGCCGATGGACGGCTTCAGTGACGACAACGGCTGGCGCAGGATGGAGCGGCCCGCCTCCCCCGGCTGGACGGCGGACGAGCAGGCCGAGGTGGAGAAGCTGCGCCGCCGCGAACACGAACTCGCGGTGTTCGTCAGCACGCACCGTTTCTGGGCCGAGGTCGCGGCGGCGGACCGCGTGGACGCCCGCACCCAGCTCAAGCACGCCCACGAGCAGCCGGGCGGGGAGGAATGACAACGCCTTCCGGAACGCCAAAGCCCCCGGCCACACGGCCGGGGGCTTTGCTGCTGGTGGGCGCGGACGGTTTCGAACCGCCGACATCCTGCTTGTAAGGCAGGCGCTCTACCCCTGAGCTACGCACCCCTACGCCCTGACCGTGCGCCCAGGACGAGTCGACAGCCTACCTTGCCCGGACCGGTGCACGGCAAACCCGTAACGCCGGGTCACGGCGGGGTCGGTACGGGGGTTAACCCCACCCCCGGTCGGGGAGCTGGCCGGATCACGGTCCTCGCCTAGATCATTTACGGTCGTCCCAGACCGTCCAGGGGGAGAACTCGTCATGGCTCATTCCGTTTCCGTCCGTGCTGCCGTCATAGCTCTGGGCACCGGTGTGCTCGTCGCCGGGCTCAGTGCCTGTGGTGCCTCGGCGGGTGACGACAAGCACCCGGACCACCAATCCTTCGCGCTGCCCGGGCGCACGCTCACCGTCGACGCCGACAGCGCGGCGATCGAGCTGGTCGCAGCGCGGGGGAACAAGACGGGCGTGGTCGAGGTCACCCGGTGGTTCCAGGGGTCGGTGGCCGTCGGCAGCGGGCCGAAGCTCACCTGGTCGCTCGACGGCGACCGGCTGGTACTGCGGGAGCACTGCTCCGGGCTGTTCGCCGACTGCTCGGCCCGCTACCGCGTCGAGGTGCCGTCCGATCTCGCGGTGAAGGCCGTCGAGGGGAACGGGAGCGTGCGGGCGAGCGGGTTCACGGCCGCGCTCGGCATCCGTACGAGCAACGGTGACGTGCACGTCACGCATTCGTCGGGGCCGCTGGACCTGCAGACCGACAACGGCGCGGTCCGGGCGGAGGTCACCTCGCGCCGGGTGCGGGCCGAGGACAGCAACGGCGCGGTGGACCTCGAACTCGGTGCCGTACCCGACGTGGTGAACGCCCACAGCGACAACGGAGAGGTGACGGTCACCCTGCCCCGCTCCGAGTACCACGTGACGGCCGAGTCGGACAACGGGGCGGTGTCGGTGGGGGTGTCGCAGCGCGACCGGAGCCCGCACCGCGTGACCGCAAACTCCTCGAACGGGAAGGTCACGGTGCGGAACCCGAACTGACCGGCCCGTGTCTTCGTCTGCGACGGGTGCGAGAATGACAGCACCCACGGCGAGACACGGCACGGGAGAGGGATGTGACGGCGACACCGGGCACGTCAGCGACGCGGTCGTACCCGCCGTCGGCCGTTCGGACCCGGCCCGGGTCCACGGCTCTGCGCGACACCCTCACCCTGATGAGCCTGCCGGTGCTGGCCGCGCTCGCCCTGCCCGCCGCGTTCGCCGGCGGCGGCACCCGGCGCTGGTTCGGCGGCCGGGCGGAGACCCAGCGGGCCGAGGCGCAGGCCGCGAAGGACGCCGCGGCGACCGCGTTCTACGAACTGGACACCGCCCAGCGGGACCTGAGGATCTCCATCGAGACGATCACGGCCGTGGACGACTCCCCCGCCGCCCGCCGTGCCGCCACCGACTTCGCGGCGCTCGGGCAGCGGATCGACGAGGTCAGCCAGCGCTACATCCAGGCCGTCGACGCCCATGACCTCGACCGGGACGACCTGGAGGCCTCGGCGGCCTCCCGGGCGCGTGCCGAGCTGACCTCCGCCAGGGACGAGCTGGTCCGGGTCAAACAGGAGCTGGACCGTTTCGGCACGTCGCTCGGGCCGCTGCTCGGCACGGCCGAAACCCAGCTGGCCCGGCTGGCGCCCGCCGTGGAGCGGGCCCGGCAGGCGCTGCTGGGCGCGAGCAACGCCCTGGACGCCGTACGGGAACAGGGGCTGCGGGCCGATGACCTGGCGGGGCGGCTCGCCGCCCTCTCCCCCGAGCTGACCAGGCTGAACCAGGGCGCCGGGCAGCACGGGCTGCAGCAGACCCTGGAGCGTGCCGAGCGGGTGCAGCGGGAGGCCGGGGCGATCCGGGCCGAGGCCGAGCGACTGCCGGAGAAGGCGGCCGAGATCGATCACCGGCTGGTCAGCCTGCGCACCCGGGCCCAGGCACTGACCACCCGGGCCGGGCAGGTGGACCCGGTGCTGAGCGAGCTGCGGCGCCGGTTCGCGGCCGCCTGCTGGCAGGACCTGCAGCAGGTGCCCGAACAGGCCGCGCAGAACGTACGGCAGGCCGAGCTGAAGCTCCGCGACGCGCAGGAGGCGCGGGACGCCCAGCGCTGGCCGGACGCCACCTCGCTGCTGTCGACGGTACGAGCCCTCCTGAACGCCACCGACGAGGCCGTGTCGGCCGCGGGTGAGCGGCTGCGGCGCCTGAACGAGGCGCAGAAGGATCCGCAGGCCGAGATCGAGCGGACCCGGTTCGCGATCAGGGACGCCCAGCGGCTGGCGATGACCGGCCGGGCGACCCCGGATCCGCGGCACGCGGGGCCGCTGGACGAGGCGGTGGGGCGGCTGGAGCGGGCGATCGGTTCCCTGGAGGGGCGGCACCCCGACTATTGGCACTTCCTGACCGAGACGGAGGCCGTCCGGCAGGTCGCGGCGCGGGTGGTGGCGCAGATCCGTGAGGAGCGCGGACACTGAGGACCAGCCCCGTGGGGTTGCTGTCCCGTCGGTTGCAGGGCGCCGCGATGCGGGCGGATATTGGATGGACGGATGGCCTCCGCTAGCGCCCGAGGGAGGCGGACATGGCCACACACGCAGTGCACACGAAGCCGCGACGGCGGATCCGGTTCGACGAGCATCTGCCCGTCGACCACAGGCTGAACACGGTCTACCGGATCGGCGCGGGCCTGATCGGCGCGTTCCTCGTCGCGTTCGGCATCCTGGGTCTGATCAACCACATCGGTTTCTTCGACACCGGTGGCAACAGCGTCGCCGGGCTGAACAGCAACGGCACGCTGAGCGTGCTGTCGATCGTCGTCGGGGCCATCCTGCTCGCGGGCATGGTGATCGGCGGGAACGTGGCGTCCACGCTGAACATGGTGTTCGGGGTGCTGTTCCTGCTGGCCGGCTTCCTGACCCTCGGCCTGCTCGACAGCAGCTACAACTTCCTGGCGTTCAAGATCCAGAACGTGTTCTTCAGCTTCATCGTGGGCCTGCTGCTGATGACCTTCGGCATGTACGGCCGGGTCGGCTCGACCCTGCCGCACGACAACCCGTACTACCGGGCCCGCCACCCCGACGAGCGCGGGACGGACTGAGCCGTCCCGCGCCGGCACCGACCGGATCGAATCAGGTGCGGTAGGCGTAGTAGTACGCGTTCGGGTACGACGCCACCAGGCTGGCCACCGACCTGTTGTAGGTGTTCGTCGAGTGGTACGTCACGTACGGCACGCCGTAGCGGTCGCGGTAGGTGACGATCATCGAGTGGTCCTTGGACCCGTCCCGGTTGAAGTCCATCTGGATCACGTCACCGAGGTTCGCCTGGTAGACGTTGGCGAGCGGGGTGACGCGCTTGGAGGACAGGGCGAACCAGGAGAACTCGTTCACGCCGACGAACGAGTCCGACTGGATGTCGGCGTTGCCGAACCACTTGTGGAAGTCGTTCGTGTAGCCGGGGACGTGCTTCCAGCCGCCCGCCTTCAGGGACTGGCTGACGAAGTTGGTGCAGTCACCGCCGTCGGCCTCCCCGTTGTAGTTCGGGTAGTCCGGGTTGTAGTGGGACCAGTACTTCGTCGCGTACGCCACCATGGCCTTGTAGTCGTAGGCGCCGCCGGTGAGGTTCTTCGCGTTGGCCGCAGCGGGCCAGCTGGTGGACGCGCGGGGCGCGTCGGGCGGACCGTCGTCGGCGGTCGTCCTCACCTTGGCGACGGACGGCGTGGCGACCTGGTTCACGGCGAGGTAGCCGTCGTCGGTGTCGCGGATGCCGGTCAGCTGCCAGTCCCCGTCGCGATCGGCCTTGAAGGTCAGCTCGTGATGGGCCTGGAACCCCGTGGTCTTCGGGCCCTTGGCCGCGGGCTTGTGGTAGGTCAGGGTCGTGGTCTCGGTGACGGCGACCTTGGCGCGCCGGCCGTTGACCTGCGTGGCGTCGAGCGTGACCTGCGTGCTGCCCGCGCTGTACTTCTCGCCCAGCTTGGCGAGGCGGGTCCGGCGGGCGCGCAGCTCGCCGAGGGCGGAGCTCTGCTCACGGTTCTGCCCGCCCGACAGGCGGACGGACCCGGAGAAGCCGGACGTGTGATGCGTCCCGGCGCTGCCGGCCCCGTCCACCAGGGCCTGGGTGCGGTCGGTGAAGACCGCGTCGGCCAGCCGTTGGAAGGTCGCCTTGGTGGCCGCGTCCACCGTCGGGTCGTTGGTGACCGCGGCCCCCGCGCTCCAGTTCGGCACCAGGGCCACGCCTGCGACCACCGAGGCAGCCGCAGCCGTGACTATGGTCGCGCGGCGCCGCTTGCGGCTCAGTCTTCTAGATTTCAATGGTGTTCCCCTTTTCGCCGGTACACCTACCGGGATGGAGCATCTTTGCATGCCTGGTGTGGTGGATGTGAAGGGAGTTGCACAAGTGGAACCGGCGTGGCGCACCGGTCACTTGACGACCTGCGACCAGTCCGGCGACTGGGCGGGGTCGAGGCTGCGCAGGGCGGCCAGGGTCTGCGGCTTTTGTACGTCGAGCCAGTCGGACAGTTCCTTGAAGGACACGCACTTGACGCCCTTTTTGGTGCAGATCTTCGGGATGATCTGGTCGATGGCCTTCATGTAGATGCCGCCGTTCCAGTCCTCGAAGTGGTCACCGACGAACAGCGGGGCCCGGCTGCCGTAGTAGACGCGGTTGAAGCCGGCCATGTAGGAGTCGACGGTCATCTGCTGCCACTGGGCGTACTTCGACGGATCACCGTTCGTCTCGCCCCGGGACTGGTTGTAGAGGAAGTTGAAGTCCATCGACAGGCCCTGGAACCTGCCGTTCTCGTACGGGAGCATCTCCAGCGGGAAGTCCCAGATGCCGTTCTTCTTCGTGGGCCATATCTGGAAGTCGCCCGGGGAGCTCGCGTCGTAGCGCCAGCCATAGCCCTTGATGGCCTTGAGGAGGTTCGGCTGGCCCTCCAGGCAGGGTGCGCGCCCGCCGGTGACCTCCTTCTTGAAGTCGAAGGGCAGCGCGGGAACGTCCTTGTAGCCGGTGTTGGTCTTCCAGTTCTCCACGAACTGGTAGAACTGGTCGATCTCGCTCTTCCACTGGGCGACGGACCAGTCGCCGCCGCCCTTCTTGCCGCAGAAGTGGCCGTTGAAGTGGGTGCCTATCTCGTTGCCCTGCTGGTAGGCCAGGCGGAGCTGCTCCAGCGTGGTGCGGATGTGCTCGTCGGTGGCGTAGTCGATGGCGGCGTCGCCGGGCGCGTGCATCGGGCCGTGGTAGAGGGACTTCTTGCTCTTGGGCAGCAGGTAGATGCCGGTGAGGAAGAACGTCATGTGGGCGTTGTACTGCTCGGCCATCTCCCGGTAGTGCGAGAAGAGATGGTCGTCGCCCTCCAGCGCGCCGTCCCAGGAGAAGACGACGAACTGGGGCGGCTTTTCGCCGGGCTTGAGCGGCACCGGCTTCAACTGCCCCTTCTGCGGGCCGGTGTAGGAGGTCGAGCCGTCACCGAGGATGTGGGTCTTGCCGTCCCAGGTGGGCGTCGGGCTGGGCTTCGGGGCGACCGCCCTGGCCTTCTTGCCGGCCGAGGCGGTCGGCTCGGTGTCGTCCGGCCGGGTCAGCGCCAGGAAGCCGGCCACCACGGAGGCCACGACCAGGAGGAAGGCGAGCGTCAGGACCTGCGGGCGGGCGGCGGCGGGGGCCAGGCGACGGCCGGGGGCGCGGCGCCGGCCCGTCGGTGACTTCTTGCGAGACATGCGCGGCTCAATTTCCGAGAGGGGCGAGGGTGGTCTGTCGGGTCCGGAGTCAGCCGACACCCGTGGCGGCCGACCAGAGGGCGTACGGGACGTCGTCCGCCGATGTGCCCGCCAGCCCCTTGAGGGGCAGCGGCTGCAGGGACTTCGCCAGGTCCATGCGGTAGACGACGACCGCTGTCGACACGGAGTCGGCCGTGCCGGCGTACCAGGCGGCGGTGTCCTTGTCGTCGGTACCGGCCTTCCCGGACGCCCCCGGGCTGGTGACGGCCGTGGCCGGATGGGCGGTGCGGAGCGAGTCGGCGAGCGCCTCGTCCACCTCCTGGGCCACCTGGGCGCCGACCGCACGCCGGGGGCGCGGGGTGTCGAAGGCGACCGGGGCGCCGTTGCGGGTGATCCGGCGCACCGAGTACGGCTCCGTGTGCGTGCCGCCGGCCGCGAACGTGGCGTATCCGCTCGCCATGCGGATGGCACTGGGCGTGGAGTTGCCGAGCGACAGGGCGGGTACCTGGGGGCCGATGGTGGAGGACAGCAGTCCGGACGCCACGGCGGTCTGGCGGACGTTGTCCAGGCCGGTGTCCATGCCGAGCTGCATGAAGGGGGTGTTGACCGACCGGGCGAGCGCCTGGCGCAGGGTGATCTGCCCGTAGGACGTGCCGCCGTCGTTGTGTGCGGCGACCTTCTTGCCGCCGCGGTCCCAGTAGGGGCCCTCGGGGGTGGTCACGGGAATGCCGTCGTCGCCGTTGTAGAGCGTGTCGGGGCCGACCGGGGTGGCCGGTCCGCCGCGCGTCTTGTGGACGCCGTGTTCGAGCCCGGCGGCGTAGACGAACGGCAGGAACGCGCTGCCCGCGGGGACGGTGGCCGCGTTGGACTCGTTGTAGCCCTGCGTACGGTGGTCCGGGCCGCCGTAGACCGCGACGATCCGGCCGTCGGCGGCGACCGATGCGGCGCCGTAGTGCGCGGTCTTCGCCGCGTCCGGGTGGTCCTTCGCCGACTGCTTGCGGGCCTTGGTGACGGCGTCGGTGAGCGCCTGCTCCCGCTTGCGGTCGAAGGTCGTGTAGATCTGGTAGCCGCCGAGGTCGAACTGCTTGTCGGTCAGGTGCCCGGACTTCTTGGCGTACTGCGACGCCAGCTCCACCAGGTAGTCGCTCTGCGCACCGGTGCTGTACAGCGGGTTGCTCTTCAGCGGCTCGGGGAAGGTCCGGTACGTGGCGCGTTCCTGCGGCGACAGCCGGTGGATCTTGACCATGCGGTCCAGGATCCACTTCCAGCGCTCCACGGCCCGCTTGTGGTTGGCCTTGCCGAGCGTCGGGTCGTACAGGCCCGCGCCCTTGAGGAGTCCGGCGAGCATGGCCGCCTCGGAGGCGTTGAGCTTGCTGACGTCCTTGCCGTAGTAGGCCTGGGCGGCGCGCTGGATGCCGTAGCTGCCACGGCCGAACCAGCTGGTGTTGAGGTAGCCCTCCAGGATCTGGTCCTTGCTCATCTTGTTGTCGAGCTTGAGGGCGATCATCGCCTCGGTGAACTTGCGGCTGAGGGTCTGATTCTGGGTGAGGTAGACGTTTTTGACGTACTGCTGGGTGATGGTGGATCCGCCCTCGGTGTCCCCCTTGCCCACCGTGCGGTACAGCGCCCGCGTCAGGCCTTTGACGGATATGCCCGGATCCGAGTAGAAGCTCTCGTTCTCCGCCGCCAGCACCGCCCAGCGGACGTCCTGGGGTATGTCCTTCAGGGGCATCGCCTGCCGCTGCACCCAGCCCGTGCGGGCCATCGGGGTGCCGTCCGACCAGAAGTAGACGTTGTCCTGCTGCGTGGCGTACGTGTTCAGGTCGGTCGGTATGTCGGTCATCGCGTACGCCGTGACGAGGAAGAGGCTCAGCAGGCCGAGGGAAGACACCGTGGCGCCGAGCCACTGGCGCCAGGACGGCATCCAGCGGCGCCAGCCGGTCCGGCCGGGGCGGGGGTACAGGGGCTTCAGACGGCGCGCGTAGCGGGCGAGCCGGCGGGCGTACGGGACCAGCCTGCGGGCGTAGGGGGTGAGCGGCCCGAGCAGACGCCGGGTCGCGGCCACGGCGCGCTCCCGCGCGGCGGGACGCGCACTGCGCCGGCGCTCGGCCCGGCCGCCGGCGGCGAGCGGCTCCGGCGGCTCCGGCGCACGCAGCTGCATGGTCTCGTCCGCCCTGAGAGCCTCCACCCTCAGATGCAGGGTCACGTCCGCGGCGGGCGGCTCGTCGTCACGGCCTCCCGCCTTGGGAACGCCGTCCCCCTGCGACGCATCGGTCACGTGCGTCTCCCCTCCGCACTCGGTCTTGCTCGCGCGGTGAGCTGAGCACCCTCGCAACGCTTCACAAGTTATCAACGAAGTTTTCGAATCCCCCGTTCAAGGGGCGGGGTTTCTCGCAACACTCATGCAACATTGAGAAACGACGCCCGGAATCCCGGCGGCTACCCTGGGCCCATGCCTCGCTATGAGTACCGGTGCCGTACCTGCGGCGACACGTTCGAACTGAGCCGTCCGATGGCGGAGTCCGCCGCCCCCACGCCTTGCCCTGCCGGGCATGACGACACGGTGAAGCTGTTGTCGACCGTAGCCGTGGGCGGTACGGCCACGCAGGCCCCTGCGGGGGGCGGGGGCGGCGGTTGTTGCGGCGGGGGCTGCTGCGGGTAGTCGCCCCCGCCCCACGCGGCCGAGCCGCGTATCGATACAGCCCCGCGCCCCTATCGCGGCGCTGCCGTGCGGGTCGCCTTCAAGAACTCCCGGGCGATCCGCTCCCCCGCCAGCACGCCCCGCTCCGGCAGTGCCGCGATCTGCGGTGCCGTCCAGCCCGTGTCGGCCAGTTCGCCGTGGCCGGGGCGCCAGCCCCGGTCGGCGGCCAGGAGCAGGTCGGCGTCGAGGAGGGAGTCCCCGGCGGCCAGCGTGAGGTCCGCGCCGGTGCGCCGGGCGACCTCCCGTACCGCCGCGCTCTTGGTGAGCGGCTGGGGAACGGCGTAGATCTTGCGGCCCTGGAGCGAGACGGTCCAGCCGCGGTTCTCGGCCCACACCGCCAGCTCCTTCACCCAGTCCTCGGGCAGCAGCTCGCGCTCGACGACGAGATAGGCGAACAGGTCCTCGGCGACCCGGTGCTTGCGCACCCAGACGGGGTCGGCCGCCCTCAGCAGGTGCTCGCGCACCTCGTCCAGCGGCGCGCACTCGTCGGCGAGACGGGCCTGCACGCCCGCGTGCCAGTCGGTGTCCGTCATCCCGTCGACCAGCAGATGGCCGCCGTTGGCGCAGATCGCGTACTTGGGGGGCGGCCCGGGCAGGTTGATCCGCTGATACTGCTTGCGCGTCCGGGTCGTGGTCGGCACGAAGACGGCCGTGTCGCCGAGGTCGGTCAGCAGCTGGGCCGCCGTCTCGGTCATGTACGACAGCGGCCTTGCCTCGTGGACCTCCACACACAGCAGCCGGGGCGCCCGCGCGTCGGGCATGGTCAGCGCGAGGGCCGCCGAGGAATAGATCAGCGTACGGTCGAGGTCGCTCGCCACCAGCACCGGCATCAGGCGTTCACCGCCTTGCCGTCGGCACCCGTGGCGCCGCGCGTGTACCGGGGGTGGATCAGGCCGACGCAGGTGTACGGCAGATCACCGACCTCCTCGACGGGTACGCCTCTCTGCTCGGCGAGCAGGCGGACATGGTCGAGGTCGGCCCCGGCCCCTTCCCGGGCGAGGATCTTCCACGGCACCCGGCGCAGCAGCACCCGGGTGGTCTCGCCGACGCCGGGCTTGACGAGGTTCACGTCGTGGATGCCGTACTCCTCGCTGATCCGCTCGACGGCCCGCCAGCCGGCCCAGGTCGGGGTGCGGTCCTCGGCCATCAGCTCCTTGACCGCGGTGTCGACGGGGTCGGCGACCTCGGGGAAGCGGGCGGAGACGGCGTCGAGGAAGGCCACCGAGACATCGGCGCCGGCGAGTTCGCGGTAGAACTTCGCGCCGTGGAAGTCGTCCGGGCCGACCAGGTCGGCGCGCAGGACCGTACGCGAGATCAGGCCGGAGACGGTGGAGTTGAGGCAGGCGGAGGGGATGAGGAAGTCCTCGCGGGTGCCGTAGGTGCGCACGCAGGAGCCCGGGTCGGCGAGTACGGCGATCTCCGGGTCGAAGCCGGTGACGCCCTCCTTCTCCTCGAACTCCCCGACCGCCTGCGCGAGTTCCCGGGTGATGGCGCCCTTGCCGGTCCAGCCGTCGACGAACACGACGTCACGTGGGTCGTGCCGGTCGGCCAGCCAGCGCAGCGCGTTGGCGTCGATGCCCCGGCCGCGCACGATCGACACGGCGTAGTGCGGGAGGTCGAGGCCGTGCCGGAACCGGGCCCAGCGGCGCATGAGGATGCCGACCGGGGTGCCCGCGCGGGCCAGGGACACCAGCACCGGGCGGGGCGACCGCTCGGCGACGACGGCCTCGGTCACCACGCCGACCGCCTGGGCGAGCCGGGCGGCGGAGGCGTCGAGGGCGGTGTGGAACAGCTCCTGGTACTGCTCGCTGGGCTGGTACTCCACGGGCAGGGACTCGGCGTAGTGCGCGCCGCCGCTCTGGATGGCCTCCTCGCGCTCCTCGGTCGGCGCCTCCAGCGTGACGTCGGAGAGGTCCTGCAGCAGCCAGCCGACCTCGTCGGGCGGGTACGAGGAGAATGCGGGGCCGCGGAGGGGCTCGGGCAGCATGGCCGGCCTTTCGGGAGCGGGCGGTACGTACGACGGGACGACCGCGAGCAGGACGTGCGGGGTATGGGCGGCGAGCCGCGCCAGCAGGCCGTCGGGCGCGTGCAGCGCGGGGGTGTCGGCGACGGAGTCGACCACGGCGACGACGGCATCGAAGCCGCCGCCCGCGACGTTGTAGGCGTAGCGCTCACCGGGCCCGTCGGCCGGGTCGTCATGGGCGGCGAAGACCAGCCGGGTGCGGATCGCGTAGCCGGGGTCGTCCAGCGCGAGGACGGGCGAGCGGGTGGTGGTGGAGAAGCGCACCTCGGCCGCCATGACCCGCTCCAGCTCGCAGGCGAGACGCAGGGGGGCGTACATCAGCTCCTCGAAGCCGAGGACCAGGATCCGGCGGGCGCCGGGGGGCAGGGCGTCGCGTATTCGACCGGCCATCGCGGGCAGCGCGGCGTCCAGGCGGGCCCGGTGGGCGGGCGTGAAGCCGTGCCGCCCGCCGTCGGGGAGGCGGTGAGGCCAGTGGAGTTCTATCCGGCTCGGCTGGCGCGCCCCCACAGGGGCGGGAGGAACTGCGCGACCGGCCACCGACGACCCGCCCCCGGCGGACTCATGGTGAGCCACCAGTTCCTGCCCCTTCTCCAGGACGTCCGACGGCAGCCGCACCGTCCCGGACGCGGCGGCGACAAGATCCACCCGCGCCCCGGTCTCACCGGCGAACCGCTCCAGCCGATCCGCGTCCTCAGCCGAGCGCATATCCACCAGCGCCACCACCACATACCGCCGTCGCGGATACCGTTCATGCAGGTCGCGGATGGTGTTCAGCACGGTGTTACCGGTCGAGAACTCGTCGTCGACGAGCACCAGCGGACCGTCACCGGCCAGCAGACCGGCGTCTTCGGGCAGCAGGAGATGAGACGTGGCGTGCGAGTGGGACTCCTCGAAGCCGCCCGCCCGGGCGACCCCGGCCACCGGCCGCCGCGTGGAGTGCAGATACGGCGCCGTACCGAGGCCGTCGGCCACGGCGTGGCCCAGCCCCGTCGCGGTCTCCGCATAGCCGAGGACGACAGCGGCACCCCCCTCCGCCTCGCCCAGCAGCTCGGCGACCCGTCGGCCCAGGCGGTAGCCGTACGCGTAGACCACGGACGGCGACTGCGGTACGTGCTTGCCGAGCACGTTGGAGACCAGCAGATGGGCCCGCTTGGGATTACGGCGCAGCGCGAGCCCCAGCAGGGCCTGCAGGCCGTCGTCCCCCACGAGTTCGACCCCGAGCCGCTCCGCGACCCAGCTGCCGGACCAGATACCGTCGTTCACTGCGTGATTCATGCGTTCCTTGGACGTGATGGAAGGTTCAGCCGGGTATCCCGGCGGCGAGCAGCTCCACGAAGCCGACGTCCTCGTGGGCCACGCCGAAGGCCTCGGCGCGCAGCAGGGTCCGCTCGGCCCAGGCGCGGTGCGGCTTCACCTCGTTCATCTTGTTCGTGTAGGCCGACCGAAGTACACCTCCGCCGCCGCGTTCCGGCCGCAGGATGTCCTGGGCGTCGCTGTACTCCTCGTGGCTGACCACGGACAGCGCGTGGACGGGCAGCACGTGGGAGGGGTGGATGCAGGTCTTGCCGAGCAGGCCGTTGGCCTGGTCGAGGGAGATCTCCCGCAGCAGACCGTCCATGGCGTGCTCGATCAGCTTCTCGCGCAGCTCGACGGCCTGCACCTCCAGGAAGGGGCTCTGCCTCAGCTGCGGCTTGAACATGCGCTCGGAGACCCGGAAGTACTCCCACACGGGCCCGGTCACGGTGAACCCGGTGCCGTCGGCCCGGGCCAGCATGTTCACGACGTCGGCGATCACGGAGGCGACGATCTGGACGTCGTAGGCGGTCATGTCCGGGGCGCGGCGCAGGCCGTAGGAGGAGCAGAAGTCGGTCACGCCGAGGCGCAGCGCCAGCACCCGTTCGCGGAACTTGTCGACCGCGCGGAAGATGCCCTCCAGGGTGTCCACGCGGGACTCGCGGTAGAGCAGCTCCGGGGACTCCAGGACGGGCATGGCGAACAGCCGGCGCCCGGTGCCGGCCTCGGCGGCCGTCAGGGCCTCCAGGAAGGGGATGCCGCGCTCCTCGGTGAACTTGGGCAGCACGAATCCGGACAGCAGCCGCACGGACGGGCCGAGGCGCCGGGCGAGATCGGGGATCTGCTCGGGGGTGCGGACCCGGATGAAGAGGAGCGGCGGCTCGGTTCCGGGCCGGGCGGTCAGGTCGGCGAACTGCCGGACGAGGTTCTCCTCGCCGGCCACGACGTCCGCGTCGTCGATCGAGTCCTCCAGGCACAGCACCATCGAGACCACGCCGTTCCCGGCCTGCTTGACGATGTCGTCGGCGAGCCGCGGCCGGGTGGCCGGGCTGTACAGGGTGGCGCCGAGGGCGGCGGCGAGCAGCCGGGCCGGCGAGTCGGCGCTGAACGCGCACGGCTCCCGGTGGAAGAGGCGCTGCCGCACCTCGGGGGCGATGTGCCCGAAATGACGCATATGACTCCCCTCAGGGGTGCGAGCCGAGTCTGAGTATTCGGTAAAGGGTGGCCGGTAATAGTACGTAGGGATCCATGTCAGGGGTTCCCTGCGGGCATGAATTTCCGGTAACTCGCCCATGTCGGCGGCGCTCTGGGAGACCACCCCCCGCATTGTCGTGGCCAGGACCGAGAAGGCAGGATGACCGCATGACGCACGCGATGCTGAAGGGGTCGAACGTCCCGCTGGAAGCCGACACGGTCCGCGCGGTACTGCGCTGGACTCCCGGGCAGGGGGTCCCGGACGTGGACGCCTCGGCACTGCTGCTGGGCCCTGACGGCCGGGTGCGCTCCGACGAGGACTTCGTCTTCTACAACCAGCCCCGGCACCCTTCCGGGAAGGTGTGGCGGCTGGGCAAGAAGCGCATCGCCGAGGGACTGACCGACACGATCCAGACGGATCTGCCCGGCGTCGAGCCGGACGTCGGCCGGATCCTGCTGGTCGCGTCGGCGGACGGGGTCACCTTCGACCGGGTGCCGGCGCTGTGCATCATGCTGTACGACGCCGCGGTCGCCGGCGGGGAGCCCCTGGCCCGGTTCGAGATCAAGCCGGAGACGGGCGCGGAGACGGCCCTGATCTGCGGGGAGCTGTACCGGCGCGGGGAGGGCTGGAAGTTCCGCGCCCTGGGAGAGGGCTACTCGAACGGGCTGAAGGGGCTGGCCACGGACTTCGGTATCTCGGTGGACGAGGGGGAGCCGGTGCCCCCGGCGGTTCCGCAGCAGCCGCCGGCGTACGGGTATCCCCAGCCGACGTCGGGGCAGCCGGCGTACGGGTACCCCCAGCCTCAGCCGGTTCCCGTGCCGGTGGGGCCGGTGGATCCGGACTTCCGGTTGCCTCCGCAGGGGCCGCAGTTCATCGGGCGGTGAGTGGTCTCTCGCGCGGTTCCCCGCACCCCTCAGGGGCGCACCAGCCCGCGGCGCCTCAGCGGTCGGCCTTGGATTTGTAGCCCCTGCCCCACTGCAGCCCCCACCCGTAGAGCCGGTCCAGCTCCCCCTGGAAGCCGTACACGAACTTCACCTCGCGGCGGACGACCAGCTCCCCCTTCACGTTCTCGATCATGACGACCGCGCACGAGCGGGCCTGGGGGTGGCGTTCGTCGAGGCCTATCTCGATGCGGGGGCCGTTGCTGGGGTACAGCGTGACGATGGCGTGGGTACGGTCGAAGGCCGGCGTCTGGTCGTAGATGTAGACGAAGACCAGCAGGCGTTTGATGGCGTCGCGGTGGTCGAGGTTGACGTACATCGTCTCGCCGGACGCCGAGCCGAACCGGTCGTCTCCGCTGAGCTTGATGTACGGCGGTGCGTTGACGTCCCCTAGGTAGCCGCCCAGCGGCTGGACGACACCCTTCGTGCCGTCGGTCAGTTCGTAGAGGCAGCCCAGGTCGAGGTCGACGTTGACCATGCTCTGGCCGTGACCGAGGACCTCGGGGGGCCTGAGGGCCTTGAAGGGGTGCCTGAGGAGGCCGGTGCGCTGGACCCCGTCGAAGTCGGAGGTGCGCATCCGCCAGGTGAGGTTGACGCGCAGATGGCCGGTGGCCGCGCCCTGCTTGGTGAGGGACACCGCCTGGTGCCGCCTGGTGAGTTCGATGGCGTTGGTCGAGGCACTGCCCGAGTCGAAGTCGGCGGCGCTGGCGCCGCGCAGCCCGTCGAAGAAACCCATTCCCGCCCCCAGGTCATTCTTGTGAACGCCGTCAGGGCGGCCGACCGCGTCGGCCGCCCCGCTCAGAGCGTTCCTCACCGGCCGGGGTGTCACACCCCGGAGGAGACTTCCGCCTTCTCGCCGGTGCCCTCCCCCGCGGCAGCCAGCGCGCGGTTGCGGCGGACGGAGGACCAGAAGGACCAGGCGATCAGGACGACACCGACGAGGCCGGTGATCACCTCGTTGATCTCGTACTGGATGGTGACCATGAGGATCACCGCCAGGGCGCCGATGGCGTAGTGGGCGCCGTGCTCCAGGTAGACGTAGTCGTCGAGGGTGCCCTGGCGGACCAGGTAGACCGTGAGGGAGCGGACGTACATCGCGCCGATGCCGAGGCCGAGAGCCATCATCACGATGTCGTTGGTGATGGCGAAGGCGCCGATCACGCCGTCGAAGGAGAAGGACGCGTCCAGGACCTCCAGGTAGAGGAACATGAAGAACGCGGCCTGGCCGGCCAGCAGCACCGCCGACTTCGGCTTGCCGGTGCGGGCGGCCTCTTCCTCCTCCTCGTGCTCGCGCTCCTCCTCTTCCTCCAGCCGGTCCTCGAAGTAGCCCGACAGACCGCCGACGATCATGTAGGTGATCAGGCCGGCGATGCCGGCGATCAGGACCGTCTGGGCCTTGTCGACGTGGGCGCCGCCGTGCTGGTGGGCGTGGGTGGCGAAGGTGAAGGAGGTGATCAGCAGGACGATCAGGGCGATACAGACCGCCAGCATGTCGACCTTGCCGAGCTTGGCCAGGGGCCGCTCGATCCAGCGCAGCCACTGGATGTCCCGGTCCTCGAAGATGAAGTCGAGGAAGATCATCAGCAGGAACATGCCGCCGAAGGCGGCGATCGCCGGGTGGGCGTCGGTCACCAGCTGCTGGTAGCGGTCCTTGTCGGTGAAGGCCAGGTTGACCGCGTCGAACGGGCTCTTCTTGGCCGTGATCGCCACGATGACGACGGGGAAGACCAGCCGCATGCCGAAGACCGCGATGAGAACGCCGACGGTGAGGAAGATCTTCTGCCAGAAGGCGCTCATCTTCTTCAGGATGCCGGCGTTGACCACCGCGTTGTCGAACGACAGCGAGATCTCGAGGACGGCGAGGATCGCGACCACGCCGAAGGCCTCCCACCCCCCGTAGAAGACCGCGGCGACCAGGCCGAGCGCGGTGACCGCGAACGACCAGCCGAAGGTTTTCAGAAGCACTGGCTACCCAATCGTGTCTGGGGGTCCCCCCAGACGAGTCTGAGGGAGGGGCTCCCCCGCGCCGTACTCGGCTTTGCTAAACGTTGACTCCCGAGTGTAGAGGTGCACCCTACCGGCGGTACCGTGCGGGGCAAGCCGCGCTACGAAACGTTCACCCCGAAGTCGAGGGCGATGCCGCGCAGGCCCGAGGCATAGCCCTGACCCACGGCCCGGAACTTCCATTCGCCCTGGTAGCGGTACAGCTCGCCGAAGATCATGGCGGTCTCGGTGGAGGCGTCCTCACTGAGGTCGTAGCGCGCCAGCTCCTGGCCGTCGGCCTGGTTCACGACCCGGATGAAGGCGTTGGAGACCTGGCCGAAGGTCTGGCCGCGCTCGTCCGCCATGTGGATGGAGACCGGGAAGACGATCTTCTCGCAGTGCGCGGGAACCTTGGCGAGGTCCACCAGGACCGACTCGTCGTCACCCTCGCCCTCACCGGTGAGGTTGTCACCGGTGTGCTCGACCGAGCCGTCCGGGCTCTTGAGCTGGTTGTAGAAGACGAACCACTCGTCGCCCAGCACGCGGTTCCCGGCGCCGCACAGCAGGGCGCTGGCGTCGAGGTCGAAGGGGGCGCCGGTGGTGGAACGCGCGTCCCAGCCGAGCCCGATCATGACGTTGGTGAGGTTCGGTGCGGCCTTGGAGAGGGAGACATTGCCTCCCTTGGCGAGCGTGACGCCCATGATGCTGGTCCTCCCCTTGTGGTGCTTCCCTGGTTGTCCTGCGCGTCCGGCGCCGCACGTAAACGGTGCGGCGCCGGTGTCAGGGCCGTTACGCGTCAGACGTTGACGCCGAAGTCCTGGGCGATGCCGCGCAGACCGGAGGCGTAGCCCTGGCCGATGGCGCGGAACTTCCACTCCGCGCCGTGCCGGTACAGCTCGCCGAAGACCATGGCGGTCTCGGTGGAGGCGTCCTCGCTCAGGTCGTAGCGGGCGATCTCCTGCTCGCCCGCCTGGTTCACGACGCGGATGAAGGCGTTGCGAACCTGGCCGAAGGACTGCTGGCGGTTCTCGGCGTCGTAGATCGACACGGGGAAGACGATCTTCTCGATGTCGGCCGGGACGCCGGCCAGATTGATCTTGATCTGTTCGTCGTCGCCCTCACCCTCACCGGTGATGTTGTCACCGGTGTGCTCGACCGAGCCGTCGGGGCTCTTGAGGTTGTTGAAGAAGACGAAGTGCTGGTCGCTCGCGACCTTGCCGGAGTTGTTCAGCAGCAGCGCGCTGGCGTCGAGGTCGAAGTCGGTGCCGGTCGTGGTACGCACGTCCCAGCCCAGACCGACGATGACGGCGGTCAGGCCCGGGGCCTCCTTCGTCAGCGATACGTTGCCGCCCTTGCTGAGGCTGACTCCCACGGGTCCTCCATGTGGTGTCCAGGGGCGGGGAGCCCCGTCGTGCTTCGGATATGGGATCAACGTGCCGATCCTAGTGACGGGTTCCCGCACCCCGCAGACCCTGGACCCGGAGAATCACAGGTGTCGGCCACGGCCGGCCTACAGGGTGTCGAGCGCCTTCACGTAGGCGTTCAGGTCGCGCGCGTCCGGCAGGCCGTTGACCACGGTCCACCGCACGACGCCCTCCTTGTCGATGATGAAGGTGCCCCGGACGGCGCACCCCTTGTCCTCGTCGAAGACGCCGTACGCGCGCGAGACGTTGCCGTGCGGCCAGAAGTCGCTGACCAGCGGGTACTCCAGGCCCTCCTGCTCGGCGAAGACGCGCAGGGTGTGGATGGAGTCGTTGGAGACGGCGAGCACCTGCGTCTCGCGGTCCGAGAACTTCGGCAGGTTGTCGCGCAGCTCGCACAGCTCACCGGTGCACACACCGGTGAAGGCGAAGGGGTAGAAGAGGAGGACCACGTTCTTCTCGCCGCGGAAGTCCGAGAGCTTCACGGTGCGGCCGTGGTTGTCCTTGAGCTCGAAGTCGGGCGCCTTGTCGCCGACCTGGATCGCCATCGTCGTGCATCCCTTCGGTGGGCTGTTCGGGTGAGCGCACAGCAAAACGCTCGGCTCCACCCTACGCAGCGATCACCGGGGCCTTCCGGACGGGCTGGGGCGAAAACCAGCCCGTCCGGTGGACGGAGGAGATCACCTCTTGGACTTGGCCGCCTTCGGCGTCGCCAGCCGCGAGCCGCTCCAGTCCTTGCCCACACTGACGCTCTTCGAGGCCGTCAGGCCGGCCGTCGTGGCGGCGTCCTGGATGTCGCTCGGCTCCACGTACCCCGAACGGCCGGTCTTCGGCGTGAGGAGCAGGATCGTGCCGCCCTCTTCGATGTACGTGGTGGCATCCACCAGCGCATCCGTCAGGTCACCGTCGTCATCACGGAACCACAGCACAACGGCGTCGGCCACGTCGTCGTATTCCTCGTCCATCAGGTCGCCTTCGACGGCTTCCTCGATGGCCTCGCGGAGCTCCTGGTCGACGTCGTCGTCGTAGCCGATCTCCTGGACCACCTGCCCGGGCTGGAACCCCAGCCTGCCGGCAGGGTTCGTCCGCTCCTCCGCGTGGTCCGCGGTCGCGCTCACGGGTTGCCTCCTGATCATGTCTTGGTGAATATCTCAGCCACGCGCGTGCGCGAAGCATTGGCCGTAGTCCACACGGGCGGGACGGATCGCGCAAGTACCCGGCCGTTTGGACCGCCGAAACGGTGACGATCCCGGCCGTGTCGTCGCAACTCCTGGCACCGTATCCCGATTCCACGAGACCCACATCACACCGATGTGCCCGGTTTGCACCATTCGGAATCATTCTGCGATACGACCCTCGAACAGCTTTGCCAAGGGTGTCACACCCCGGGCGTATCGTTGCGTTTTGACCGGGGAGGAGACCGACGGGCACCGAGGAGATGACGTACGCCGCCCCGAGGTACACGATGGGGAACGGTGTAGGCAGCTGTAGAAAACTGGCCCTCTGACAGGTAAGGAACAGCGTGGCTTCCGGATCCGATCGCAATCCGATCATCATTGGCGGCCTTCCGAGTCAGGTTCCTGACTTCGATCCCGAAGAGACGCAGGAGTGGCTCGACTCGCTCGACGCCGCCGTGGACGAGCGCGGCCGGGAGAGGGCCCGCTACCTCATGCTCCGGCTGATCGAACGGGCCCGCGAGCGGCGCGTGGCCGTGCCCGAGATGCGCAGCACGGACTACGTCAACACGATCCCGACCAAGGCGGAGCCCTTCTTCCCGGGCAACGAGGAGATCGAGCGCAGGATCCTCAACGCGACCCGCTGGAACGCGGCCGTGATGGTCTCGCGCGCCCAGCGCCCCGGCATCGGCGTCGGCGGCCACATCGCCACCTTCGCCTCCTCGGCCTCGCTGTACGACGTCGGCTTCAACCACTTCTTCCGCGGCAAGGACGAGGGCGACGGCGGCGACCAGGTCTTCTTCCAGGGCCACGCCTCCCCGGGCATCTACGCGCGCGCGTACCTGCTCGACCGGCTCACCCAGGACCAGCTGGACGGCTTCCGCCAGGAGAAGTCGAAGTACCCGAACGGCCTGTCCAGCTACCCGCACCCGCGCTCGATGCCGGACTTCTGGGAGTTCCCGACGGTCTCCATGGGCCTCGGCCCGCTCGGCGCGATCTACCAGGCGCGGATGAACCGCTACATGCAGGCGCGGGGCATCGCCGACACCTCCAGGTCGCACGTGTGGGCGTTCCTCGGCGACGGCGAGATGGACGAGCCGGAGTCGCTCGGCCAGCTGTCCATCGCCGCCCGCGAGGGCCTGGACAACCTGACCTTCGTCGTCAACTGCAACCTGCAGCGGCTGGACGGCCCGGTGCGCGGCAACGGCAAGATCATCCAGGAACTGGAGTCGATCTTCCGGGGCGCCGGCTGGAACGTGATCAAGCTGATCTGGGACCGCTCCTGGGACCCGCTGCTCGCGCAGGACCGCGACGGCGTCCTGGTCAACAAGATGAACACGACCCCGGACGGCCAGTTCCAGACCTACGCGACCGAGTCCGGCGCGTACATCCGCGAGCACTTCTTCGGCGACGACGTCCGGCTGCGCTCGATGGTCGAGAACATGACCGACCACCAGATCCTGATGCTGGGCCGCGGCGGTCACGACCACCGGAAGATCTACGCGGCGTACAAGGCGGCCCTGGAGCACAAGGGCCAGCCGACGGTCATCCTGGCCAAGACGGTCAAGGGCTGGACGCTGGGGCCGAACTTCGAGGGCCGCAACGCCACACACCAGATGAAGAAGCTGACGGTCGACGACCTCAAGCGCTTCCGGGACCGGCTGCACCTGCCGATCTCCGACAAGGAGCTGGAGTCCGGGCTGCCGCCGTACTACCACCCGGGCCGCAACACCGAAGAGATCCAGTACATGCACGACATGCGCAAGGCCTGCGGCGGGTACGTCCCGACGCGCGTCGTGCGCTCCGAGCCGCTCGCGCTGCCGGACGACAAGGCGTACGCGACGGTGAAGAAGGGCACGGGCCAGCAGTCCATCGCCACGACCATGGCGTTCGTCCGGCTCCTGAAGGACCTCATGCGGGACAAGGAGATCGGCAAGCGGTTCGTACTGATCGCGCCGGACGAGTACCGCACGTTCGGCATGGACTCCTTCTTCCCGAGTGCGAAGATCTACAACCCGCTCGGTCAGCAGTACGAGGCGGTCGACCGGGACCTGCTCCTCGCCTACAAGGAGTCGCCGACCGGCCAGATGCTGCACGACGGCATCTCCGAGGCGGGCTGTACGGCCTCCCTGATCGCGGCGGGCTCGGCCTACGCCACGCACGGCGAGCCGCTGATCCCGGTGTACGTCTTCTACTCGATGTTCGGTTTCCAGCGCACGGGTGACCAGTTCTGGCAGATGGCCGACCAGCTGGCACGCGGATTCGTGCTGGGTGCGACCGCCGGCCGTACGACGCTGACCGGTGAGGGCCTGCAGCACGCGGACGGCCACTCGCAGCTGCTCGCCTCGACCAACCCGGCGTGCGTGGCCTACGACCCGGCGTACGCCTACGAGATCGCGCACATCGTGCAGGACGGCCTGCGCCGCATGTACGGCGCCGACGCGGACCACCCCCACGGCGAGGACGTCTTCTACTACCTGACCGTCTACAACGAGCCCATCCAGCACCCGGCCGAGCCGGCGAACGTGGACGTCGAGGGCATCCTCAAGGGCGTCCACAAGCTCAGTGAGGCCGCGAACGGCTCGATCCCGGCGCAGATCATGGCGTCCGGCGTGGCGGTCCCCTGGGCCCTGGAGGCGCAGCGGATCCTCGCCGAGGACTGGAACGTCAAGGCGGACGTGTGGTCCGCGACCTCCTGGAACGAGCTGCGCCGCGAGGCGGTGGAGTGCGAGGAGCACAACCTGCTGCATCCGGAGGAGGAGCAGCGGGTGCCGTACGTGACGCGGAAGCTCGGTGGCGCCGAGGGGCCGTTCGTGGCCGTGTCCGACTGGATGCGGTCGGTTCCGGACCAGATCGCGCGGTGGGTGCCGGGCACGTACCAGTCGCTCGGCGCGGACGGCTTCGGCTTCGCCGACACCCGGGGTGCGGCCCGCCGCTTCTTCCGCATCGACGCCCAGTCGATCGTCGTCGCGGTGCTGACCGAGCTGGCCCGCGAGGGCAAGATCGACCGCTCGGCGCTGAAGCAGGCCATCGACCGGTACCGGCTGCTGGATGTGTCGGCGGCGGATCCGGGGGTTGCGGGTGGCGACGCGTAGCCTCCCCGCCGCTCGGCGCTGACCGACCGAGCGAGGGTGGTGCCGTGGCGCGGCACCACCCTCGTTGCTTTTTCTTTACCATTGCGGGCATGAACGATCAGTCGGCTCAGGTGCGTTGGGAACGGCTCACCCAGCGGCCGCTGCTGGCGCTGGCCGTGGCGTTCGCCGTCGCCTATGCCGTACCGATCGTGGCCAATCCCGCGAGCCGGTCCCTGACGGTCGTCTGTACCGCCACGGAGTGGGTGGTGTGGGCCGCGTTCGCGGTGGACTACCTGATACGGCTGCTGATCACCCCGCGGCGCCGGGAGTTCGTCCGTACGCACTGGATAGACCTGTGCGCGGTGGTGCTGCCGCTGCTGCAGCCGCTGCGGTTGCTGCGGATGGTGTCGACGCTGCTGCTGGTGGGGCGGCGGGCGCGGATGGCCTCCCAGATCCGGCTCACGACGTACGTCGCCGGGTCGGTGGTCGGGCTGCTGATGTTCGGGTCGCTGGCGGTGCTGTCCGTCGAGCGGGACTCACCGAACGGGAACATCCGGACGCTGGGTGACGCGGTGTGGTGGTCGTTCACGACGATGACGACCGTGGGGTACGGGGATCACGCGCCGACGACCGGGCTGGGGCGGATGATCGCCGTCGGGCTGATGCTGTCCGGGATCGCGCTGCTCGGTGTCGTCACCGCGAACATCGCGGCGTGGTTCATCGCGCGGTTCGAGAAGGACGATGTGGAGGAGCGGCGGCAGACGCGAGCCATCGCCGATCTGGCCGAGGAGGTGCGGTTGCTGCGCGCCGAGGTGGCTCGGTTGGTGCACGAGCGGGAGCAGCAGCGAAGTTAGCGGGGGCCCGGTGCTGCGGCTGGGCGGGGGCCGGGTCGCGCGCAGGCGGCGCCCGCCGAGCGGGCGCCGACGGCAACTCCCAGGCGCGGGGCGGGCGGCGACGGCAACTCCCAGGCGCGGGGCCCTATCGGTATGCGGCTCCGCATCGATATGCGGCTCCGCCGCGGGTGGGCGCGACCGGCCGCGACGCACCCACCCGCGGCGACGGCCGCGCAGCCGCGGCCAGGGGCCGTCGGCTAGAGGAGCCCGTGGCCCCACGTGGCCGCGCCCGCCAGGGCGAAGACGGCCAGCAGTGTGTCGATCGCGCCCAGGATCAGGGCCACCAGGGCCGGGATGTCGCGGTCGTTGGACCACTTGCGGCCCATCGCCTGCCAGCCGCAGAACATCGCCACCGGTCCCAGCACGATGCCCAGCGCGAAGAAGCCCGCCACGGCACAGATCGTGCCGATGACCCCGAGCGTCGCACGGTCCGGCCCGGTCCGTTGCCACGTCCGGCCACGTGACCGGGGGTACCCGCGCGTTCCGAAGCCCGCCATCATCAACTCCCTGAGGTTCATGGACAGTTCGGCTTCGACGTGCGGGTACCCCGGTTCCGCGCGGGCAGACCTGCGCGCGCCGCCCCCTCCGCGGCGCGCGCCGCAGCCCGGTGGTCCTCCCAGGCACTGCGGAGGGCTTGACCCACTGTGACCTGCGGCGCGTACCCGGGGCGAGGAATCTTTAGCGGAGTCACCCTGATAGGCGAAACTGCGCCCAGACCTCAGATGTGGCCCACGCCCGCGCCCGCCTCGGCGTTCGCGCCCCGCTTGGTGAGCAGCGCGACGAGGACGGCGACCGCCGCCACGCCGGCCGCGACCAGGGAGGCGAGGCTCATGCCGGAGATGAAGGTGTGGTGCGCGACTTCGGTGATCCTCGCGGCGATCGGCGCCGGAACGCCCTTCGGCACCGGGGCGACGCCGACCTGGACCGCTTCGGAGGCCTTGTCCACCTGGTCCGGGGTCAGCCGCGGCAGCCCCGCCCCCGTCCAGTTGCCCGGCAGATCGCTGTCGACCTTGGAGGCCATCACGGCGCCCAGCACGGCCGTACCGAGGCTGCCGCCGATCTGCATGGCCGCCTGCTGGAGGCCACCCGCGACGCCGGACAGCTCCATGGGGGCGTTGCCGACGATGACCTCGGTGGCGCCGACCATCACCGGCGCGAGGCCGAGGCCGAGCAGCGCGAACCAGACGGACATCACCCCGCTGCCGGTGTCGGCCTCGAGGGTCGACATGCCGTACATGGCGATGGCGGTCGCGGCCATGCCGCCCGCCAGCGGGACGCGCGGGCCGAGCTTGGTGATCGCGGCGCCGGCCAGCGGGGAGCCGACGATCATCATGCCGGTGAGCGGCAGCAGGTGCAGGCCGGCATTGATCGGGCTCATCCCGTGCACGTTCTGCAAGTAGAAGGTGACGAAGAAAAGGCCGCCCATGAACGCGATGGCCATGAGGACCATCAGGACGACACCGGCCGACAGCGGTATCGAGCGGAACAGGCCCAGCGGGACGAGGGGTTCGCCGACCCTCGTCTCCCAGAAGGAGAAGGCGGCGAACAGGGCCACGGACGCGATGACGAACACCCACGTCCTGCCGTCGCCCCAGCCCCATGTCGGGGCCTTGATGAGCGCCCAGACCAGGCAGAACATCGCGCCGGAGAGCAGGGCGATGCCGAGGACGTCGAAGGAGCGCGGGGCGTTCCGCGCACGGTGGTCGAGCAGGATCAGCAGGCCCAGGAGCAGGGCGAGCGCGCCGACGGGGACGTTGATGAAGAACACCGACTGCCAGTTGACGTGCTCGACGAGGACGCCGCCGAGGATCGGGCCGCCCGCGGTGGACGCGCCGATCACCATGCCCCAGATGCCGATGGCCATGTTGAGCCGCTCGGCCGGGAAGGTGGCCCGCAGCAGGCCGAGCGCGGCCGGCATCAGCAGCGCGCCGAACAGGCCCTGGAAGACACGGAAGGCCACGACGGCGGCGATGCTGTGGGACAGGCCGATGGCGCCGGAGGCGGCGGCGAAGCCGGTCACGCCGACGAGGAAGGTCTGCCGGTGGCCGAAGCGGTCACCGAGCTTGCCCGCGGTGATCAGGGAGACCGCGAGGGCGAGGAAGTAGCCGTTGGTGATCCACTGCACGTCGGCGAAGGTGGCGTGCAGGTCGTCCTGGATCGACGGGTTGGCGATCGCCACGATGGTGCCGTCGAGGGCCACCATCATGACGCCCACGGCGACGGTGATGAGGGTGAGCCAGGGATGGCCGCGCAGCCCCGCGGCCGGAGCCGGCTCCAGCGGGGCTGCCGAGCCTGCGTCCCCCGGCCCCGTCGCGCCGATGGTGGTCTGACCAGTCATGCGTTCGAGGCTAGTGACAGCCTCTGACGATTGACAGACCTTTGCATGAGTCAGTAACTGACACCATGGAAACACTGCGCGAACGCAAGAAGCAGCGCACCCGGGACGCACTGCTGCGGGCCGCTCTGGAGCTGTTCACCACACGGGGGTACGAGCAGACGACCGTCGACGAGATCACCGAGGCCGTCGACGTCTCCCAGCGCACCTTCTTCCGTTACTTCGCCGGCAAGGAGGACGTGGCCTTCGCGGTGCAGGAAATGACCGAGGAGCACTTCGTGGCGGCCGTACGGGCGCGGCCCGCGCACGAGGCGCCGATGGAGGCCCTGCGGCAGGCGGTCCTGGAGGGCTGGGACGCGATCCGCGAGACCGTCGAGTCGGCCGTGCCGGTCGAGCTGTATCTGCGCATGTACCGGACGATCGAGTCGACGCCCGCGCTCCTCGCCGCCCATCTGCGCCGCTCGGCGGCGACGGAGGAGACCATCGCGCGTCTGCTCGCCGAGCGCGAGGGTGTGGACGTGGACGCCGACCCCCGACCGCGGCTGGCCGTGGCCGTGTTCGGCGGGGTGATAAGGGTCACGGAACGGCACTGGTGCACGGGCGACGACTTCAGCCTGGCGGCGATGCGTCAACTCACCGCGTCCCACCTCGATCAGGTGGGTTCGGCGCTCACCGGAAACTGGCGTGCCACAAAAGATCGTTGACAGGGTGTTCGATGATCCACGAAACGTGATCCCAGTCACTCGGTTACCCCGAGACCCTCTCGTTCTCCTAGTGTGTCCTCCCAGTGACTTCCTTCGACACCTCCCCGCCACTGAACGTCTGGCGCGCCCTGCTGGCGCTGGCCGTGGTGTTCGTGATGCTCGCGACCACCGGCTGGACCGCCCTGCGCAGTCACCGGGAGTCGACCGCACTGCAGGCCTCGCTCGCCCAGTGGGAGCACGGCAGCATCCACGGCCTGCACCTGCCGGACCCCCAGTCCGCACCGGCCCGGCTCAGCCGTTTCTTCGCCTCCCTCTCCCCCGGGGACCAGGACCGCCTCGCCCACCGCTACCCGCTCGCGGTCGGCAACATGAACGGCGCCCCCGCCACCTTGCGCTACGGCGCCAACCGCATCGCGCTGGAGCAGCAGCGCAAGGTCGAGCGGAAACGCATGCACGACAGCCGGCTCAGCACGGCCGGACAGCAGGACGCGGGCAGTCGTATGCACCGCTACGAGTCCCTGCTGGCCCCCGGCCGGCAGATCCTGGCCTTCGACCCGGAGGGCTCGGGCCGCGTCGCCGAGGTGTTCGGGAACCTGGACGAGGCGCAGCGGATCTCGGTCGTCGTTCCCGGCGTCGACACCGATCTGCTCACCTTCGAGAAGACGTACAGCCCGTACACGGCCCCGGTCGGCATGGCCAAGGCCCTGTACGCGGCGGAGCGCGCGCAGAGCCCCACGACGCGTACGGCCGTGATCGCCTGGGCCGACTACACCGCCCCTGACGGGCTTGGCATGGACGCGGCCACCGGACTGCGCGCCGCGGAGGGCGCCGTACGGCTGGACGCCCTGGCGGGCGGCCTGCCCGGCCGCGCCCCGGTGGCGATGATCTGCCACAGCTACGGCTCGGTGGTCTGCGGGGTCGGCGCGCACGCCCTGCCCCGCCGGGTGACCGACATAGCGGTGGCCGCGAGCCCCGGTATGCGGGTCCCCAGCGCCTCCCACCTGGACACCGGGGCCCGGGTGTGGGCCATGCGGGACGCCACCGACTGGATCCAGGACGTGCCGTATCTGGAGCTCGGCGGGCTCGGGCACGGCGCCGATCCGGTGTCCCCGGCGTTCGGCGCGCGTGTGCTGTCCGCCCGGGACGCCCAGGGGCACGCCGGTTATTTCCAGCCGGGCACGGACAGCCTGCGCAACCTCGCCGCCGTGGGCGTCGGGGCGTACGACGCGGTGACGTGCGCCCGCGAGAACGAGCTGTGCCAGGCCGGTGCGCCCGGCACTACCACGGCCGGACGCGCGTAGAAACAGCAGGAAGTGCGGTCTGCGCAGGTGGCGACGGAGGAGCACGTGCCGCATACGATGAGCCGCATGGGTGACGTACTGGCGGGTTTTCATGCCGTCTGGGAGTTCGAGTCCGACTCCGTGCTCATCCGTTACGAACGGGGGATTCGAACACCGAAGCTGTTGCAGGCGCTCGGGGAACGGCGCGTCCCGCTGTCCGCGGTCGAGGGCGTGACCCTCACCCCGGGCAAGCGCGGCACCGTCGTACTGCGGCTGGTGCCCCGTCCCGGCGCCGATCCGCTGCTGGAGGCGGCCGACGGGCAGCTGAAGGAGGGATCCGATCCGTACCGGCTGGTGCTGTCGGCCGAGCGGGAGGCCCTCGCCGAGTACTACGCGGACGAACTGAAAGGTCTGCTGACCGAGTCCGGGCCCGCCGACCGCCATCTGGTGGCCGCGCCCGAGGCACCGCTGCAGTTCAAGGCGTACGACGGCAAGGCGTCCTTCGACGGGACGTCCGTGCAGTTCCGCTGGTCGTGGACGGGGGCGTCGTCGGCGAAGTGGAAGGCCGGCGACCAGAGCTTCGCGGTCGCCGACCTGAGCGGGGTGGAGTGGCGGTCGCCGGAGGTGTTCGAGGGGCATCTGCGGCTGGTACGGCGTGCCGGCTCGGGCCCGTCCGCGCAGCCCGATCAGGACCCGGCGGCGGTGGTGTTCGGCCTCGGGTACGGGCCGGTGCACGAGTCGTTGCCGTTCGCCGCGGCGGTGCTGGCGGCCGTACGCACCCGGGGGCCGGTACCGGTGGTACCGGCCCCGTCCCGGCGCGACCCCGCGGACATCGCCGAACGGATCCGGCATCTCGGGGAGTTGCACCAAGCGGGGCTGGTCACCGACGAGGAGTTCTCCTCCAAGAAGGCCGAGCTGCTGGCCGAGCTCTAGCGTCTGCCGGGTGCCGTGCGTGGGCGGGCGCGGTGGTATCGGGTCGCTCGCGCGGTTTCCCGCGCCCCGCGCGGTACTTACGCTTCCTTCGGCCTCGAGCGCGGGGTCCCCTCCATCGCATAGAAGCTGATCTTGTGGTCGAGCACGGCGAGTGTGTCCCGCAGTTCGGCGATCCTGTTCAGGACGTCGTGGCGGGTCGACTCCAGCAGCTCCCGCCGCTCCGGGTAGGTGCTCTCGCCCTCCCGGACCAGCTCCGCGTACCGGACCATGTCCGCCACCGGCATGCCGGTCAGCCGCAGCTTCGTCACGAAGTCCAGCCAGTCCAGGTCCCGGTTGTCGTAGCGCCGCTGCCCGGTGTGTGAGCGGTCGACGTGCGGCATCAGGCCGATCCGCTCGTACCAGCGCAGGGTGTGCGCGGTCAGGCCGGTGAACGCGACGACCTCGCTGATCGTGTAGCGGTCCTGGCCGTCGGGCCGGGGATGGCGTCTGGGCGGGGCGGAGCAGATGTCGGCGGGGGCCGTGCGTGCGGTGTCCGCTGGCGTGGTCTGCATCACCGTCATGGCGCCCACGCTATGGCCTTGGAGTGCACTCCAAGCAAGCGGATCCGGTAAGAAAATCCACAGGACGCGGGCCGGGACGCCTGGCTAGCGTGCGGCCCATGAGTCTTGCACGCCGGGCCCTGCCCGAGGACGCCACCGAAGTGCTGCGCCTGCGCCAGGTCATGATCGACTCACTGTGGAGCGCGGGAGGTTCCGGGCCGACACAGTGGCATGCCGAGTCGCTGCCGACGCTGCGGGCGCGGCTCGCCGAGGCCGGCGGGGACTTCGCGGCCTTCGTCGTGGACCGTCCGGACCGGCCGGGGCTGGCCGCGCTGGCGGCCGGGACCCTGGAGTACCGCATCGGGAGGGCCGGTAATCCGCACGGGCGGGTCGGACACGTCTTCAGCGTCGCGACCGACCCGGACGCCCGGCGGCGCGGGTACGCGCGCGTCTGTATGGAGGAGCTGCTGGGCTGGTTCCGGGAGCGGGGCGCGGGCCATGTGCTGCTGAACGCCTCCCCGGAAGCCGAGCCGCTGTACGCCTCGCTCGGCTTCACCCGGGATCCGGACCCGTCGATGCGGCTGCTGCTGTGAGCCGCATAGGCTCGGCACCATGTCGTTGAACAGCTTGGCGTCGATCGAGAACTGGCCCGTCCCCACCGCCGCGGCGGGCGTCGTACGAGCCGACGGGACCGTCCTCGGGACGCACGGCCCCGTCGGACACCGGTTTCCGCTCGCCTCGGTCACCAAGCCGCTGGCGGCCTACGCGGCGCTCGTCGCGTACGAGGAGGGCGCGATCGAGCTGGACGAGCCCGCCGGGCCGCCCGGGGCGACCGTCCGGCACCTGCTCGCGCACACGTCCGGGCTGGCCTTCGACGAGCACAAGGTGACGGCGCCTCCCGGTGAGCGCCGCCTCTACTCCAACGCCGGGTTCGAGCAGCTCGGCGACCACATCGCCAAGGCGACGGACATTCCGTTCGCGGAGTATCTGCGGCAGGCGGTGCTGGAGCCGCTGGGGATGACGTCGACCTCGCTGGGGGGTTCCCCGGCGAAGGACGGGGTGTCGACGGTCGAGGACCTGCTGCGCTTCGCGGCCGAGGTCCAGGCGCCGCGCCTGCTGGACGTGCGCACGGTCGCGGAGGCGATGAGCGTGCAGTACCCGGGCACGAAGGGGGTGCTGCCGGGGTACGGGCACCAGAACCCGAACGACTGGGGGCTGGGCTTCGAGATCCGCGACGGCAAGTCACCGCACTGGACGGGAAGTTCCTCGTCGCCGCGCACCTTCGGGCACTTCGGGCAGGCCGGTACGTTCCTGTGGATCGACCCGGACGCGGGGCTGGCGTGTGCCGCGCTGGCGGACCGGGCGTTCGGGCCCTGGGCGATCGAGGCGTGGCCGGCGCTCACGGACGCGGTGCTCGCCGAGTCGGTGTGATGGCGCACGCGTCACACGCGCTCACCCAGCCGTCATCTCCCAGACCAGCAGTTCCGCCGCCGTCAGGCACTCCGCTTCCAGGTCCTGCGCGTCGGTGATGCGAGCCGAGTCGCCCGGACCCAGGGTCTCCCCTGCCAGGGTGACCTCCCCGCGCACCAGGTGGACGTGCACGTACGGCGCGTCCGGGATCGCCGTCCGGTCCCCCGCCATCAGCCGCCGTACATGGAGCAGGGCTCCGGCCTCGGCAACGGCGTACGGGGTGGAGTCGGCGATGCCGGGGACGATCTCGTACGACGGCTCGCCGCCCGGCTCCAGTGGGGCCAGCCACATCTGCACGAAGGTCAGGGGCGCCGTTCCGTCGTTGCGCTCGACGTGCCGGACGCCCGCGGCGGAGCTGAGCCGCTGCACGTCACCGGGGCGGACCTTCGTCTCGCGGCCGGTGGAGTCGCGGTGGGTCAGCTCGCCCTCCACGACCCACGTGACGATCTCGGTGTGGCTGTGCGGGTGTTCGCCGAAGCCGGCGCCGGGTGCGAGACGCTCCTCGTTGCAGGCGATCAGCGCGCCGAAGCGCAGGTTGCCGGGGTCGTAGTGCGGCCCGAAGGAGAAGGCGTGCCACGACTCGATGCCGGCCTCCGCCTCCCCGCCGCGGTAGCGCTCACCGGCGCGCCGTACGTCCATCACGCGCACCACGGTAGCCCCGCGCGAAACCGCGCACGCCGCTCACCCCTGACCCGGCGAAACACGTCCGCGTCCGGATAAGGCAGTCTTGTCCCCGTGCCCGAACCCGAATCCCACCGCAGCGGTCCCCGCGTACACGACATCCACCCGCACGCCGCCACCCTCAAGCGGCTGGAGAAGTCCTCCGGGTCTCTCGCCGCGCAGGCCATCGCGCGGATGGACGAGACCCTGCCGTGGTACCGGGCCATGCCCCCGGAGAACCGTTCCTGGATCGGGCTGGTCGCCCAGGCGGGCATCGCGGCCTTCACCGAGTGGTTCCGGCACCCGGACACCCCGCAGGCGATCTCCACCGATGTCTTCGGCACCGCCCCGCGCGAGCTGACCCGGGCCATCACGCTGCGCCAGACCGTGGAGATGGTGCGGACCACCATCGAGGTCATGGAGAGCGCCATCGACGAGGTGGCGGCTCCGGGGGACGAGAGCGTGCTGCGCGAGGCTCTGCTCGTGTACGCGCGGGAGATCGCCTTCGCCACCGCGCAGGTCTACGCCCAGGCCGCCGAGGCACGCGGTGCCTGGGACGCGCGGCTGGAGTCGCTGGTCGTCAACGCGGTGCTGAGCGGGGAGGCGGACGAAGGTGCCGTCAGCCGGGCCGCCGCGCTCGGGTGGAACTCTCCGGAGCATGTGTGTGTCGTGCTCGGGACCGCGCCCGACGGGGACAGTGAGCTGACCGTCGAGGCCATTCGGCGAGCCGCTCGCCATGCCAAGCTCCAGGTGCTCACCGGGGTGCTCGGGGATCGGCTCGTCGTCATCGCCGGGGGAAGCAGCAACCCGCTCGCCGTGGCCAAGTCGCTGATCGGTCCCTTCGCCGCCGGACCGGTGGTCGCGGGGCCCGTCGTACCCGACCTGCTGGCCGGCACGCGGTCCGCGCAGGCCGCCGCCGCGGGCCTGAAGGCGTGTTCTGCCTGGCAGGACGCGCCGCGGCCGGTGCTGGCGGACGATCTGCTGCCGGAGCGCGCGATCGCGGGCGATCCGAGCGCCCGCGAGCAGTTGGTGGAGGAGATCTACAGACCGCTGGAGGAAGCGGGCTCGGCGCTGCTGGAAACACTGAGTGTCTATCTGGAGCAGGCGAGCAGCCTGGAAGGCGCGGCCCGGATGCTCTTCGTTCACCCGAACACCGTGCGCTACCGGCTCCGACGTGTGACAGACGTCACCGGTTGGTCGCCTTCGGATGTACGATCCGCCTTCACACTGCGGATCGCGCTGATCCTCGGGCGTCTGGCCGACGGCGATACCCAGGCATAGGGTTTTGTCGGGGGCCCACAAAAGCCCTTCGTGTTCTTCGTCCCTGTCCCCACGGGCGGCCGTGGCCGTCCCCAAGAGAGAGTGTGAGAGTGCTCGTACTCGTCGCTCCCGGCCAGGGCGCCCAGACGCCCGGCTTCCTGACCCCCTGGCTCGATCTCCCCGGCGCCGCGGACCGCGTCGCCGCGTGGTCGGACGCCATCGGACTGGACCTGGTCCACTACGGCACCCAGGCCGACGCCGACGCCATCCGTGACACCGCGGTGGCCCAGCCGCTGCTGGTCGCCGCCGGCCTCCTGTCCGCCGCGGCACTCGGTGACATTTCCGAGGTCGCCCCGGGCGCCGTCGCCGGTCACAGCGTCGGTGAGATCACCGCCGCCGCCTTCGCGGGTGTGCTGGACGACACCGCGGCGCTCGGTCTGGTCCGCAAGCGGGGTCTGGCGATGGCCGACGCCGCCGCGATCACCGAGACCGGCATGTCTGCGCTGCTCGGCGGCGACCCCGAGGTCTCTCTCGCCCACCTGGAGAAGCTGGGTCTGACCCCGGCGAACATCAACGGCGCGGGCCAGATCGTCGCCGCGGGCACCCTGGAGCAGCTGGCCGCGCTGAACGAGGACAAGCCCGAGGGGGTCCGCAAGGTCGTCGCGCTGAAGGTCGCCGGCGCCTTCCACACCCGCCACATGGCTCCCGCCGTCGAGACGCTGGCCAAGGCCGCCGCGGAGCTGACGCCCGCCGACCCCAAGGTCCCCTACGTCTCCAACAAGGACGGACGGACCGTCGCCACCGGCGCCGAGGTGCTGGACCGGCTGGTCGGCCAGGTCGCCAACCCCGTGCGCTGGGACCTGTGCATGGAGACCTTCAAGGAGCTGGGCGTCACCGCGCTCATCGAGGTGTGCCCGGGCGGCACCCTGACCGGCCTGGCCAAGCGGGCGCTGCCCGGCGTCACGACGCTGGCCCTGAAGACCCCCGACGATCTCGACGCCGCCCGCGCGCTCGTCTCCGAGCACGCCGGCGCCTAAGGAGCCCGTACATGGCGAAGATCAAGCCCAGCAAGGGCGCCCCGTATGCGCGCATCCTCGGTGTCGGCGGCTACCGGCCGACCCGGGTGGTGCCCAACGAGGTGATCCTCGAGAAGATCGACTCCTCCGACGAGTGGATCCGCTCGCGCTCCGGCATCGAGACCCGGCACTGGGCCGGTCCCGAGGAGACGGTGGCCGCGATGGCGATCGAGGCCTCCGGCAAGGCGCTCGCGGACGCCGGCATCGGCGCCGAGCGGATCGGTGCCGTGGTCGTCTCGACCGTCTCGCACTTCAGCCAGACGCCGGCCGTCGCCACCGAGATCGCCGACAAGCTGGGCACCGACAAGGCCGCCGCCTTCGACATCTCGGCGGGCTGCGCGGGCTTCGGCTACGGCCTGACCCTCGCCAAGGGCATGGTGGTGGAAGGTTCCGCCGAGTACGTGCTCGTCATCGGCGTGGAGCGGCTCAGTGATCTGACCGACCTGGAGGACCGGGCCACGGCCTTCCTGTTCGGCGACGGCGCCGGCGCCGTCGTCGTCGGCCCCTCGCAGGAGCCGGCGATCGGCCCCACCGTGTGGGGCTCCGAGGGCGACAAGGCCGAGACGATCAAGCAGACCGTCCCCTGGGACCGGTTCGCCATCGGTGACGTCTCCGCGCTGCCCCTCGACAGCAAGGGCGACGTCAAGTTCCCCGCCATCACGCAGGAGGGCCAGGCGGTCTTCCGCTGGGCCGTGTACGAGATGGCGAAGGTCGCCCAGCAGGCGCTGGACGCGGCCGGGATCAGCCCGGAAGAGCTGGACGTCTTCATCCCGCACCAGGCCAACGTGCGGATCATCGACTCGATGGTGAAGACCCTCAAACTGCCGGAGCATGTCACGGTCGCCCGGGACATCCGCACCACCGGCAACACCTCGGCCGCCTCGATTCCGCTCGCGATGGAGCGGCTTCTGGCGACCGGGGAGGCGAAGAGCGGCGACACCGCGCTCGTCATCGGATTCGGGGCGGGTCTCGTCTACGCCGCCACGGTCGTTACCCTCCCCTAGGCACTCCGTGCCGGATCGCGTGATCGGGCACGGCAGCAATTGCCACAAACCGTCTGGAACATCGAAGAAGGAGCGCCTGACATGGCCGCCACTCAGGAAGAGATCGTCGCCGGTCTCGCCGAGATCGTGAACGAGATCGCCGGGATCCCCACCGAGGACGTCCAGCTGGACAAGTCCTTCACCGACGACCTGGACGTCGACTCGCTGTCCATGGTCGAGGTCGTCGTCGCCGCCGAGGAGCGCTTCGACGTGAAGATCCCGGACGAGGACGTCAAGAACCTCAAGACCGTCGGTGACGCGACCGACTACATCCTCAAGCACCAGGCCTGAGCCACCCCTCGGTCCTGAAGGCTGCAAGGCCCCGCCACCCGGCGGTGGCGCCGTAGAATCCCGCATCTGTTGGAGAAAGAATTCCCGTGAGCCCGACCAATCGCACCGTGGTCGTCACCGGTATCGGCGCAACCACACCGCTGGGTGGCGACGCAGCCTCGACCTGGGAGGGTCTGGTCGCCGGCAAGTCCGGCATCAAGCCCCTGGAGCAGGACTGGGCGGCCGATCAGGCCGTCAAGATCGCGGCTCCGGTAGCCGTTGAGCCCACCGAGGTCATCCCCCGGCCGCAGGCCCGCAAGCTGGACCGCTCGGCGCAGTTCGCGCTGATCGCGGCTCAGGAGGCCTGGAAGGACGCCGGCTTCACCGGCAAGGCCGGCGAGGACGGCTCCATCGACCCCGACCGGCTGGGCGCGGTCATCGCCTCCGGCATCGGCGGCGTGACCACGCTGCTCGACCAGTACGACGTGCTCAAGGAGAAGGGCGTCCGCCGCGTCTCCCCGCACACCGTCCCCATGCTGATGCCGAACGGCCCCTCGGCCAACGTGGGCCTGCTCGTGGGCGCCCGTGCGGGCGTGCACACGCCGGTCTCCGCGTGCGCCTCGGGCGCCGAGGCCATCGGCTACGCCATCGAGATGATCCGCACCGGCCGCGCCGACGTCGTCGTCGCCGGCGGTACGGAGGCGGCCATCCACCCGCTGCCGATCGCCGCGTTCGGCAACATGATGGCGATGTCCAAGAACAACGAGGACCCGCAGGGTGCCTCGCGTCCCTACGACGTCGACCGCGACGGCTTCGTCCTCGGCGAGGGCGCCGGCGTGATCGTCCTGGAGTCCGCCGAGCATGCCGCGAAGCGCGGGGCGCGCGTCTACGCGGAGGCCGTCGGGCAGGGCGTCTCCGCCGACAGCCACGACATCGTGCAGCCGGAGCCCGAGGGCCGCGGCATCTCGCACGCGCTGCAGAACCTGCTGGACAACACCGACCTGGACCCGGCCGAGATCGTGCACGTCAACGCGCACGCCACCTCGACGCCGGCCGGTGACATCGCCGAGCTGAAGGCGCTGCGGAAGGTGTTCGGCGACGACGCGGACCACATGGCGGTCTCCGCGACCAAGTCGATGACCGGGCATCTGCTCGGTGGCGCGGGCGGCGTGGAGTCGGTCGCGACCGTACTCGCGCTGTACAACCGGCTGGCGCCGCCGACGATCAACGTCGAGAACATCGACCCCGAGGCGGAGGCCAACGCGGATGTCGTCCGCGGGGAGGCCCGTAAGCTTCCGGTCGAGGGCCGTATCGCCGCGCTGAACGACTCGTTCGGCTTCGGCGGCCACAACGTGGTCCTGGCGTTCAGGACCGTCTGAGAACGTGAGTGAGGGCCCCTGCCGAGCGGCAGGGGCCCTTTCTCATGCGCAGCCGAAGGAACTCACACCACCTGGTGCAGCCAGCGGACCGGGGCGCCTTCGCCGGCGTACCGGAAGGGCTCCAGTTCGTCGTCCCAGGGCTTTCCGAGGAGCTTGGCGATCTCCGCCTCCAGGTCCGTCTCCCCGCGCTGGGACCGGGTCAGCGCCGCGCGGAGGCGGTCCTCGGGGATGAGGATGTCACCGTGGATGCCGGTGACGGCGTGGAAGATGCCGAGGTCGGGAGTGCAGCTGTAGCGCTCGCCCTCGGCGTTCGGACAGGGCTCCGCGGTGACCTCGAAGCGGAGCAGGTGCCAGCCGCGCAGCGCCGAGGCCAGCTTGGAGGCCGTGCCCGCCTCGCCCTGCCAGGAGAACTCCGAGCGCCAGGTGCCGGGGGCCGCGGGCTGCCGGATCCAGTCGAGGTTGACGCGCGTGCCGAGCACCCCGGCGATGGCCCACTCGACGTGCGGGCACAGCGCGCGCGGCGCGGAGTGCACGTACAGAACTCCACGTGTCGTCACCGGAACCTCCGGGCAGAGCGGGACATCTTGCGGACTGGCTGGCGGCAGTGGCACGACGGCCGCGTTGATGGCGAGGCTACCCTGCGGCGGTGCAAGGAGTGTGACGTACCGTCGGTCCCGGTGCCAGGAAACCTCCGCCATTCACCCAGGGGGACGCTTGTACGGGGGTGGTCCGTTCCAAGGTGCCAGGTCGGGAACCCTCGCACGTTGTTATGGAAAGAAGCACCGGAAGCACCGGATTCGACGACGAGGGGATCCCAGGGGATGCGGAAGCGAAGCAGCCGCGGGCGGGCCGCTGCCGCCGTCGTGGCGGCCGCCGTGCTGGGCGCCGCCGGATGCGACGCCGGGGGCGGCAGTTCGCCCTCGCCGGAGAGCACCAAGGCACGCGCCGCCAGGCCCGCGCCGGTGTGGAACCGCAGCCCGGACTCGATCGCCGCGGTCGGCGACTCCATCACCCGCGGCTTCGACGCGTGCACGGTGCTGTCGGACTGCCCCGAGGTGTCGTGGGCGACCGGCAGCGACGCGAAGGTCGACAGCCTGGCGGTGCGCCTGCTCGGGGTCACGGGCGCGGCGGAGCGCAGCTGGAACTACGCCGAGACCGGCGCCCGCATGGCGGACCTGCCCGGACAGATGGCCCAGGCGGCGGCCCGCGGCCCGGAGTTGGTGACGGTGATGGTGGGCGCGAACGACGCCTGCCGTGCGTCGGCGTCGGCGATGACCCCGGTGGCCGACTTCCGTGCGGATTTCGAGGAGGCGCTGCACACCCTGCGGGCGGCGCGGCCGAAGACGCAGGTGTACGTGGCGAGCGTGCCGAACCTGAAGCGGCTGTGGTCCGAGGGCCGGGCCGATCCGCTGGGCAAGCAGGTGTGGAAGCTCGGCATCTGCCCGTCGATGCTGTCCGACGCGGACGACCTGACCAGCGCGGCCACGCTGCGCCGGGACCAGGTGCAGCGGCGGGTGGTGGAGTACAACAAGGTGCTGGAGGAGGTCTGCGCCAAGGACCGCCGCTGCCGCTTCGACAACAACGCGGTCTACGACTACCGCTTCGACACCGACCAGCTCAGTCACTGGGACTGGTTCCACCCCAGCAGAGACGGCCAGGCGCGGCTCGCGGCGATCGCCTACCGGACGATCATCGCGCCCCGTCCCGTTGCCTAGGAGACGATCACCTAGGGTTTTCCACATGAGTGAACTCTTCGGCACACTTTCCGACGGCACGGAGGTCCACCGCTGGACGCTGGAGCGCGCCGGGACACGGGTGGAGGTCCTGACGTACGGCGGGATCGTGCGGTCGGTACGAGTGCCGGACCGGGAGGGCCGGACGGCGGACGTGGTGCTGGGCTTCACCGGCCTGGACGGCTACCTCGCCCACCCGGAGCCGCACTTCGGTGCCCTGATCGGCCGGTACGCCAACCGGATCGCGCACGCCCGCTTCACGCTGGACGGTGCCGTCCACGCCCTGGAGCCGAACAACGGCCCGAACTGCCTGCACGGCGGCGCGCGCGGCTTCGACAAGCGGGTGTGGGACGCCGAGCCGGTCGAGCACGGGGTGCGGCTGCACCGGGTGAGCCCGCACGGGGAGGAGGGCTTCCCGGGCCGGGTCGAGGTGTCGGCGACGTACACGCTGGACGCCTTTGGCGCGCTCCGGATCGCCTACGAGGCGGTCACCGACGCCCCGACCGTCCTCAACCTCACCAACCACAGCTACTTCAACCTGGCGGGCTCGGGCCCCGCGGGCGGACACGAACTGCGGCTCGACGCCTCCCGTTTCACCCCCGTCGACGCGGACCTGATCCCCACGGGTGTCCTGGCGGACGTGGCGGGCTCCCGCTTCGACTTCCGCGACCCCCGCGAGGTCGGCTCGGGCTACGACCACAACTTCGCCCTGGACAAGGGCGTGACCGGCGCCCCGGAGCAGGTCGCCGAACTGCACGACCCCGCCTCCGGCCGCACCCTGACCATCGCCACGACCGAACCGGGCCTCCAGCTCTACACCGCCGACCACCTGGCCGAGCCCTTCACACCGGGCGGGGGGATCGCTCTGGAGACCCAGCACTTCCCGGACTCCCCGAACCGGCCTGCGTTTCCGAGCACGGTGCTGCGGCCGGGCGAGGTCTTCCGCTCGGAGACGGTGTACGGGTTCGGGGTCCGCTAGGCGGTCTCGCCCCGCATCCGCCTGGCCGCCTTGCCCAGCAGGGACATCGCCCCGCCGCAGATCAGCAGCGTGGAGCCGCCGATGGCGATCCCGCGGAAGTCCAGGCCCTTGATCCCCTCCCCCGTCACCGTCGTAGCCAGCACGAAGAGGATCGAGTACAGGCTCCGCCCCACCTTCGCCCCGGCCGGAATCACCTGGAGCAGCTGCGGGATGGTGCTCGCGGCGCCCAGCGCCATCCCGAGCGGCAAGGCCGCGCCCAGTGACAGCGCGCCGAAGCCGAGCGAGTTGCCGTACGCGCCCCAGCCGACGCCCTTGTAGAGCAGATAGCCGGTCGCGGCGAGGGACAGCAGGACCAGCAGGCCGTTGACATAGGCGGCCTGTGTGGCGGCCTTGCGGGCCCCGGGCAGGTGCGCGGCCGGGGAGCGCCAGGCGTCGGCCGTGACGAGCCGCAGCTGCCGCTTGAGGGCCTGCATCTGCAGCAGCGAGAAGACGCCGAAGGCCAGCAGGCCCAGTCCGGCGAGCGCCGCGACGAAGCCGAGGGGCTTCTGCGTGATGCCGTAGTGGACACCGCCGAAGGTGAGCGGGATGCCGAGGACCATGCCGTAGGCCATCGGCTTGGACCTGGCCTGGATCTTCAGCGCCAGATCACGCTGGGCGGGCGTGAGGTTCGGGTCCAGCCGCATCCGGCCCTCGCCGACGTGCTGGGCGGGCGGTTGAGCGGACTGCTGTGGCGGATACGGCTGTTGAGGCGGGTACGGCTGCGGCGGGTGTCCCTGCGGCGGGTAGGGCTGTTGCGGCGGGTACCCCTGCGGCGGGTACGGCTGCTCGCGGGGGGACTTGTCCCGGATCAGACGTTAATCGGTGCGGCGAGCCTGCGGTCCGCGATCGAGCGTCCGACGGCGATCTCGTACAACCCCTTCACAACCGCCCACGCCTTCGCCTCCTCGTCCCAGACCTCGAAGGCGCGGCGCGGCACGGCGACGGTCACCTCGACGCTCTCGCCGGGACCGGCCTCGACGGAGGCGAAGCCGGCCAGCTGCCGGGCCGGACGCTCGGGGCCGGGACCGGCCGGGGAAACGTAGACCTGGACGACCTCCCGGCCGGGGCGCTCGCCCGTGTTGCGCAGCCGGATGCGCGCGGTGGTGCCGTCGACGCCCAGGGACTCGTAGCTCCAGTCGGTGTAGCCGAGGCCGTGGCCGAACGGGTAGGCCGGGGTGCGGCCGGACTTCTCCCAGGCGCGGTAGCCGATGAACAGGCCCTCGCTGTACGGCAGTTCACCGTCGGTGGGGACGACCTGGGTGACCGGGGCGTCGGCGAGGGAACCCCAGGTGGTGGGCAGCCGGCCGCCGGGCTCGTGGGTGCCGGTGAGGACGTCGGCGAGGGCGGCGCCGCCCTCCTGGCCGGGGAACCAGCTGAGCAGGACGGCGGCGACCTCGTCGCGCCAGGGCAGTTCGACCGGGGAGCCGGAGTTGACGACCACGACCGTGTTCGGGTTGGCGGCGGCGACCGCGCGGACCAGGTCGTCCTGGTGGCCGGGGAGCCTCAGGTCCGTGCGGTCGAAGCCCTCGGACTCGACCCGGTCGGTGGTGGCGACCATGACGACGGCCGTGTCGGCGTTCCGGGCCGCCTCGACGGCCTCGGCGATCAGTTCGCCGGGGTCGCGCCGGGGCTCGGCGTGGGTGAGCGCGAAGGCGACGACCTTCACGGGGACGTCCTCGGGGAGCTGGACGAGGTGGGTGAGGGAGACGTCGACCGGCTCGCCCGCGGTGAGCTCGGCCTGGGCACGGGGGACGGGGGCGCCGAAGAAGGTCTCGAAGGGGTCGTCCTTGTCGGAGCGCTGGACGTCGTCGTAGTACGTCGTCCCGTCGACGGTGAGCGTGAAGGGGCCCGTGCCCTTGATGCCGAAGGTGTGCGGGCCGCTCACGCGGGGGGTGAAGGTACCGGTGAGCTCGACGGTGTGCAGGGTGTCGTGGGTGACGCCCTCGGGGAGGTCGGACCCCGCCCACTGGATCTGGCCGTTCGGGGCGGAGCGGGTGCCGATGACCCGGCCGTCGGTGTCACGGCAGTCGGCGCTGAGCCGGAATCCCTGGTCGGCGACGGCGAGTTCGGTGGCCGGGTCGGCGCCGACGGCGTAGGTGAGGGTGCCCTCGGGTAGTGCGGCGGTGAGGCCCTCGAGCGGGGAGACGATCCGGGCCGGGAAGACGGTGGCCGAGCCGCCGCCGAGGACCCGGGCGTCCCGGGCGGCGGCACCGATCAGGGCCACCGTGCCGTTCGGCTTCAGGGGCAGGGCGGCGTTCTCGTTGCGGGCGAGGACGAAGGAGCGGCGGGCGATCTCGCGTGCGAGAGCCTCGCCGTCGACGGGCGCGGGCGGTTCGGCCACGACGGGTTCGGCACCGTCGAGGATGCCGACGCGGGCGGCGAGCCGCAGGACACGGCGTACGGCGGCGTCGACGGCGGCCTCGGCGACCCTGCCGTCCCGGACGGCCCGGGCGAGGGCTTCGCCGTAGACGGTCCGCGGCCCGGGCATGGCCACGTCCAAGCCGCCCTCGATGGCGCCGACGGTGTCCCGGGCGGCCATCCAGTCGGAGACGTTGACGCCGTCGAAGCCCCATTCGCCGCGCAGGACTTCGTTGACCAGGTGACGGTGCTCGGTCATCGTCGTGCCGTTGACCGTGTTGTAGGCGGTCATGATGCCCCACGGGTGGGCGTTCTCGACGATGGCCTCGAACGGGGCGAGGTACAGCTCGCGCAGGGCGCGTTCGGGGACGACGTTGTTCACGGTGAAGCGGTCGGTCTCGGCGTCGTTGGCGACGAAGTGCTTGACGGTGGTACCGACTCCGCCGGACTGGACGCCGCTGACATAACCGCTGCCGATCACGCCGGTGAGATACGGGTCCTCGCTGTAGCACTCGAAGTGCCGGCCACCGAGCGGGGAGCGGTGCAGGTTGACCGTGGGGGCGAGGAGGACGTGGACGCCCTTGCGGCGGGCCTCCTGGGCGAGCAGCACACCCGCCCGGCGGGCGAGTGCGGGGTCCCAGGTGGCGGCGAGCGCGGTGGGCGAGGGCAGGGCGACGGAGGGGTCGTCGGCGGTCCAGCGCACGCCGCGCACGCCGATCGGACCGTCGGACACCACCAGGGACTCCAGTCCGATCTCCGGCAGCGCGGGCAGGGTCCACATGTCCTGGCCGGCCAGCAGCCGTGCCTTGGCGTCGAGGCCGAGCTTGCCGAGAGCGGCCTCGACGACCGCCTCGCGGGCCGTGTCTGCCGGGGTGTGCCGGGATCCCGCCATCGCGATGTCTCCTCGTCGACGTCCGTGCAGGGGCCTCCATCGTGCATCCGGCACCTGTAGAGCGGTAGGTTTCGTAATCCTGTCGTTATATTCCGCCGCTGTGGATGCCGTACGGTGAGCCTCATGAACGCGAGGGTCAGGAGCGAGGAGCGGCGCGCCGAGATCGTCGGGGCGGCGTTGGAGGTGATCGCCGAGCGCGGTTACCGGGGCGCGAGCCTGGCCGCGGTCGCCGAGCGCGTCGGTCTCACCCAGCAGGGGCTGCTGCACTACTTCCCGACCAAGGACGCCCTGCTGGTGGCCGTGCTGCAGGAGCGGGACCGGTGGGACGCGGTGCCCGACACCCAGTGGCGGGTGGATCTGCTGGCCTCGCTGGTGGAGTACAACGCGATGCGGCCGGCGATCATCCAGACCTTCTCGGCGCTGCTCGGCGAGAGCGTGACGGAGGACCATCCGGCCCGGGGGTACTTCACCGAGCGGTACGCGCGGGTACGGGACTCCATGGCGGCGGTGTTGCGCGCCGAGTACGGCGACAGCCTGCCGAACGGCCTCACACCGGAGCGGACGGCTCCGCTGCTGGCCGCCGTGATGGACGGGCTGCAGTACCAGTGGCTGCTGGACCCGGAGTCGGTGGACATGCCGGGGGCGTTCCGGGATTTCCTACGGCTGTTGGGCGAGCCGGTGGACTGAAGGCGTCTGGAGCGCCCGAAGAGGCGCGGGGAACCGCCTGATCAGCCCACCGCCGACCCGCGACCGCACAACCGTCAGTTACCGCCCCGAACCGCTGCCACCACCTCGATCTCCACCTGCGCCTCCGGTCGGAACAGGCGCGGCACTTCGAAGGTCATGCTCGTCGGTGGGGTCCCCGTGAGGAACTGCCGTCGCACGGTGCCGTATTCGTCGAGTCCGGTGATGTCGGTCAGGTACGTACGGATGTTGATGACGTCCGCGAGACTCGCGCCGTGCGCCTTGAGCAGCGCCGCGATCGACTCGAAGACCCCCCGCGTCTGCTCCGCCAGGGTGGCGCCCTCGGCGATCTGGCCCGAGAGGAACAACAACGCGCCGCCGTCGGCGTGTTCGACGCGGGCCACCTGGGAGTAGTAGGCGTTGGCGGGCCCGGGGGCGTCGGCGGGGCTGTCCAGGGTGATCTGCACGGGGACTCCTTCAGCTGGTACGGATGATGTGGGTGGCCGTCCGCGCGAGGTCGGCCCGGGACAGGGCCGGATCGTCCTCGGCGGCCCGCCTGAGACCTTCGGACACCGCTGCGGTGACCGGTAGCCGGGCGGCGCGCGTGGCGATCCGGAGGTCCTTGACGGCCAGGTCGGTGGCGAACAGCGCCCCGTCGGCGAAGGCACGCTCCACCGCACCGCCGAGAGGGCCCGTCCTCAGGGCATCGCGGGCGGTGTCCCCGTCCAGGCCCAGCGCGGCGGCGAGCCGCAGCGCCTCGGCGACGACGCCGACGCCGCCGATCACCGCGGTGTTGACGACGAGTTTGAGGGCCGCGCCCGAGCCGAGGGCGCCGGTGGGGGTGACCGTGCCGAGGTGGGCGAGGACGTGCCCCACGGCAGCCGCGTCCCCGCCGGCGAGGATGCCGAGCGTGCCCTCGGCGGCCCGGTCCGTGCTACCCGTGACCGGCGCGTCGACCAGGGTGACCCCGTCCTCCAGCCGCCCGGCCAGCTGCCGCACGGCGTCCGGTCCGACCGTGGACATCTCGATCCAGGTGGTGCCCGGCCGCAGCTCCGGTACGACGGCGTCCGCGACGGCGGTGAGCGCCTCCGGTCCGGCGAGCATGGTGATCACGACGTCGGCGTCCCGCACGGCCTCGGCGGGTGACCCGGCGAGCGCGGCGCCCTCGGCCACGAGCGGCTGGGCGCGGGCCGGGGTGCGGTTCCAGACGGTCAGCGGGTGACCGGCCAGGAGCAGCCGACGGGCCATCGGGGCACCCATGCCGCCGAGTCCCACAAAAGCGATCTTCTCCGTCTTCTCCATGCCGTCGACGCTAGGCCCGGCCTCGTAATGCGACAAGCGAATGTCTAGCATCACTGCCATGCCGACTTCGCATACCGAGCCCGAGCCGCCCGACCTGTCCACCGTGTGGCTGCGGGTGTTCCTGGAGGTCGCTCGGCACGGTTCGTTCACCGTGGCCGCGCGGGCGCTGGGCTGGACCCAGTCCGCGGTGTCCCGGCAGATCTCCGCGCTGGAGTCCGCCCTCGGCGGCGGTCCGCTCTTCGACCGGCTGCCGCGGGGTGTGCGGCTCACCGAGGCCGGCCGGACCCTGGTCCCGTACGCCGAGGCCGTGTCCGAGTCGCTGCGGGGCGCCACACGCGAGCTGGCCGAGCTGCGCACGGCAGCGGGCGGCCGACTGCGGTTCGGCGCGTTCGCCACCGCCGACGCGACGCTCGTCCCGCACGCGCTGGCCGCGTTCCGGGCCCGCCATCCCCGGGTGCGCGTCACGCGCGAGGAGGGCCTCTCCCCCGCCCTGCTGGACCGTCTGACGGCCGGCCGGCTCGACCTCGCGGTGGTCTCGGCGACGGGCCGCGCCCCGCTGGAGGCGTACGCGCTGCACCACCTCCTCGACGAGACCCTGTACGTCGCCGTCCCCGCCGGCCATCCGCTCGCCACGGCCGACGAGCCGGTGCGGCTGGCCCGGCTCGCCGACGCCGACTGGATCGCCGGCAGCGCCCGGCCCGAGGGCACCCTCCTCGACGCGGCCGTACGACAGGGATTCCGGCCGCGCGTCGCCCACGTCGTCGCCGAGTGGACCGCCAAGCAGGGCTACGTCGCCGCAGGCCTGGGCGTGACCCTGGTCCCGGCGCTGGCCGCCGCGTCCGTGCGCCCGGACGTCGCCCTGCTGCCGGTGCACGCCGAGGACGCCCCGCCGCGGGCCGTGTACGCGGCGACGGTGCGGGGACGGTCGCTGACGGCGGCGGCACGGGCCTTCGTGGCGGCGCTCGGGGAGGCGGCGCAGCGGATCCCGGGCTGAGCCGGAGGCGTGCCGCTCAGTGCGACGGCGCGAGCGCGAGGCTGATGCCGAGGCCGGCCAGGACCGAGCCGATGACCTTGTTGAGGATCTTCTGGCCGCGCAGCATCAGGGTCCGCATCCGGGCCTGCGAGAAGAACGCGGCGACCACGCCGAACCACAGCAGGTGGGCGAGCGACATGAACAGGCCGTAACCCGCCTGCTGGTACAGCGGGGTGTCCGGGCTGACGACCTGGGCGAAGGTGGAGACGACGAAGAGGGTCGTCTTCGGGTTGAGCACGTTGGTGAGGAAGCCGGTGCGCAGCGCGGCGAACGGGGTCAGCTCGCGCCGGTCGTCCAGGTCGATCTTCAGCTCGCCGCGGGTGCGGTAGGTGCGGATGCCGACGTAGACCAGGTAGGCCGCGCCGATCAGCTTGATCACCGTGAACAGGGCGGTGGAGGAGGCGATCAGCAGGCCGACGCCGAGCAGGGTGTAGGTGACGTGGACCAGGACGCCGGCGGCGACGCCCGCGGCGGCGAGCAGGCCGGTGCGGCGGCCGTACAGATAGCTGTTGCGGACGATCATCGCGAAGTCGGCGCCGGGTGCGAGGACCGCGAGGACCGTGATGACGGCGACGGCGAGTATCTGGGTCACGGGGTGACGTCCTCCATGTCGGGCTCCCCGTCGGGAGCGGAGCCGTCGTCGGCGTTCTCCTCGCCCAGCAGGTCACGGGCGAGCAGCGTGGCGCCCGCGACCGCGCCCGGCATCAGGAACACCGCGACGAACGGGACCAGAAAGGCCAGGCCGAGGGGCGTGCCGAAGCCCCAGACCAGGGTCTTGCGGGAGCGGAGCAGGGCGAGCCGGGCGCGCAGGTCGACGCCCCGGCGCTGGAGGGCCACGGCGGCCAGTTCCTCGGTGAGGAAGAAGCCGGTGACGAAGAAGCCGAGCACGGGGACGGCGGTCTGTCCGACGAACGGCAGGAAGCCGAGGGCGAAGAGCAGCACGCCCCACAGCGCGGCCCGCACCAGGACGCGCAGGCTGTCGCGGGCGGAGATCCACAGTTCGCGCCAGAGCGGCAGGTCCGACCGCGGGGCGGTGCCGTCGGGCGAGACGTCGGCGTCGACCCTCTCCGACAGGTTCTCGTAGAAGGGCTGGCCGATCAGCAGGGTGACGGCGGTGAACGTCAGCACGGCCAGCAGCAGGCCGAGGGCGAACACGACGGCCGTCAGAAAGCCGCGGAACAGGCCCTGCCAGGGGCTGGACCAGCCGTCCGCGAACGGGGTCGCCCAGGCGACCGCGTCCTCGCCCCACACGGCGAGCGCGACCAGCGCGGCCGTGTAGAGGACCAGGGTGACCAGTCCGGGCAACAGCCCGAAGCCGTACTGGCGGCCGTGCCGGGCCATCCAGCGCTGCCCCTTCAGCAGATGACCGAACCCCGCCCCAAGATCGCGCATGGCGGGAACTCTACCGACTCTCAGCCGGCCAGCATGCGGCGCAGCAGGTCGCGCAGGGAGCGGCGTTCGTCCACGGAGAGGCCGGCGAGGGGTTCGCGGGCGAAGTGGAGGCCTTCGCGCAGGTCGCGGGCGACGCGCAGGCCGTCATCGGTGGCGGCGGCCACCTTCACCCGGCGGTCGGCCGGGTCGGGGCGGCGCTCCACCAGGCCACGGGACTCCAGGCGGTCCACTATGCCCGTGACGTTCGACGGCTCGCACTTCAGCTTGTGCGCCAGCTTCCGCATCGGCAGCGGCTCCACCGACAGCAGACTGAGGAGCCGGGCCTGCGGTCCGGTCAGGGCGTGCTCGCCCGCCGCCTCCTCGTAGTCCGCGTAGAAGCGGGCCACGACGTCCCCGATGAGTTCGACGACCTCCATCGTCAGGGCGTCGGGGCGGTGGGTCTTCGGTGGTGTGGCCATACCCGCCAGAATACCCGCTTACTTGACATTCTGAAATATTGAAGCGCATGGTTGTTTCAGGTACTGAAGTAATCCGGAAAGGCGCTGTGATGATCAACCGCGAGTGGCACCTGCTCAGCCGTCCCGTCGGCTGGCCGAAGCCCGACGACTTCGCGCTCGTCGAGACCCCGGTCCCGGTCCCGGGCGAGGGCCAGGTACTGGTACGGAACAAGTTCCTCTCCGTGGACCCGTACATGCGGGGCCGGATGTCGGCGGCCAAGTCGTACGTCGCCCCCTTCGAGCTGGGCAAGGTCATGCAGGGCGGGGCGGTCGGCGAGGTGATCACCTCCCACGCCGAGGGCATCGAGGCCGGCGACCACGTCCTGCACTTCTTCGGCTGGCGCGAGTACGCGGTCGTGGACGCCGGGAACGCGGTGAAGGTCGACCCCGAGGCCGCGCCCCTCTCGACGTACCTCGGCGTCCTCGGCATGACCGGCCTGACCGCCTACGCCGGCCTGCTGCGCACCGCCTCCTTCAAGGAAGGCGACGTCGTCTTCGTCTCCGGCGCGGCGGGCGCCGTCGGCAGCCAGGTGGGCCAGCTCGCCAAGCTCATGGGCGCCTCGCGGGTCATCGGCTCGGCCGGGTCCGACGAGAAGGTCAAGCTGCTGGTCGAGGAGTACGGCTTCGACGCGGCGTTCAACTACAAGAGCGGCCCGGTCGCCGACCAGCTGCGCGAGGCCGCGCCCGACGGCATCGACGTGTACTTCGACAACGTCGGCGGGGACCACCTGGAGGCGGCGATCGGTTCTCTGAACCAGGGCGGCCGGATCGCGGTCTGCGGCATGATCTCCGTCTACAACAACACCGAGCCGGCGCCGGGGCCGAGGAACCTCGCCCGCCTCATCCAGACCCGGGGCCGTATCGAGGGCTTCCTGGTCGGTGACCACTACGACCTGCAGCAGCAGTTCGTTCGCGAGGTCGGGCCGTGGGTCGCCTCGGGGCAGCTCAAGTACCGCGAGACGGTCGTCGACGGCATCGAGAACAACGTCGAGGCGTTCCTGGGCGTCCTGCGCGGCGACAACATCGGGAAGATGATCGTCAAGCTCTGAGGCCTGGCCTGAGCTTTCCGGCATGCGGTAACTTCATTCCGAAATCCGTCGTCGATCGTGGGCGCGAGTCGCGGCGGACCGAGGAGGAAGACAACCGCATGCCCATCACGCAGTCCGACGTCCTGTACACCGCCGTCGCCACCGCCGAGAACGGCCGTGACGGCCGGGTCGCCACGGATGACGGCCGACTCGACGTCGTCGTCAACCCGCCGAAGGAGATGGGCGGCAGCGGATCCGGGACCAACCCGGAGCAGCTGTTCGCCGCCGGTTACAGCGCGTGCTTCCAGGGGGCGCTGGGAGTCGTCGCCCGGCAGGAGGGGGCCGACGTCTCCGGGTCGACCGTCACCGCCAAGGTCGGGATCGGCAAGAACGACGACGGGTTCGGGATCATCGTGGAGATCTCGGCGAGCATTCCGAACGTCTCCGCCGAGGTGGCGCGGGACCTGGTCGAGAAGGCGCACCAGGTGTGCCCCTACTCGAAGGCGACGCGGGGGAACATCACCGTGACGCTGGTCTGACGATCGTCGTTGCGTACTGCGGAGACCGCACCCTTGGACGTGGGGTGCGGTCTCTTCTTCGGCGGGGAGCGTCTGCCGGGTGCGGTGCGTTTCCGGCTGCCGGTCCGTTGTGGCTGGTCGCACAGTTCCCCGCGCCCTCAGGGTCGGACCGCTGCCCCTTTTCGAGTAGCGACCGTCAGACGCTCTTCAACGCCGCCCGGTGTACCGCGCGTACCAACCCGTCGTTCTCCGGTGCCGCTCCGCCCGGAAACGCCATCCGTCGGCGGGTGTAGCCGTAGGCGATTCCGCCGCGCGGGTCGGCGAAGGCCTGACTGCCGCCTGCGCCGCTGTGGCCGAAGGCGCCGGAGCCCAGGACGGGGTGCCATGTGTCGGCGGTCGCCTGGAAGCCGAGGCCGTACGACTTGTGGGCGCGGGCCACCAGGTCGTAGCCGACGGAGTGGATCTGGCCCACCTCGGCGACCGTGTCGGGCTTGAGCAGCGGTGGCCGGTCGTCCAGTTCGCTGATCGCCGCCGCGTACATCTTCGCGAGCCCCCGCGCGGAGGCGACGCCGCCCGCCGACGCCGGCCCCTTGGCCCGTACGAGGCGGGAGTTGGCGTAGTCCGCCAGGGTGCCCGGCTCCGGGACGTGAGCGTTGAAGGCGATCGAGGTCAGGGTGTGCGGGCCGGTCGGCTGGGCGTCCAGCAGGACCTGCTGTTCGGGGGTCGGCAGCATCGGCTGGACCGAGCGGAAGCGGGGCTCCTCGGACTCGGGCAGGCCCAGGAAGAAGTCCGTGCCGTACGGGGCGCGCACCCGCTCCTCGTACACCTCCTGGAGGGTGCGGCCCGTGGCCCGGCGGACCACCTCTCCGGTGAGCGCGCCGATCACCAGCGCGTGGTAGCCGAAGGCCGTCCCCGGGCGCCAGAACGGCTTCTGGTCGGCGAGCCGTTCGGCCATCGCCCGGTCGTCGGCCAGCTCCCCGGCGGAGAACCCGGCGTCGATGCCGACCAGGCCGGCCCGGTGCGCCAGCACGTCCCGGAGGGTCACCGCACCCTTGCCCTCGGCGCCGAACTCCGGCCAGTAGTAGGTCACTTTGCGGTCCAGCTCCAGCGTGCCGTCCTGCACCAGCAGCGCGACCACCAGGTGCGCCGCGCCCTTGGTGGAGGAGAACACGCCGTACAGCGAGTTCGCCTCCGCGCCCGCCCACAGGTCGACGACCCGCCGCCCGTGCACATACGCGCACAACTGGCCCTCGTAGTCGCCCCGTTCGCCCGCGACGAAGGCGGCGAACTCCTCACGCACCGTCTCGAAACCCTCGGCGACCGTGCCCTGGACGGTGATCTGCTGCGTCATCGCTCTCCTCGACTGAGCCGCTGCTCGCTGCTCCCTCTCCGCACAACGCCCGTTCGCGCTCGGGACGTTCCCCAGACCGGTACGGCGCGATGTACCTGTTCGACTCAACCGTCGTGAGCGGCTGGGGATGTCACCGATGCCCCGGATGGCGGATGGCGCGGGGTGGTGCGCACTCGCGCGCTCGGGATCAGGTGCACCACCACAGGAAACGGGTGCAGGTCTTGGTGGGCGCGGGCGTCGGGGACGGGGCGGACGTCGTCGGGGGCCTGGACGGAGCGGGGGCCGGTCCGGTCGCGGCCGGGGGCGCCGGGGCCTTGTGCGTCGCGCCGGAGCCCGTCGCGGCGGTCGGCCGCACCGTGCCGGTGTTCTTGGCGTCGGGCGACGTGGAGTCCTTGCCCTTCGGGGACTTGGCGGCGGACGCGGAGGCCGAGGCGTCCGGTGAGGCGGAGCCGGCCGCGCCGGGCCGCGCGCCGGAGGTGCGGGCGGCCGGGTCGGCGGTGGCGCCGGGCGAGGCGGAGGACGTGCCGCCGTCGGCCGCGGTGTCCGAGGCCGGGCCCGGCCGCCCGCTGGAGAAGGGCGAGAAGGGAGCGTCCGTGCCGAGTTCGGCGAGGCTGAGGCCGCCCGCGGCCAGCACGAAGCCCGCGGTGACCAGCAGGGCGCGGCGGCGGCGTCGGCGGTGTGCCGCGGCCTTGCGGTCACGGCGGCTGGCGTCGGCGTCGGCGGGGCTCACGGTGGCGCCGCCCCGGGCCTTGCGCCGGGCGGCCCGGCCACCGGGCTCGGAGTCGTCCTGAGGATCGGCCGCGCGGTCCGAGTCGTCGTGCGGCTCCGGCTCCTCCGTGTCCGCCGGCTCGTACTGCCGGGGATCGCCGTACCCGTGAGCGTCGTACCCCTGGGCGTCATAGTCCTGAGACTCGTACCCCTGGGCCTCGTAGCCCTGAGACTCGTACTCCTGGGCCTCGTACTCCTGGGCCTCGTAGCCCTGAGGGTCGTACTCCAGAGGGGCGTGCCTCTGGGAAGGGATGCGTGCGTCGTGTCCCTCGGGGGAGGGGTACGCGCCCTGGGCGGGGACGTGACCGCCGTACCCCGGTGCCTCACCCGTGCCCGCGTGGGCGTACGCGACCGTCGCTTCCGCGGCGGGGCGTGCCGGTGCTCCGCACCCGGGGCAGGCCAGGGCGCCGTTGAGGTGCCGTTGGCACGGGTGACAGTAGTCCATGACGCCGGAAGACTAGATTCCTCATGGGTCACGTTCCTAGGCACCTCTGTGAATGTTTCGTAGAAAGCGAAATAATTCTCGAAAGGCTTGCCGAAACCGTTACCCGGTCGCCCCATTGACACCCCGACCGCCCCGTCCTTACTGTCACGCCAGCATTTCGAACGTGTGACGAAATCTCGAACAGCTGAGGGGCAACTGACGTGCGCATCACCGGAATCAGCACGCACGTGGTCGGCACGCCGTGGCGCAACCTGACCTACGTCCGGGTGCACACCGACGAGGGGATCACGGGAGTCGGCGAGACCCGGATGCTCGGTCACACCGACGCGCTGATCGGCTACTTGCGGGAGGCCGAGGCCAATCACGTTCTCGGCTCGGATCCGTTCGCGGTCGAGGACCTCGTCCGCCGGATGAAGTACAGCGACTACGGCCGTGCGGGTGAGATCGTCATGTCCGGCATCGCGGTCGTCGAGATGGCCTGCTGGGACATCAAGGGCAAGGCGCTGGGCGTGCCGGTGTGGCAGCTGCTCGGCGGCAAGGTGACCGACAGGGTCAAGGCGTACGCCAACGGGTGGTACACGACCGAGCGAACGCCGGAGGCGTATCACAAGGCCGCCCAGGGGGTGATGGAGCGCGGGTACAGGGCGCTGAAGATCGATCCGTTCGGCACCGGGCACTTCGAGCTGGACCACGAGCAGACCCTGTACGCCGTCTCGCTCATCGAGGCCGTACGGGACGCCATCGGCCCGGACGCCGAACTGATGCTGGAGATGCACGGCCGCTTCTCCCCCGCGACCGCCGTCCGGCTGGCCAAGGAGATGGCCCCCTTCGAGCCGGCCTGGCTGGAGGAGCCGGTCCCGCCGGAGAACCTGAAGGCGCTGGAGAAGGTCGCGGCCAAGGTGGACATCCCGGTCGCCACCGGGGAGCGGATCCACGACCGGATCGAGTTCCGCGAGCTGTTCGACAGCCAGGCTGCGGACATCCTCCAGCCCGACGTCGGCCACATCGGCGGCATCTGGGAGACCCGCAAGCTCGCGGCGACCGCCGAGACGCACTACATGCTGGTCGCCCCGCACAACGTGGGTGGGTCCGTCCTCACCGCCGCGAGCCTCCAAGTCGGCTTCACCTCGCCGAACTTCAAGGTCCTTGAGCACTTCAACGACTTCGCGGACGCGGAGATCAAGAAGGTGGTCAAAGGGGCGCCGCAGGTCGTGGACGGGTACTTCCACCTGTCAAACGCGCCGGGCCTCGGCGTCGAGCTGGACGTCGACGCCGCCGCCGAGTTCCCGCAGCAGCAGGCCCGGTTCGACCTGTGGGCCGAGGGCTGGGAGCAGCGCAAGCCGAAGGGTACGAAGTGAGTTCACGGGATTCCCAGGTCGTCGTCGAGGCGCCGGGCGCCCACCGGGTCGAGGGCCACACTCCTCGTGACCCCGGTCCCGGTGAGGCGCTCGTGGCCGTGCACGCGGTGGGCATCTGCGGCAGTGACCGCGAGGTGTACCAGGGCAACCGGCCCGAGGGGTACGTGCGGTATCCGCTCACCCCCGGGCACGAGTGGTCGGGGACGGTCTCGAAGGTGGGGCCGGGCGTCCCCGCGTCCCTCGTCGGCCGCAAGGTCGTCGGGGAGGGCTTCCGCAACTGCCAGGTGTGCGACCGCTGTCACGCGGGCGAGACCACGCTGTGCACGGCCGGGTACGAGGAGACCGGGTTCACCCAGCCGGGTGCCATGGCCGGCACGCTCACCCTGCCGGCCCGGCTGCTGCACGCCCTGCCGGACCACGCCGACCTCACCGCCGCCGCCCTGCTGGAGCCGGCCGCCTGCATCGCGGCCGCCGCGCTCAGGGCGGGCGCCCGGCCGGGCGAGCGCGTCGCGGTGGTCGGCACGGGCACGCTCGGAATGTTCGCCGTGCAGTTCCTGAAGGCGGTCTCCCCGGCCGAGCTGCTGGTGGTGGGCACACGCGACGACCGGGAGGCACTGTCCCGGCGGTTCGGGGCCACCGACTTCCGGCTGAAGGACCAGGAGCTGCCCGACGACGTCGACGTGGTGATCGAGACCGCCGGGTCCGCGTCCGCCGCGCGGACCGCCGCCTCGCTGCTCCGGCGCGGTGGACGGCTGGTGCTGACCGGGATCCCGGCGCCGGGCGCGGACGGGCTCGACCCGACCGACCTGGTCGTACGGCAGCTGGAGGTGCTCAGCGTCTTCGGGGCGCCGCCGGACGCCTGGGCGCACGCCGTGCGGGTGTTCGGCGCCGGGCTGCTGGACCCGCTGCCGCTGGTCACGCACGAGCTGCCGCTGACCGACTTCCCGCAGGCGATCGAGCTGGTCGGGGCCGGTGATCCGAAGGTGGGCAAGGTCCTGCTCCGCCCCTAGAGACGTACGCCGGCCAGGGCGTGACCTGACGGCGCCCCGACCGGCGTACCACCTCGTTTTTTCGCGGAGCCGCCCGGGCCGCTCCCCGCCCACACCTGCGAACCTCGTCCGAGATTTCGAACATGCAGGACACTGGACCCTAAGGACAGCTTGTGACCGACGCTTCCGCTCCGGCAGCCCGCAGGCCCGGCGAGCAGGTGCTCGCCACCCTCGGCCTGGACGCGCCCGCCCTCGACCCCGCCGACGCCTCCGCCCACAGCTTCCCGGGCGGCGGTCGCTGGCGCACCGAGGTCCCCTCGTGCGAGGGTCCCGAAGCGCTGGCGGTCGTCCTCAAGGAGGCCTCGCGCCTCGACGTGCCGATCCACCGGATCAGCCAGGGCAGCGGCGTGTGGATGCTCACCGACGCCGAGATCACCGAGATGGTCGAGGCCACCGCCGCACGCGACATCGAACTCTGCCTGTTCACCGGCCCGCGCGGCACGTGGGACATCGGCGGCTCCGTACGGTCCGACTCGCGGGGGGCCGGACCGCGCGCACGGGGCCACGACGCCGTCGCCGGATGCGTCGAAGACGCCGTACGGGCGGCGGAGTTGGGCGTCAAGTGTCTGCTGGTCGCCGACGAGGGCGTGCTGTGGACCCTGCACCGGGCCCGGGAGAACGGCATCATCCCGGCCGACACCACGCTGAAGGTCTCGGCGCTCATCGGCCCCGTCAACCCGGCCTCGTACGCCGTCTACGAGCGGCTCGGCGCCGACTCCGTCAACGTGCCCAGCGATCTGACGCTGGACCACCTCACCGAGATCCGCCGGGTGTCCGGCGCCCCGATGGACATGTACATCGAGGCCCCCGACGACCTGGGCGGCTATGTGCGGATGTACGAGGTCGCCGAGCTGATCCGGCGCGGCGCCCCGCTCTACCTGAAGTTCGGCCTGTCCAGGGCGCCCGGCATCTACCCGTGGGGCACCCATCTGCGGGACGTGACCCTGGACACCGCCCGGGAGCGGGTGCGGCGCGGCCGGCTCGCCCTGGACCTGCTCGCCCGGCACGGCGCGGACGGCGGCATGGCGCCGCTCGGCTCCCGGCTGCCCGGCCCGCTCAACCGCTTCGCCATCACCGCGTGACCCCTCTCAACGACGAGAAGAACAAGGACGGACCACCATGCGCAACCGCAGAGCCGCACTCGCCGCGACAGCCGCAGCCGCCTCGCTCGCCCTCACCCTGACCGCCTGCGGCCAGAGCGGCGAGGGCGGCAGCAAGGAGAGGACGGGCGACGTCAAGGGCGCCACCATCGGCATCGCCATGCCCACCAAGTCCTCCGAGCGCTGGATCTCCGACGGCAAGAACGTCGTCAAGGACCTGGAGGCCAAGGGCTACAAGGCCAAGCTCGTCTACGGCGAGGACGACCCGGAAACCCAGGTCTCGCAGATCGAGAACCTCATCACGCAGGGCGTGAAGGGCCTGATCGTCGCGGCGATCGACAACAAGTCGCTGAAGAACGTGCTCCAGGAGGCCGCGGACGCGCACATCCCGGTCATCTCCTACGACCGGCTGATCCTCGGCACCAAGAACGTCGACTACTACGCCTCGTTCGACAACGAGAAGGTCGGCAGGCTGCAGGGCCGGTACATCGTGGACCAGCTCGGGCTGGGCAAGGGCAGGAAGGGCCCGTTCAACATCGAGCTGTTCGCCGGCTCCAACGACGACAACAACACCAGGTACTTCTTCGGTGGCGCGATGAGCGTGCTGCAGCCGTACATCGACAGGAAGCAGCTGGTGGTCAGGTCCGGGCAGACCAAGCTCACCCAGGTCACCACCCTGCGCTGGGACGGCGCCACCGCGCAGAAGCGCATGGAGGACATCCTCACCGGCTCCTACAGGAGCGACCGGGTCGACGCGGTGCTCTCGCCCTACGACGGCATCTCCATCGGAGTCCTGTCCGCCCTGAAGTCGGACGGCTACGGCTCGGGCAGCAAGCCGCTGCCGGTCATCACCGGCCAGGACGCCGAGATCGCCTCGGTGAAGTCGATCATCGCCGGTGAGCAGAGGCAGACCGTCTACAAGGACCTGCGCAAACTCGCCGAGGTCGCCGCGACGATGGTCGACGACTCCCTGAAGGGCAAGAAACCGCAGGTCAACGACACCAGGACCTACGACAACGGGACCAAGGTCGTCCCGGCCTACCTGCTCCAGCCGGTCAGCGTCGACAAGTCCAACTACAGGCAGGTCCTGGTCGACGGCGGCTACTACACCGAGTCCGAGCTGAAGTAACCCGCCCTGACTCCCTACGGATTGGAAGGCACGACCATGGCGGGACCCGTCCTGGAAATGCGCTCGATCGTCAAGACCTTTCCCGGTGTCAAGGCGCTGTCGGACGTCACCCTGACCGTCCGGCGGGGCGAGGTCCACGCCGTCTGCGGGGAGAACGGCGCCGGCAAGTCCACCCTCATGAGGGTGCTCTCCGGCGTCCACCCGCACGGCAGTTACGAGGGCGACATCCTCTTCGAGGGGGAGGTCTGCGCCTTCAAGGACATCCGGGCGAGCGAGCAGCGCGGCATCGTCATCATCCACCAGGAACTGGCGCTGGTGCCGCAACTGTCCCTCGCGGAGAACCTCTTCCTCGGCAACGAACACGCCCGCGGCGGCCTGATCAACTGGCGCGAGACCCTGCGCCACGCCACCGAGCTGCTGCGCCGGGTCGGTCTGCACGAGCACCCGGAGACCCGCGTCGCCGACATCGGCGTCGGCAAGCAGCAGCTGGTGGAGATCGCCAAGGCGCTGTCGAAGAAGGTGAAGCTGCTGATCCTCGACGAGCCGACGGCGGCCCTGAACGACGAGGACAGCGGCAAACTCCTCGATCTCATCCTGGAGCTGAAGAACCAGGGCATCACCTCGATCATCATCTCCCACAAACTGGGCGAGATCCGCAGGGTCGCCGACGCGGTGACGATCATCCGGGACGGCCGGTCCATCGAGACCCTCGATGTGAAGGCGCCGGAGACCACCGAGGAGCGGATCATCGCCGGCATGGTCGGCCGCGACCTCGACCACCGCTTCCCCGAGCGCACCCCGCACCAGCCCGAGGAGGGCGCGGCACCGGCGCTGGAGATCCGCGGCTGGACCGTGTTCCACCCGGTCGACCAGCAGCGCAAGGTCGTCGACGACGTGTCGATCAGTGTGCGGCGCGGTGAGATCGTCGGCATCGCGGGCCTGATGGGCGCCGGCCGCACCGAACTGGCGATGAGCGTCTTCGGGCGGGCGTACGGCCGGTACGCGGGCGGCACGGTACTCAAGGACGGCACGGAGATCCGTACCAAGACCGTCGCGGAGGCGGTCCGGCACGGCATCGCGTACGTCACCGAGGACCGCAAGCGCTACGGCCTGAACCTCATCGACACCATCAACCGCAACATCTCGCTGACCGCGCTGGACAAGGTCGCCGAGCGGGGTGTGGTGGACGAGCACGAGGAGCGGCAGGTCGCCGAGGGCTTCCGCACGTCCATGAACATCAAGGCGCCGACCGTGTTCGAGCCGGTGGGCAAGCTGTCCGGCGGCAACCAGCAGAAGGTCGTCCTCAGCAAGTGGATCTTCGCGGGTCCGGACGTGCTGATCCTGGACGAGCCCACGCGCGGTATCGACGTGGGCGCCAAGTACGAGATCTACACGGTCATCGACCAGCTGGCCGCCCAGGGCAGGGCGGTCGTCTTCATCTCCTCCGAACTGCCCGAGCTGCTCGGCATGTGCGACCGCATCTACACCATGGCCGCCGGGCGGCTGACGGGTGAGGTCCCGCGGGCCGAGGCCACGCAGGAAGTGCTGATGCGCCATATGACGAAGGACAAAGAGGTAACGCGATGAGCACGGACGTCACCGACAGGGTCCCGGCGGCGGCACCGCCGGGCAAGGGCGGACCGGGCGACGGCGCCGGCCTGGTGCAGCTGGTGCTCGGCGGTCTGCGCCGCAACATGCGCCAGTACGGCATGCTGATCGCGCTGGGCCTGATCGTCGTCCTCTTCCAGATCTGGACCGGCGGCGATCTGCTGCTGCCGCGCAACGTCTCCAACCTGGTGCTGCAGAACAGCTACATCCTGATCCTCGCGATCGGCATGATGCTGGTGATCATCGCCGGGCACATCGACCTGTCGGTCGGCTCGCTGACGGCGTTCGTGGGCGCCTTCGCGGCCGTCCTGACCGTGCAACACGGACTCTCCTGGCCGATCGCGCTGGTGCTGTGCCTGCTGGTGGGCGCGGCGGCCGGCTCGGTCCAGGGCTTCCTGATCGCCTGTCTCGGCATACCGTCGTTCATCGTCACGCTCGCCGGCATGCTGCTCTTCCGCGGCCTGACGGAGATCCTCCTGAAGGGCCAGACCCTCGGCCCCTTCCCCGACGGCCTGCAGAAGATCGGCAACGGCTTCCTGCCCGAGGCCGGCCCGAACACCGACTACCACAACCTCACCCTGCTGCTCGGGCTCGTCCTGATCGCGGCCGTGGTCCGGCAGGAGTTCCGCGACCGCCGCCGCCAGCAGGAGTTCTCCCTGGACGTGGTCCCCACCCGCCTCTTCCTGCTCAAGCTGACGGCACTGGTGGCGGCGATCCTCGTCCTCACCCTGCTGCTCGCCAGCTACAAGGGTGCCCCGATCGTGCTGATCATCCTCGGTGTGCTGGTCGTCGGCTACGGCTACGTCATGCGCAACGCGGTCTTCGGCCGGCACATCTACGCGATCGGCGGCAACCTGCCGGCGGCCAAGCTGTCCGGTGTGAAGGACAAGAAGGTCACCTTCTACGTCTTCCTGAACATGGGCGTGCTCGCGGCCCTGGCCGGTCTGGTGGTCGCCGCCCGGCTGAACGCGGCCTCGCCGAAGGCGGGCGTCAACTTCGAGCTGGAGGCGATCGCCTCGTCGTTCATCGGCGGCGCGTCCATGAGCGGCGGTGTCGGCACCGTCCTCGGCGCCATCATCGGCGGTCTCGTCCTCGGCGTGCTGAACAACGGCATGAACCTCCTCAGCGTCGGCACCGACTGGCAGCAGGTCATCAAGGGCCTGGCCCTGCTGGTGGCGGTCGGGTTCGACGTGTGGAACAAGCGCAAGTCCGGTTCGTAAGTCAGATCGGGCCCCGCCGCCCGAGGCGGGGCCCTCCTTCGCGCAGGAGCCGCACATGGAACTGAACAGACGCACGGTCATCGCTGGAGCAGCCGCGGCGGGCATCGCCGCCACCACCCTGGGCTCGGGCACGGCCCAGGCCGCGTCCGCGGGCCGTAGGCCGGTGAAGGAACTCTTCGGCACGCTGGCCGACGGCACCAAGGTCCACCGCTGGTCGCTGGAGAACGGCGGCACCCGGCTGAAGGTCCTCTCCTACGGCGGCATCGTCCAGTCCCTGGAGATCCCCGACCGGCACGGCCGGTACTCGAACGTCTCGCTCGGCTACGACAACCTCGCCGCGTACGTCGCCGGGACCACCTTCTTCGGCGCCACCATCGGCCGCTACGGCAACCGCATCGCCAAGGGCCGGTTCACCCTGGACGGCCGGAAGTACCAGCTGTCCGTCAACGACGGCGCGAACAGCCTGCACGGCGGCAAGCAGGGCTTCAACACCAAGGTGTGGGACATCGAGCCCTTCACCTCCGGCTCCGACGTCGGCCTGCACCTGTACTACACGAGCGTCGACGGCGAGATGGGCTACCCCGGCACACTGAAGACGAAGGTCACCTTCACGCTGGACCGGCACGGCGACTGGCGGATCGACTACGCGGCGACCACCGACAAGCCGACGATCGTCAACCTCACCAACCACACGTACTACAACCTCGCGGGCGAGGGCAGCGGCAGCATCCACGACCACGAACTCTGGCTGGCCGCGAGCCGGTTCACCCCCACCGACACGGGTCTGATACCCACCGGCGAGCTGGCCGAGGTCAAGGGCGGCCCCTTCGACTTCACCCACTCCAAGCCGATCGGCCGGGACATCCGCACCGGCCACCCGCAGCTGGTCACCGCCAAGGGCTACGACCACAACTTCGTGCTCGACAAGGGGGTGACCGCGCGACCGGAACACGTGGCGACACTGCGCGACCCCGGGTCCGGCCGCACCCTGAAGATCTTCACCGACCAGCCGGGTGTGCAGTTCTACTCCGGCAACTTCCTCGACGGCACCCTCGTCGGCCCGTCCGGGCACACCTACCGGCAGGGCGACGGACTGTGCCTGGAGACCCAGCACTTCCCGGACTCGCCGAACGAGCCGTCGTTCCCCTCCACCGTGCTGCGGCCCGGCCGGGCGTACCGGACGACGACAATCCACCGGTTCAGCGCATGAGTTGAACGGCACCACCCCCGCCTCCGTACTGAAGGGCGGCCCGTGCTCCCCCGCACGGGCCACCCAGAACGGAGGATCCCTTGGCCGGCAACGTCACCTCGTTGTTCAGCGGCGGCACCGCGCACAGCCCCTCGATGGCGGCGCTGACGCGCGAGGGCGACGGGACCGGCCCGGTGGACTTCTGCATCCCGTGCAACCCGTACTTCCCGACTCCGGCCATGTACGACGAACTGTCGGCCCGGTTGCGCGAGATCATCACGTACTACCCGAGCGGCGCCGACACCATCACCGGCGAGCTGTGCTCCCTGCTCCAGCTGCCGCCGCAGTGCGTGGCCATGGGCAACGGCTCCACGGAACTGATCACCTGGATCGACCACCTGCTGGTGCGCGAGTCCCTCGCCGTCCCGGTGCCCACCTTCGGCCGCTGGACCGACCAGCCGATGGAGACCGGCAAACGGGTCGACATGTTCCCGCTCCAGGAGGCGAGCGGGTTCGCGCTGGACCTGGCGCAGTACGCCGAGTTCATCCGGGCCCGCAGGACCCGGGTGGCGGTGATCTGCAACCCCAACAACCCCGACGGCGGCTATGTGCGCAAGCAGTCGGTGGTGCAGTTCATGGACGCGATGGCGGACCTGGACCTGATCGTGGTCGACGAGTCCTTCCTGGAGTTCGCCGACGCGGAGGCCGAGCCCAGCGTCGTCCAGGAGGCCATGCTCCGCCCCAACGTGATCGTGCTGCGCAGCCTCGGCAAGAACTTCGGCCTGCACGGCATACGCTTCGGCTACCTGGTCGCCAACCCGGCGCTCGCCGGGAAGGTGCGGGGGATGCTCCCGAAGTGGAACCTCAACTCCTTCGCCGAGCACGTGGTGTTCATGCTGAAGGAGCACGGCGCCGAGTACGCGCAGAGCCTTCAGCAGGTACGCAGGGACCGCCTGGAGATGGCCAGTCACCTCTCCGCACTGCCGGGGCTGACGGTGTACCCCTCCCAAGGGAACTTCATCTTCGTACGGCTGCCCGTCGGAGCCGAGGGCACGGTGGTCCGGGACCGGATGCTCACCGAGCACCGGATCCTGGTCCGCGAGTGCGGCAACAAGATCGGTTCGTCCAGCCGCTTCCTGAGACTCGTGGTGCGCCCCCAGGTCGACGTGCGTCGCCTGGTGTCCGGCCTGGAGCAGGTGCTCTACGGGTCCAGGAGGGGAGCCGCCGTACCCGAGCTGGGCACCGGGACCAGCTACAGCTCGGGTACGGCGGCGGTGGACCGGCTGATGAGCGAGACCAACGGGCGCGGAATGCCGGCGCTGGCGCAGGCCGCCGCCGCTTCCGGCCCCGCCCCGGCCGCCGGCACCGGCATGCCGCTCCCCGCCGCCGCGCAGCCCGGCGGGATGCCGATGCCGGCGGCGCCCCAACCCATGCCGGCGGCGCCCCAGCCCCTGCCCGCAGTACCTCAGCCGGCACCGGTGCCTGCACCCCTGCCCGCGGTGCCTCAGCCGATGGCAGCTCCGGCCCAGCCCATGCCTGCGGCGCCTCAGCCGACACCGGTGCCTGCGCCGGCTGCCTCTGTCGCGCCCACGCCGCCCGGGGTGCCCGCTCGGGGTGGGCTCACCGCGGCCCAGGTGCGGGGGATGACGGCCCCCGCGACGGGCCTGACCCCCGCGCCGGCCACGGGGTGGCCCAATGCGCAGAGCTGGCCGAACGCGGCGGGGGCCTGATCGCCGTCGTCGTACGCGGCCGTGAAGGAGATGCGGTCGGCGTAGGTTCTCCGGGAAGATCCCGGAGAACGGCCTGGCTTCTGCCCGTTCAGAGGCCGCGGGCGGTGATGTCGCCGTGCGAGGTGGTGGCGCGGATCTCGAGTTCGGCGGTGCCGTCGTTCTTGAGGGCGTTGCTGACGCGGCCGTAGGAGGTGCCCGCGTCCAGGGTGGCCGAGACGCCCGCGGCGGCACCGACCGTGATGTCGCCGGACTGGGTGCTGAGCACGACCGTGCCGCGCACGGCCTCGGTGATCCGGATGTCGCCCCGAGCGGTGCTGATCTCCGCGGGGCCGCCCAGCCGGCCCACCTCGACGTCGCCGTCGACCGCGGTGAGGCGGAGGCTCGCGGCCTCGTCGACCTTGATCTGGCGGTACGCGCCTTCGAAGACGACGTCGCCGAGGCGGCCGACGCCGCGGAGCTCGCAGCTGCCGGTCCTGGCCTCGACGCGGGAGCCGGCGGGCAGCTTGACGGTGATCTCCAGGGCTCCGGAAGGGCCGAAGACCTGGCTCCTGGGCTCGGCGGTGCGGATCTCCAGGACGCCGTCGGCGTAGGCGACTTCCGTCTGCTCGGCGGACTGGACGTCGCGCCTCTTGGAGGGGGTGGCGGGCAGCACCTCGACGGTGGTGTCGGCGCGGTCGGCGGCGATGAACCGGACGCGTCCGGCGGGTATGTCCAGGACGGCGGAGATCGGGGCGGGTGTCTCGAACTTCTGCATGGTGCTCTCCTCCTGCGCTTCTCGTTTCTGACATCGGAAACGCTACGTTGCTTTCCATGAGCCCACAACAAGCTCGTTGCGAAGAATTGGCATATCTGCAGGCCACAGTCACTAAACTGTTGCAATGGACCTGGAAGGTAACGCAACGAACACGTCCGCTCGTTGCAATGAATAGGGAGTTAACGCTATAGTCGAGGGATCAGGGACCACCACGAAGGACCACCAAGGAGATCGCGATGCCGGGAGGCAGGCTCACCCAGCAGGAGCGCCAGCAGATCGCACTCGGGGTGGCCGACGGCCTCGCCTACGCGGAGATCGCCCGCCGCCTCGACCGTCCGACCTCGACGGTCACGCGCGAGGTGATGCGCAACGGCGGCCCCACCGCCTACCGCGCCGACCTGGCCCACCGCGCCACCGAACGCCGCGCCCGCCGACGCAGACCCGCCGCCGCCCAGGGGCCGGAGGCACTCCCCCAGCCCCACGGACGCGACGCCGAGGCCGTGACCGAGTTCCAGGAGAAGCTCACCACCGTCTTCATGGTCTCGGGCCTGCCCAGAATGACGGCCCGAGTGCTCGCCTGCCTCTACATGACCGACGCGGGCAGCCTCACCGCCTCCGAACTCGCCCAGCGCCTCCGGGTCAGCCCGGCATCCGTCTCCAAAGCGATCACGTTCCTCGCGAACATGGACCTCGTCCGCCGGGAGCGCGACGAACGCCGCCGCGAGCGCTACATCGTCGACGACGACCTCTGGTACCAGTCGATGATCCGCAGCGCCCGGTCCAACGACCAACTCGTCGAAACCGCACGGGAGGGCGTCACCGTCCTCGGCCCCGACACCCCCGCGGCCACCCGCCTGGAGAACGTCGCCCGCTTCCTCGACTTCGTCTCCGAAAGCCTCCTGCGCGCCGCGGAACAGGCCCGCGAGATCCTCTACACCAGAACCGAACCGACCGCAGGCGACACGGCCACGCCCCCTCGCCCCTAGCGTCCACCAGCAACAGACCGCGTCCCGCAGCCGCGAGGGGCGGGGGCTCGGGTACCTGGCCGGGGGCGGGCGGACGGCGCTCGGCCCGGGTGTCGGTCACCTCCACTCGGATACCGCCGTCCAGGAGGGACAGACGCACTTCGAAGTCCCGCCGGGCACACGGCCGTGGGTCACGGCGTTGGCGGCCAGTTCGGCGACGACCAGGGAGACGGCCTCCGCGGTCTCGGTGCCCAATGCGTCGGAGGAGAAGGCGCCATCCTCACCCTGCCCTCCACGGCGTGATCCGCCCTCGTCAGGCACGCCGGCGACTGACCGCCAGGACCTTCAGCGCCAGGACGCCGGTGTCCTCGTCGACGGCGTCCCGTTCCACGAGGAGGACCTCGCTGAAGAAGTCGGACAGCACGCGGGCGGTCACCAGTCCCGCGTAACTGCCGCCGATGACAACGGCCTTGTGCCAGGGGCACTCTGTTCTCATGTCGTCTCCCAGGTGTCAGATGCGGTCGGCCGCGATGAGGAGGTAGGGGAGGCTGCCCTCCACGTGGCAGCCGAAGCGCGCGTTGGCCGTGAAGCCGGTGCAGCGACACCGGCGTCAGCTTCCGTTCGTCCGGGCGATCTCGACGTTCTCCAGGATGCCGAGGGCGTCGGGCACCAGGACGGCCGCCGAGTAGTAGGTGCTGACCAGGTAGGAGATGATCGCCTTCTCGTCGATGCCCATGAAGCGCACGTTCAGGCCGGGCTCCACCTCGTCCGGGATCCCGGTCTGGTACAGGCCGATGACGCCCTGGTCGTCCTCGCCGGTGCGCATGGCGATGACCGACGTCGTGCCCTGCTCGGTGATCGGGATCTTGCTGCACGGCAGCAGCGGCACTCCGCGCCAGGCGGGCAGGTGGTTGCCGTTCAGTTCGACGCTGCCGAAGTAGAGGCCGCGCTTGTTGCACTGGCGGCCGAACGCGGCGATGGCCTTGGGGTGGGCGAGGAAGCAGCGGGTCTTGCGCCGCATGCTGAGCAGCTCGTCCATGTCGTCCGGGGCCGGCGGGCCCGAGTAGGTGGAGATCCGCTGGTCGAAGTCGGCGTTGTTGAGCAGCCCGAACTCCTCGTTGTTGATCAGCTCGTGCTCCTGCCGCTCGCGCAGCGCCTCGATGGTCAGCCGCAGCTGCTGCTGGGTCTGGTTCATCGGCTCGTTGTAGAGGTCGGCGACCCGGCTGTGCACCCGCAACACCGTCTGTGCCACGCTCAACTCGTATTCGCGCGGGGCGAGTTCGTAGTCGGCGAAGGTCTGTGCCAGCGTCTCCTCGCCCATGTGCCCCGAGCTGAGTTCGATCTCCGCCTCACCCGACCGGTTCAGCTTGCGCTGCCCGTGGGAGCTGATGTGCCGGACGTGCCGGCGCAGCGCCTCGTGGCGGTCGGCGACCGCCTTGTACGCCGTCATCGGCAGCGCGAGCACCGTGGTGGCGGTCAGGGCGCGGGCCGTGAACTCCCACTTCCCGGCCTGCCCGGCGAGCACCTGGCCGCCGAAGCAGTCCCCGTCGGCCATGAGTCCGAGCACGGACTCGTCGCCGTACGGGCCCTGGCCGATCTTCTCGACCTTGCCGTGCGCGATCAGGTACACCTGGTCGGCCTTGCGGCCCTCCTGGACGATGACCTGGCCGGGGGTGAACTCCTTCTGTACGAACTTGTCGGCCAGCGCTCCGAGCGCGTCGTTGTCCGAGAAGCCGCGCAGCAGCGGCAGTTCACCCAGTTCGGCGGGGACCACCTGGACCTTGGAGCCGGTCTTCACGAAGCTCACGCGGCCGTCGCCGACGGTGTAGGAGAGGCGGCGGTTGACCCGGTAGGTCGCGCCGGGCACGTTCACCCAGGGCAGGATGCGGGTCGCCCAGCGGGAGCTGATGCCCTGCATCTGGGGTTCGGACTTGGTGGTGGTGGCGAGATTGCGCGCTGCCGCGGTACTGAGGCTCTGCTGCTCGCGCTGCTGCTGCTCCGACTCCGGGTCCGCCGCCGCTGCGGTCACTGTGTCGAGGGGCATGGCTCTACCTCGTCTTCCATGGCACGGGAGAGGCGCGACGACCTGCTGTCGTCACGCTGCGTACACAGAAGTAGCAGAGCGCGCTTACATTGAGTAAGGGAATCAGATGGCGCGCGAGGCATTCGGCATGCTGGTCATGCGCCCTCGCGCGCCCCTGACACACAAAGCTCCAGGTCGAACGTTTCCGCAGGTCAACCGATGGGTGACTGCTTACCGACAGGAGCCGCCCGGAGCCGGCACACACTCAGAGTGACCGGCGTGGCGGGCACACCTAGCCCTTCGGGCACTGCTTCCACGCCAGGTGGTACACCGTGCTGATGTCCCCGTCCGTCGAGTCCATCGTCATGAAGCTGACCTTGCCGGGGGACGTGGTGCCGGCGTTGACTCTCAGCTCGGTGTTGATGTTGAAGTTGCGCAGCACCCCGCAGGGCGCCCAGACCAGTTGGGCCCAGTCCGTGCTGTCGGTGGCCTGCCAGTCGTCGTTGTAGGAGCCGCTGAACGGATGGGTCCTGGGCACGGTCTGCGAGGAGCCCTGGAAGTAGTACGAGGCCTTCTGGGTGGCGGTCGCGCCGGGCTGGAGCGAGAGGAAGCCGCGGTAGTCGGCGCTGGCCACGGCGTAGGTGAAGCCCTGCGGCACGTGGACCACCAGGTTGAGCTGGCAGTTCTTGCGGAAGGCCGTGGGGTCGGAGTTGCCGCCGGCCTGGGCCAGGTAGCTGCTGTAGGTCACCGTGAAGGCGGTGTTGTCCGGCGAGACGGCGACCGCGGCCGTGCCCGCGGGACAGCCGGAGCCGTTCACCGTCGCCACGTCGATGACGATCTTGTCCGGGGGCGGGTCGTCGAACACGCCGGAGGCGGGCGTACGGGCGGGCAGTGCGGTGGTGAGCAGCGCCGCGACGGCGCCGCTCAGGAGGAGGCCACCAGCCATGGTTTCTCCCATGTCGTGGAGTGGGGGGTCTGTGTGGAACCTGTGGAGAGCCTGAGCGCTCCGCATCGTAGGAAGCCCCGCTCACCCCCGGGAGGGCCGACTCCGGCCATTCACAACCGGCCGTTCACACCGGCCCGTTACGCCGAGCCGTCACGGGTTCTCCCATGCCCCCGGCTCCGCCGCCAGCGCCCGCACCGGCTCCGGCAGCGCGTCCGTCGCGAGGTCGGCGATGGTGACGCCCTCCAGGATGCGGCGCACATTGGCGCGGAGGGCGATCCACAGGGGCAGGAGCGGCTGTGCCGTTCCCGTGTACGCCAGGCCCGTCGGCCGCTCTCCCCGTACCGACACGATCGGGCCGTCCACCGCGCGGATGACATCAGCCACAGTGATCGCCGCCGCGTCCCGCGCCAGCCGGTAGCCGCCGCCCCCGCCACGCCGGCTGCCGACGATCCCGCCACGCCTCAGGTCGCCCAGGATCCCTTCGAGGAACTTGTGCGGGATGCCCTGCGCGGCGGCGATTTCCTCCGCCTTCACCGGGCCGTTACCCTGCCGTACGGCCAGCTCCAGTACCGCCCGTACCGCGTAATCCGCCCGTGCCGAGATCCTCATGGATCCATTGTGGGGCGTCGCCGCGTGGAGAATGGCCGCACCCGCGCCCCGTAAGATCGCCCGGGAGGATCCACCTTGGCGCTCAGCAGACGTACTTTCAGTGCCCTGGCCGGCTCGACCGCGCTGGGGCTCGCCCTGGGCGGCAGCGGCGGCCCCGGGGCGCCTTCGGCATACGCGGCGCACAGTGTGCCGACCGGCCCGGCGCCCGCCCCGCCGAGCGCCGACGGCGAGCGGCACACCATCGGCTACGACCGGTACTCCCTGCTCGTGGACGGCAGACGGCTGGTCGTGTGGTCCGGCGAGATGCATCCCTTCCGGCTGCCCAGCCCCTCCCTGTGGCGGGACGTGCTGCAGAAGATGCGGGCTCACGGGTACAACGCCGTGAGCGTCTACGTGGCCTGGAACTACCACTCCCCCGCCCCGGGGGCGTACGACTTCACCGGCGTACGGGACCTGGACCTGTTCCTGCGCATGGCCGCCGAGACGGGCCTGTACGTCATCCTGCGGCCCGGCCCGTACATCAACGCCGAGGTCGACGGCGGCGGCTTCCCCGGCTGGCTGACGGCGACCAAGGGCCGGGCCCGCACCGACGACCCCACCTACCTGGGCCACGTCGACGCGTGGCTGACCCAGGTGAACCGGATCGTCCGCAGGCACCTGTTCACCCAGGGCACCGGCACGGTCCTGCTGTACCAGATCGAGAACGAGTACGACGCCCACGTCGACGCCACCGGCCGGGCGTACATGTCCCACCTGTACAAGAAGGTGCGCGCGGACGGCATCGACGTGCCGCTGTTCCACAACGACAAGGGACGCAACGGCTACTGGGTGCCCGGGTCGTTCGACACCGGCGGTGAGAAGGGCGGCTGGCTGTACGGCTTCGACGGGTATCCGTCGCCGTCGAAGACCCCGCCGGACTGGGGGACGTTCGGGCCCGGCGGGCCGAAGGGCGGGGCCAGCGCCTCGCCGTCCACGCCCGGGTTCGTGCCCGAGTTCGGCGGCGGCTGGTTCGACCCGTGGGGCGGCGCCTGGTTCGACGGCAAGGGGTACGCCGAGTCGCGGCGCACCCGGGACGCGGCCTACGAGCGGCGCTTCTACCTGACCAACCTCGCCAACGGGCTCACCCTGCACAACGTGTACATGACCTTCGGCGGGACCTCCTGGGGCTGGCTGCCCGCGCCGGTCGTCTACACGTCGTACGACTACGGCGCCGCCATCGACGAGGGCCGCAACGTCACCGGCAAGATGGCGCCGATGCACCAGCTCGGGCACCTCCTCCAGCGTGTGCCCGACTTCGCCAAGCTGGACCGGGCGGCGGATGTGCACGCCGCGGGCCTGAAGGTCTACCACCTGACCAACCCCGACACCGGCGCGCACGTCTACGTCGCCCGCAACGACGGCACGGACGCGGTCACCACCGACCTGCCGACCGACGCCGGCCGGCTGCGGATCACCGTGCCCGGCAAGGACGCCCGGCTGTTCACGACCGGGCTGAAACTGGGCGAGCGGACGCTGAAGTACGCGACCGCCCAGCCCGTCATGTGCGTGACGGCGGGGCGGCAGGACATCGCCGTGTTCTCGGGGCCGCGCGACGAGATGGCCGAACTGGTGCTGCAGTGCCCGGTCGAGCCGAGCGTCATGCGGCTGGACCCGGAGGCCGCCTGGGTCATCGACGGCGACGAGCTGCATGTGAACGTCCCGCTCGGCGAGGGCGGACTGACCCGTGTGCTGGTGCAGAAGGGCGAGACCGAGACCCCGCTGCTGCTGCTCTTCACCGACGACGCCACCACCGTACGCCTGTTCCCGTACGACACCCCGTCCGGGACCCTGCTGGTGTACGGCCCGGCGATGCTGCGCCACGCGGAACTGCGCGGCTCCGAGGTGCATCTGACGGGTGACGTCACCGAGACGACGAGCGTGGAGGTGTGGGGGCCGCGCGGGATCGACACCCTGGTGTGGAACGGCCGCACCCTGCGCACCCGGGTCACCCTGTCCGGCAGCCTGATGACCGCCGGCCTGCTGCCCGCCGCCCCCGAGGTGAAGCTGCCCGGGCTGAGCGGGTGGCGGATGCGGAGGGAGAACCCGGAGGCCGGGCCCGGCTTCGACGACTCCGGCTGGAAGGCCGCCGACAAGAGGTCGTCGTTCAGCACCACGCCGGTCCCCGGCGGTCAGCCGGTGTTGTTCGCGGACGACTACGGCTTCCACTACGGCGACGTCTGGTACCGCGGCTCCTTCACCGACTCCACCGGCCTGGAGGAGATCTCGCTCGCCTACAGCACCGGCACCCAGGGCCTGCTGATGGCCTGGCTGGACGGCGAGCCGCTGGGCACCCACCGGATGCCGGTGCCGGACAAGGACACGACCGTACGCAAGGGCAGCTGGGCGGCGACGGCCGCCTTCCCGGTGCGCGACGCGCTGCGCTCGCCCGGCCGGCATGTGCTGTCCGTGCTCGTGCGGCGCATGCAACACGACCAGGACGGCAAGGGGCTCGACACGCACAAGGTGGCGCGGGGCCTGACGGCGGCCTCCTTCAAGGGCGCCTCGCCCGCGGTGCGCTGGCGGATCCAGGGCGAGAAGGCCCCCGACCCGGTCCGCGGCCCGATGAACAACGGCGGCCTGTACGGCGAGCGGGAGGGCTGGCACCTTCCCGGGTTCCGGGACCACGACTGGGAGAAGGCGACCTTCCCGCGCGCCGCCCGGTACCAGGGAGTGACCTGGTACCGCACCACGTTCCGGCTGTCGGTGCCGGCCGACCTCGACGCCTCGATCGGCCTGACCCTGGAGGACGACCCGTACCGGGCCTACCGGGCGCAGATCTTCCTCAACGGCTGGAACATGGGCCAGTACATCAACAACGTCGGCCCGCAGCACACCTTCGTGCTGCCGAACGGCGTCCTGCGCACCCGGGGCACCAACACCCTCGCGCTGGCGGTCCTGTCGGAGTTCACCACGCTGTCGGGGCCGGGGAAGGTGGGCCTGACGCTGCTCGGCAGGGCGAGCGGCGGAGTACCGGTCACGCCAGTCTGATCGCTGTGCGACCGTGGATTCGAAGCGCTTCCGCCGTCAGTGGGTCGGGCACAAGCTCATGGTGGTTTTCTGTTTGACCAAGGTCGCCGAGACCTCATGACGGGGACACGCCCAGACGCGTACGCTCGGACCGGCAGAAGGGGGACCGATGGGCATCGCGGGCGCGCGTGAGCGGGCGGCACGCCTTTCCGCACGGCTGAGGCGCCCCCGTCCCGGCTCGGCCATGCGCTCGCTGGCCGGTGACCTCGCCACCGCCGTCCGCACCCGGCCCGGAACGCCGGACGGGGTACGGGACTTGTGCCGGGCCGTGTGCGAGGAGATGAGCGCACTGCGCGGCGGGCGGCCGGTGGAGGTGCGCTTCGAACACATCCCGGACGAGATCGAGGTCACCGGACTGTGGCTGGAGTTCGCCGACTTCGACCTGGTGATCGTGGAGGAGCGGGCCGAGGCCGTGCAGCAACTGGTGATCCTCGGCCATGAGTTGTGGCATCTGCACGCCGGGCACCGGCACCACCACCTGGCCGGTGACGCGGCGGCCCGCGCGCTCGCCGACGGGCCCGGCTGGCGCGGCACCCCCCTGACCGTAGCCGCCCGCAACGGCTCCCGCGAGGCCGACGAGGCCGAGGCGGACGACTTCGGCCACCGCCTGGCCGCCCTGTTCCGGCCCCACCTCAGCGACTCCGTGACCGGCGCCGCCCCCGGCCCGGCGCAACGGGCCCTCAGCCCGGTGCAACGGACCCTCGGCTATCGCGGAGGCGCCGAAGCGAACCGAGTGTCAGAAAAGAGAGGAACCACACGGTGATGCCGGTGCTCGCTTCCTCGGGTTTCCTCGGGGCGCTCTCCGTCTCCTTCTGGATCCCCACGGCCGTGCTGACCGCCGCCCTGGTGATCAAGCTGCCCAGCATCATCAAGATGTGGCGGGACCCGATGCTGCGCGCCGTCGGCGGTCTGCTGCTGTTCGCCTGCGCGGTGTTCGTCTTCGCCGCCCCGCGGACCATCGCCTGGACGAACCGGGTCACCGGGGTGCCGAACATCTCGGCGCCCTGGGTGTACTCCCTGCTCACCGCGCTCTGCGCGTCCTGGCTGCTGCTGATCATCGCCTGGCGCAACGGCCGCTCCGACCGCTCCGCCCAGACCCGCCGGGTGACCCGGTGGGTCGTCTCCGTCTACGCGGGCGTGGTGGTCGCCCTGTGGGTGCTGTTCGCGCTGGCGGACGTGCCGCAGGAGCGGCTGCGGGACCTCGACACCTACTACGCCAACACGCCCTTCATGCGCGAGGAGATCCTGCTCTACCTCGTCGCGCACACCGTGGCCTGCTCCATCACGGCCCGGCTGATCTGGAACTGGATCCGCACCGACGGCCTCGACGCGTGGCTGCGCTGGGGGCTCGGGCTGCTCGGCGTCGGCTACGCCACCAACCTGTTCTACGACGCGGCCAAGCTCAGCGCCGTCGTCGCCCGGTGGACCGGCCACGACCTGGACTGGCTGAGCACCAATGTGGCACCGGCGGGCGCGTGCGTGTCCGCCACGCTGGTCGCGGTGGGCTTCATCGTGCCGCACGTCGGCCAGTACCTGCACGAACGCTGGAACGTCCGCCTGCACCACCGCGGCCTCGGCCCCCTGTACCAGCTGATGCGGACCGTCACCGGCGAGCGCGAGCCCTTCGCCCCGCACGCCCCCGCCGAACTGCGCCTGATCCGCCGCGAGACCTTCATCCGCGACGCGCTGCTGCAACTGTCCCGGCACCTCGACGAGGACCTGCGCAGGCGCTCCCACGAGGCCGCCCTCGCCCTCGGCTTCACCCGCACCCGGGCCAGGGCCCTGGCCGCCGCCGTGACCCTGCTGGACGCGGCCGGCGGTGAGCGCCCGCCGCGCGCCGACGGCGACGGCTCCCCGTCCGGCCCCGACACGGCGTACCTGCTCCAGGAGATCCAGGCCGTCTCCCAAGCCCTCCGCCGCCCCGACGACATCACGGCGGTACGCGCCCGCGCGACCGCCCCGGCAGAGAGCGTGCCCGCGCATGAGTGAACGCCCCTCCCCCGCCAGAACCGCCGTCGTGCTGGGGGGATCCCACACCGGCATGCTCGCGGCACGCGCGCTCGCCGACCTGGCCGACCGGGTCGTGGTCGTGGAACGCGACGCCCTGCCCGAGGGCCCCGCACCCCGCAAGGGGCTGCCGCAGGCCCGGCACGCCCACATGCTGTGGTCGGGCGGGGTGCGGGCCGTGCAGGAACTGCTGCCGGGGATCACCGACGCGCTGCAGGCCGCCGGGGGCCGCCGGCATCCGTTCACGACCGGTGTGGTCGCCCTGTCCTCGCACGGCTGGTTCCGGCGCTGGCCCGAGTCCCACCATGTGTTCCTGGCCGGCCGGGATCTGCTGGACGCCACGATCCGCGCGCAGGTGCTCGCCGACGAGCGGATCGAGCTCCTCGACGGAACCGAGGCCCTCGGCCTCACCGGTACCGAGGCCGCGGTCACCGGCGTACGGATCCGGACGCGGGACGGCGCCGAGCGCTCGCTGCCGGCCGATCTCGTGGTCGACGCGACGGGGCGCGGGTCCCGGGCCTCTCACTGGCTGGCGGATCTGGGGTTGCCGGCGCCGGAATGCCGGGTGGTCGACCCGGGTCTCGTCTACGCCAGCAGGCTCTTCCTCGCCCCCGAGGACGCCCGCGACGGCTTCCCCGTGGTCAACCTGCAGCCCGATCCGCGCGGCGAGGGCCCGGGCCGCTCCGGTTTCCTCCTGCCCATCGAGGACGGCCGCTGGATCGTCACCCTGCAGGGCACCCGCGGCGGCGAACCCTCCGCCGCGGACGAGGAGTTCGTCACCTTCGCGCGCGAGAAGCTGCGGCATCCGCTGCTGGGTGAGCTGCTGGAGCACGCCGAACCGCTGTCCGAGGTGTCGGTCACCCGGTCCACCGTCAACCGCCGGCACTTCTACGAGCGGATGCCGGCGTGGCCCGAGAACTTCACCGTCCTCGGCGACGCGCTCGCCGTGTTCAACCCGGTCTACGGCCACGGGCTGGCGGTGGCCGCGCAGAGCGCGGTGCTGCTCCGCGAGGTGATACGGCGGCACGGCTGGGGCACGCCGAGGCTGGCGCGGCGCGTGCAGCGGGCGGTCGCCCGGCCGGTGCGGGCGGCGTGGGACCTGGCGCTCGGGCAGGACGTGTTCTACCCGGGGGCGACGGCCTGCGGCCCCACCGTGCGGGACCGGCTCGTCTCCGCCTACGTCGGCCGGTTGATGTACACGGCGACGGGGAACGGACGCGTCGCGCGCCGGGTCACTGACGTGACCTCGCTGGAGCGGGGGGCGCACGTGCTGCTGACACCGAGTGTGCTGGTGGCTGCCGCGGTGGGGCCGCTGAAGCCGGTGTTGACCGAGCCACCGTTGACCGCGGAGGAACGGAAGGCGGCGGGGGTCTTGTAGGCCGCCTTCCGGGTGCGGGTCCGCGGGAGGGCGCGCGGTTCCCCGAGCCCCTTACGGGGCGCCGGGGTCAGCCCTGGAACGCCGGTTGGGGCAGCCCCTCGCCCGCCCCGGAGATCACCAGGACCGAACCCGACAGGGGGTGCGGCCGGGACAGACCGGTGCGGGCCGTCGTGATGTACAGGTCGGTCAAGCCGGCGCCGCCGAACGCGCAGGCCGTCGTACGAGGCGCGGGCACGCTGATCACACGGTCCAGCTCACCGGCCGGCGTATAGCGCCGCACCGCACCCCCGTCCCACAGCGCCACCCACACGCATCCGTCCGCGTCGACCGTCAGACCGTCGGGGAAACCCGCACCCTCCTCGATCTCGACCAGCGGCCGGCGGTCGCGCACCCGCTCGCCGTCGTAGTCGAAGACGTCCACCCGGCGGGTGGGAGTGTCGACGTAGTACATGAGGCGCCCGTCGGGGCTCCAGCCCGTGCCGTTGCTGACCGTGACGTCGGGCAGGACCGTCTGCGCCGTACCGGCGCCGGTCAGCCGGGTGAGCGTGCCGCCGCCCGCCGCCTCGTCGTACCGCATCGTGCCCGCCCACAACGAGCCGTCCGGCGCCACCGCGGCGTCGTTCGCCCGGCGGCCCGCGACCGGCTCGTGGTGCAGCCAGCGGAACGTGTCGTCGGGGTCCAGCAGCCCCACGCCGTCCCGCAGGTTGAGCACCAGGCCGCCGCCCGCGCGGGGCTTGACCGCGCCCACGTGCTGCTGCGTCGTCCGCACCGTACGACGGCCCGTCGCCGGGTCGTACGTGTGGATCCGCATGCCCAGGATGTCGAGCCAGATCAGCCGGCCCGTCGCCGGGTCCCACGTCGGGCCCTCGCCCAGCTCGGCGTGTGCCCGCACGGCGACCTCGTACCCGCCGCTCACGCCGCGCTCCGGTGGCCCAGCCGCTCGGACAGCTCCGCCGCGCCCTTGGCCGCCAGCTGTTCCAGTTCGGCGCGGCGCTCGTCGCTCCAGCGGATCATGGGAACCGAGATGGACAGGGCCGCGACCACCTGGCCCGTGCGGTCGTGCACGGGAGCGGCCACACAGCTCACGTCGGGGTTGGACTCGCGGCTCTCCGTCGCGAGGCCCCGCTGCCGGATCTCCGCCAGCGTCTCGCGCAGCACACCGGGGTCGGTGATGCTGTTGGGGGTCATCGCGGCCAGCTCGGCGTCGTCCGGGATCCGTGCCGCGAGCTCCTGCTCCGGCAGCGAGGCCAGCAGCATCTTGCCCACCGAGGTGCAGTGGGCGGGCAGGCGGCGGCCTGCCGCGGAGACCATGCGGACGGCGTGCGTGGAGTCGACCTTGGCGATGTAGATCACGTCGGTGCCCTCCAGGATCGCCACGTGCACCGTCTCGTCGCAGGTCTCGGCGACCGAGCGGGCCACCTGCTGGCCCTCGGCGGAGAGGTCGAGCTGCTCGGCGTAGCGGCTGCCGAGCTGGTACGGGCGTACGCCGAGCCGGTAGCGTCCGGGCTGTTCCGGCACGGGCACGATGTACGACCGTGCGGCGAGTGTGGTGACCAGTTCGTGCACGGTGGTGCGCGGCAGCTGGAGCTTGCGCACGATGTCGGGGGCGGAGAGTGTCCCGTCCCCGTCGAGGAACAGCTCAAGAATGTCGAGAGCCCGGGTCACGGCAGGCACGAGGCGTCCCACGTCCGGCCCCCTCCCTTGGGTCTAAGCGCCGCTGCCATCTCGTTCGAGATATCAACAGGCGATCGGCATGACGAACACAGGCTAGTCATCGGGAGATGCGCGGGCAATGGCCGGGAACCCGCCGGGCACCATGGGTGCCATGGATCTCGACTTCCAGCTGGTGCTGCTGCGCCGTATGGCCGACCACAATCCGGATCTGGTCGAGGACGCCCGGAGGGAGCTGGGCGCCTCGATCGCGGACATGCGGGAGGCGAACAGGCGCTGGCAGGCGATGGTCCGCTCGCCGAGATCCCGGTCCGCCGCCGCCCGGTACCGGTCCGTCCTGGGCGAGCCGGAGTCCGTCGTTCCGCGCCGCCTCGGCGATGTCGACTGCGAGGCCCGGCGCTGGGCCCTGGCCCTCTGGCCCGACCTGCGCTTCGAGGTACTGGTCGGGCCGGACGGGGCGGTGTGGAACGAGTGGCTGGTGCGCGCGCCCGGCGCCCCGGCGCCCCGGCTCAAGACCCTGGACGACCTGGTCCCCTGGTCCTGCACGGTCGACGAGGCCGCCCGCGCCTTCCCCCCGGCCCGCCCGCTGGAGGGCACCGCGCCGACCCGGTGGGGGCTCGCCTTCACCGCGCCCGGCCCGGACGGCGTACGGCACGAGGTGGTCGCCGAGTTCACCTGGGGGCTGCTCCAGCGGACGGCCGTGCTGACGTAGCTCAGGCGTCGAAAGCCGTCGCCCGGGTGCGCTTCTCCCAGGCGGTGACCTCCTCGCGGACCTGATCGAGGTGGCCCAGGACCGCGCTCACGCCGTCGTCGCCGAGCGGCAGCCGCAGCGGGGTGTCCTCGGCGTCCAGCGCGGCCAGGATCAGGGCCGCAGCCTTGGCGGGGTCGCCGGGCTGGCTGCCGTGGCCGCCCGCCACGACGCCACGGGTCTCGGCGACCTTCGCATACACCCCGGTGTCGGAGCTGACCCCGGCCCGGTCGGCCTCGAACAACGAGGTCCGGAACGCACCCGGCTCGACGACGAGCACCTTGATGCCGTACTCCCGCACCTCGTCCGCGAGCGCCTCGGACAGGCCCTCCAGGGCGAACTTCGTCGCGCTGTACGCACCGAAACCCGCGAAGGACATCTGGCCGCCCATGCTGCTCATCTGCACGACGGCGCCGGAGCGCCGCTCCCGCATGTGCGGCAGCACCGCCCGGACGAGGGCCACCGGGCCGAAGAAGTGCAGGTCGAACAGGGCGCGCAGCTCGTCGTCGGTGGTCTCCTCGACGGCTCCCACGTGGGTGCGCCCCGCGTTGTTGACCAGCACGTCGATCCGCCCGTGGCGGGCCACGACATCGCGGACCGCCCCCTCGATCGCGCCCAGGTCGGTGACGTCCAGCCGCAGTGCCTCCACCTGGCCGGGACGGGCGGCCACCAGGTCCGCCAGGGCCTCAGGGCGCCGGACCGCGCCGACCACCACGTCCCCGGCGGCCACGGCGGCCTCGGTGATCGCCCGCCCGAAACCGCTGCTCGCCCCGGTCACCAGCCATACCTTCGTCACGGCAACTCCCCGTCTGTGCATCGTGTCCGCTTCGTGTCCGCGTCGTCCCGCCGACAGGGACCAGCCTGCCGCCCTCTGCCGTTTCCCGCTGCCTGGTGAGCCGGATCCTCCCGGCTACTCCCCCGCCGCCGTGAGGACCGCCTCCGTCACCCGCTCCAGCGACCCGGGGTGCAGCCACAGGAACAGGTTCGGCTCCACCAGCTCCAGTTCCATCAGCCGCGGCTCGCCGTCCTCCCCGTCCACCAGGTCCACGCGCGCGTACAGCAGCTCCCGGCCGCCCGGTACGGCCGCCAACGCCTTCTCGGCGACGGCGAGTTCGACGTCCGTGGGCTGCCAGCGCTCCAGGTCCGGGTGCGCCACCTTCTGCGCGTCGTACGGCGTCCCGGGCGCGAGGACGGCGCCCTTGCGGCTGGCGTGCAGCAGCCGCCCGCCGAAGAACTGCAGCGCCCGCTCCCCGCTGACGTCGATGCCCCGCACGTACGGCTGCACCATCGCGGTGAAGCCCTCGGCGTGCATCCGGGCGAGCTGCCGTGCCGCCCGCTCATGCCCGTCGGGGGTGTAGCGGGCGGCGAACCGGGCACCCGCGCCCGAGGTCGGTTTGATCACGAACTCGTGGCCGTCGGGCAGGTCGGCCGGCTCACCCGGCGCTATGTAGCGCGTGGGGACGGTGGGCACACCGGCCGCCGCCAGCTCGCCGAGGTAACGCTTGTCGGTGTTCCAGCGCACCACGGGCGCCGGATTGGCGAGCCGGGTGAGCGTGCCGACCCGCTCCACCCAGGCCCCGAACTCCGCGGCCCGCCAGCTGTAGTCCCAGGTGGAGCGGATGACGACGAGGTCGTAGCGGCCCCAGTCCGCGTCCGGGTCGTCCCAGTGGCGGGCCTCGGCCTCGGCGCCGGACTCGCCCAGCGCCCGCACCAGCTCCGGCAGGTCGGTGTCCTTGCCGGGCTCGGCGCCGGGGTCGTAGGTGGCGAGGGCGATGCGGGGCACGGCGGACTCCCTGTCGTACGACGGTGCGATCACCGGGAGGCTAACAACCGTCGCGGTCCGGCACGAAGGCAGCGCGGCCATCGGCTGCGGCTCGCGCCGTACTTGAGCGCGGTCGTCGGCAGGAGCCTGCTGGTGTAGGAAGGTGCCGACGGTCAAGCGACAGTCCCAGAGATAGGAGTGCGCCGCGTGTCCTCCCTCTTCCCCGCCCTGGCGGACGGTCCGGGCGAGCGGATCGCCCTGCGGTTCGGCGAACGGTCGTTGACGTACGGCGAGCTGGCCGGCGCCGCCGGTGCGCTCGCAGCCCGGCTGCGGGGCGCCGGCCGGGTCGCCGTGTGGGCCACCCCGGAGCTGGAGACCGCCGTCGCAGTGACCGGCGTCCTGCTCGCCGGGGCCGCCGCGGTACCGCTGAACCCCAGGTCGGGCGAGAAGGAACTCGCGCACATCGTCTCCGACAGCGCACCGGCGCTGGTGCTGGCCGCACCGGGCGCCGACCTCCCGCCGGTCCTCGGTGACCTGGCCCGCATCGACGTCGAGGCGTCCGCCGGATCCGGTGCCGTGGCTGACAGGACGGACTCCGGCGCCGCGGCCTGCGGCGCCACGGCTTTGGGCGAGCCGGCCCTTGCCGAGGACCCGGCGCTGGTCGTCTACACCTCCGGCACCACCGGCCCGCCCAAGGGCGCGGTCCTGCCCCGCCGGGCCCTCACCACCACCCTGGACGCGCTGGCCGACGCCTGGCAGTGGACCGGCGACGACGTGCTGGTACACGGGCTGCCCCTGTTCCATGTGCACGGGCTGGTGCTGGGCGTCCTGGGCCCGCTGCGGCGCGGCGGCGGCGTCCGGCACCTGGGCCGCTTCAGCACCGAGGGCGTGGCACGGGAGCTGAACGCCGGCGCGACCATGTTGTTCGGGGTGCCGACGATGTACCACCGCATCGCCGAGGCCCTGCCCCGGGACCCGGAGCTGGCCGAGGCGCTGGGCCGGGCCCGCCTGCTGGTCTCCGGCTCGGCAGCGCTGCCCGTGCACGACCACGAGCGGATCACGGCGGCGACCGGACGCCGGGTCATCGAGCGGTACGGCATGACGGAGACCCTGATGAACACCAGCGTGCGGGCCGACGGGGAGCCGCGCGCGGGGACCGTGGGCGTACCGCTGCCCGGCGTGGAGCTGCGGCTCGTGGAGGAGGACGGGACGCCGATCACCGCGTACGACGGGGAGAGCGTCGGCGAGATCCAGGTGCGCGGGCCGAACCTGTTCACCGAGTACCTGAACCGGCCCGAGGCCACGGCCGCCGCGTTCACCGCCGACGGCTGGTTCCGCACCGGTGACATGGCGGTGCGGGAGAGCGACGGGTACGTCCGGATCGTCGGCCGCAAGGCCACGGACCTGATCAAGAGCGGCGGGTACAAGATCGGGGCCGGTGAGATCGAGAACGCCCTGCTGGAGCACCCCGGGGTGCGGGAGGCGGCGGTCACCGGGGAGCCGGACGCGGACCTGGGCGAGCGGATCGTGGCCTGGATCGTCCCGGCGGATCCCCAGGCACCGCCGGGGGCCGGGGAGTTGGCGGACCACGTGACCCGTCGCCTCGCCCCGCACAAGCGCCCCCGCGTCGTCCGTTACCTGGACGCGCTGCCCCGCAACGACATGGGCAAGATCATGAAGCGGGCGCTGGCCGATGTCTGAGCGGCGTTCGGCCCGGGACATACTGACCCTGGTCGCGGACCCCGGCACCTTCGCCGAACTCCCCTGCCCGCCAGGGAAAAGCGCACCCGACGGCCCCCTCGGCTGGCAGGGCTACGACGCCTCGCGCGCCCGCGCCGCCGCCCGCACCGGCGAGGAGGAGTCGGTCGTCTGCGGCACCGCGCGCGTCGAGGGCACCCGGGCCGTGCTGATCGCCTTCGAGTTCGGCTTCCTGGGCGGCTCCCTGGGCGAACACACCGGAGACCGCCTGGAGGCGGCGTACATCCACGCCCGCGCACACCGGCTGCCGGTCGTGCCGTTGATCGCGACCGGGGGCAGCCGTATGCAGGAGGGCATGCTCGCGCTGAGCCAGCTCCAGCGCGTGGCGCGGCAGTCCGCGCTCACCCGGGAGGCGGGGCTGCCGCAGATCGCGGTGGTGCGGGACCCGACGACCGGCGGCGGCTGGGCCACGCTCGGCGCGGGCGCGGACGTCGTCCTGGCCCTGCCCGGCGCCCAGGTCGGCTTCGCCGGCTCCCGCGTCCGCCCGGCCGACGCCGACCCGTCCGCGTACACGGCCGAGTCCCAGCTGGCGGTGGGCTCCGCGGACGCGGTGGTGGCTCCGGCCGAGCTGAAGGAGGCACTGGGTGCGTGGCTGCGCCTGCTCACCTCCCCGTCCACCGATGTGCCTTCCCCACCACCGGCACTGGGCGGCGCCGGTCTCCCGGCCACCGGCTGGGACGCCGTCCAGCGAGCACGCGCACCCGAACGCCCCCGCGCCCACGCCTACCTGAACGCCTACTTCACCCACCGGCGTGCCCTCAGCGGTGACCGCTGCGGCGGCACGGATCCCGACGGCATCCTGTGCGGGTTCGGCGAGCGGGACGGCCGTACCGTCGCCTACGCCGCGCAGACCGGAGCGGCGACCCGCCCCGCCGGCTTCCGGACCGCGGCCCGCCTGATCCGGCTGGCGGACCGCCTCGGCATCCCCGTGCTGACGCTGGTGGACACCCCGGGCGCCGCGAACGACGCGGAGGCGGAGCGGCAAGGGGCCGGCGCGGCCATCGCGGAGGTCTTCGGGGCAGTGGCCTCCGCCCGCGTCCCCGTCACCACGCTCGTCATCGGCGAGGGCGGCTCCGGCGGAGCACTGGCACTCGCCGCACCGGCCAACACCTGGGCCACCCCGGACAGCTACTTCTCGGTGATCGCACCGGAACTGGCGGCGGCCATCCTCAAACGCCCGAGGGAGGAGGTGGAGACGACCGCCGACCAGCTGCGGATCCGCCCGCAGGATCTGGTGGAGCTGGGGGTGGTCAGGGGGATCGTCTGAACAGCGCTACCGAACCCCCACCGCCCGGATGATCTCCTGCGTCACCGAACCACCCCTGTCGTCGTGGGCGGAAGCCCGCAGCGAGACGGACGACGCGCCGCGCGGCACGTCCAGCGTGCCGCGCCAGGACGCGTCGGCACCCGTGAGGGGGACCGTCTGCCAGGTGCCGCCCTCGTCGTACGACACCTCCAGCCGGCCCCCGGTCAAGGTCCCGGTGCCCGCGGCCTGCGCCACGTACTCCGCACCCAACCCCACCGGAACCCGCCGCCCGCCCCGCAGGGCCCCCGCGAGACCGGTGTCGACATCGAACGCGAGGTTGATCAACGGCAGGTACGTCCAGCGGTCCTCCGGTGTCGCCGCCGACCGGAACGTCCACTCGCTGTGCCCCGCCGAGGCCCGCGCCCAGCGCCCGGCCTCGAGGGCGGTGTCGGTGACGACCTCGTACGCGTGCTCGCCGGCCGGTGCGTCCCAGACGTACGCGGCGGAACCGGTGCGCTTGTCGGCGAGCGCGCCGTCGAGGTAGACGGCGGTGGTCTGGCTCATGCCGCTGTCCGCGCTCCACACGTCGCCGAACCCGGTGTGGTCGGGACCGGAGTCGCCCCAGCCGGGGGTGTCCAACTGGATCCGGTTCCCCCAGCGTTGCTGGCCCGAGCCGAGCCCGGTGCCCAGCCAGGGGTGCCAGACCGGCCGGAACCAGTTCAGCACCGGCCGGGAGCCGCCCTCGTACCGCACCAGACCGCTGCGCTCCTCCAGGGCGCCGTCGCCGACCGTCACGGACTCGTGCCAGCGCTGGCCGGGGCCAGTGGAGACGTAGTCGGTGCGCTCGGCGGGCAGGTGGACGCGTTCCTGGAAGCCGAGGCCGACGGGGAAGGTGTCGGTGAGGGAGTAGCGGAACTCGCCGCCGTCGGTCGGCCGAGCGGCGTGGAACCTCGCCTGCACCGCGGCCAGTCGGCGTTCGCCGGGCGCGTAGGTCAGGTCCCGGTCCGGGATCGCGCCGCGATGTCCCTCGGACAGGTCGTACACGTACCGGGGGTCGGTGGTGCCGGTCATGTCGACCCGGCCGGCCGCGCGGAGCCGGGCGGCGTCCGCCGCGTCCACGGTGGCGATCTGCAGCGGCCGGCCGGTGTTGTCGTCGGTCCCCCACCAGGCCACCAGCCGGCCGGGCGCGTCGTCCGTCACGAACAGCGCCCTGGCGCCCGCGTCCTGGACGGTCCGGGCGAGCGCGGCCGGGTCGGCGCCGTCGGCGAGGTGCGCGAGCACCGCCTTGCCGGCCGCACCGGGGAACGGACCGTCGCCGGCGTCGACCAGCGGCAGCCTGGTGCGGCCCTCGATCAGCGTGCCGCCCGGCTGGACGGTCGCCTCGCCGACGCCCCTGACCGCCAGCTGCGGCTCGGCCAGCCGCCACACGGTCCGGTACTCGAAGGTGCCGTCGCTCACGTCGGCGGTGGGTGCGGCGAAGACGCTGTCGTAGGTCAGGGGCACCTGTACCGCGCCGAAGAGGTCGGTGCCGTTCGCGCGGCGGTCGTACTCCATCAGGAGCTGGTGGGTCTCGGTGCGCCGGTCCACGGCGGCCTTGATCTCGCGCAGTCTCCGGCCGTCCAGGGTGATGTCCTGGTCGTGGTCGAGGGTGATCTCGGGCGCCGTGAGGAAGCCGAGGCCGAGGGAGTCGGTGCCGTGGCTGCCGCGCACGTCGAGGAAGGTGGCGAGCGCGTAGGGGCCGGGCCTGAGACGCAGCCGGAGGGTCCCGGAGTCGCCGACGTGGGCGGACTGGGCGTCCTCGTCCGCGGCGAGCCGCTGCACGGTGAGGTCGGCGGGGGCGGGAGCGCCCGCGCGGTCCTTGACGTGGACGGTGAGCGTGTACCGCTCCTCCTCGTTGACCAGCCCGAACACGGTGTGCGCGACGGTGTCGCCGGTCTGGTCCACGGCCACGATCTGCCCGCCGGTCTCGCCGGCCGGCGCCTTGGTTCCGTCGCCGGTGACCGTGGTGGAGGCGGTGCCGTGGGGCGGGACGGTGAGGGCGGAGTCGGCGAGGGTGGCGACGCCGTCCGGGGCGCCGTGCACGGACAGCTTCAACTCTGCTGGGCCGTCCGAGGAGTTGGTGTAGGTGACGGTCCGGGTCACCGGCTTGTCCGCGTCGTACGGCCAGCTGTGGAAGCCGAGGTCGGCGCTGCCGGTGGCGGTGATCCGGGCCCTGACGGCGTCCGGCACGCTCACCCGGCCCGCACCCAGCACGTAGGCGGGCGCGTCGAGTTGCCTGGAGCTGGACATCAGCGCGTCCTTCAGGCGCGCGCCGGTCCAGCCGGGGTGCTGCTGGGCGAGCAGGGCGGCGACTCCGGCGACGTGCGGGGTCGCCATGGACGTACCGCTCAGGGAGGTGTAGTAGCCGCTGCCGTCGGTGAACTGGGAGCGGGCGGCGAGGATGTCGACGCCGGGAGCGGACAGGTCGGGCTTCAGGGCGTTGTCGCCGTAGCGGGGTCCGGCGCTGGTGAAGTAGGCCGCCTGGTCGGCGGAGTCCACCGCGCCGACGGTGAGGGCCGCGTCGGCGGCGCCGGGCGAGCCGATGGAGGACGGGGCGCCGGTGTTGCCCGCGGCGACGACGAAGAGCGCGCCGGTCTCCCGGGAGAGGGTGTTCACGGCCTGGGCCATGGGATCGGTGCCGTCGCTGGCCTCGGCCGAGCCGAGGCTCATGGAGACGATCCTGGCGTGCACGTCCCGCGCCGCCCACTCCATCCCGGCGATGATCTGCGACTCGCTGCCCGAGCCCTGGTCGCTGAGCACCTTGCCGACGGCGAGGCCGGCCTCGGGCGCGACACCCTTCTCCCTCCCGCCGGAGGCGGTGCCGCCGCCCCCGACGGTGGAGGTCACGTGCGTCCCGTGGCCGTTGCGGTCGGCGACCTCCTGACCGTCGACGAAGCTCCTGGCCGCGGTCACCCGGTCCCTCAGGTCCGGATGGCTCAGGTCGGCCCCGGTGTCGAGGACGGCGACGGTGACACCCTTGCCGGTGAGTCCCGCGTCCCAGCCCGCCGGTGTGCCGATCTGGGCGTTGCTCTCGGCCATGTCGGCCCGCACCCTGCCGTCCAGCCACACCTTGTCGACGCCGTCGTGGTGGCTGAACGACCGCCAGAAGGTGCGCCCCTTGCGGGCCTCGACCGCGGCCCCGCCCACACTGGTCAGACTCCGGGTCCGCTCGGTCCCGGCCGGGGTGACGGCCGGCGCGCCCTTGCCGTAGGTCACGATCAGCGGCGTCGCGTCCGCCCCGGCGTCCGTCAGCCCCTGCCGGATCAGCCCGCTCACGTCGAACAGCCGCCGGTCCAGCGTCCCGGCCCGCAGGTACGGCAGCGCCTCGTCCGGTACGACGGTGACCGCGCCGTTGCTCACCTGGGTCCGTACGGCGCCCGCGGCCCCCTCGGCCCGCCGCACGGTGACCGTCTTCTTCCCGCGCCCGAGGTCGGTGACGGTCACCTGGTCACCGGTGACCAGGGTGACGGTGGTGGCCGTGGCGGTGCCGCCCGGGGCGGGTGCGGCCGGGTGTGCCGCCGCCGCTGCGGGGCCGGCCTGCAGCAGGGCACCCACCAGCGCCGCCGCCGGCAGTACCGCCCCGCGTCCGGCTCGTCCTGGTCCTCTGGTCATCCACGCCTCTTCTCGTCGGGTGTCTGTCCGAGTGGCTCGCGTGCCGGGACGAGTGTCATGTGCCACCCGGTGCCGGAGCGTCGACCGACGATGGCGGGGAAGGCGCCCTGACGGCCATCCGCCACGCCGTTCCGCGTCAGGCGTGAAAGGACCGGGACAGCTCACTCCCCGTGCGTCACAATGGAGTTGATCCGGGATCAACCGCACGGGGGCAGCCGACTTCATGAACAAGCTGGTGGAGTTCACCACGGAGGACGGCGCCGTGGTCGTCGTGGAGACCGCGGACGCCGTGAGCGGGACCAAGCTCGTCTCGCGTGGCGAGGCCCCCGCGGCGCAGGCCGCCCGCACCTTCGAGGGAGCCCTGGACAGTGTGCGGGCGGCGGCCCAATCCGCCCTGCGGGTCTTCCGGGACGGCACGCTGCGCCCCGACGCCGTGGAGCTGGAGTTCGGCGTGAAGCTGAGCGCGCAGGCCGGCGCGGTGATCGCCAAGGGCGCGGCGGAGGGCCAGCTGGTGGTCAGGCTGAAGTGGGCGTCGGCGGCGGCGGAGCCCACACCCCGGTCATGAGGGGTGCCGCCTGGCAGGCCCGGATCGAGTGCGGGGGCACGGTGGCCGGGGCGGGCTTCCTCGTCACCCCCCGGACGGTGCTGACCTGCGCGCATGTCGTCCAGGGCGTTCCGGCGCCGGTGACGGTGAGCTTCCCGAACCGGCCGGAGCTGGCCGGGCTGCCCGCGGCCGTGACCGTGCCCGGCGGCTGGGCGGGCGGTGCCACCGACCCCGGCGACCTCGCCGTACTGGAGCTGGACCGCGACGTACCCGTGGCGCCCGCGCGGTTCGCGCCGCCCGGCGCGGAGCAGGGCAGCCCGTCCCTGCTCGCGTACGGGTTCCCCGACGGCTACGACGAGGGCGTCCTCGCCCGGTACCGCGCCGTGTCCCGGACCCTGATCGCCGACCAGTGGGTGCAGCTGGAGGCCACCTCCGCGCACGGGCAGCCGCTGGCGGGCGGGTTCAGCGGGGCGGCGGTGACCCTGCCGGACGACCGGGTGGTCGGCATGGTGGCGCAGGTCGCGGGGGAACCGGACGTCCGGGTCGGGCGGATGCTGCCCACGGAGGTCATGGCCCGCTACTGGTACGGCCTGGGCGCTCTGGTCCCCGGCCCCGGCGCCGGTTCCCCGGACGCGACCGGGCGGCTGCACGCCCTGGTGCGGCGCGCGGAGGCCGCCGGCCTGGACTGCGATCCGGACCGGCTGTACGGACATGCCGTGGGCCCCTTCGGCCCGGACCTGCCCCCGGGCGGGTTCGGCTCGCTGCGGGCGGCGGCGGCCTATGTGCAGTGGCAGGTCGACGACCCCGAGGCGGTACCCCGCCTCGCCCGCCGGCTGGCCGAGCTGCTCACCGGTCCGCCCGCGCCACGGACGTCCGCCTGGTCCCCCATCGTCGTGGAGCTGGAGCGCAGCGGCGAGGGCCAGGACCAGGTGACGGTGCGGGTGTCGGCCTACCGAGACGGGCAGCGGCGCCCGGTGGACACGGGCCGGCTGCCACGCGGTGAGGTACGGGCCTTCGTGCAGCAGCGCGTCGACCGCGCCTTCGTCCACCTGGCGGAGGGCGCCGAGGCGCTGCTCGCGTTCGTCCTGCCCCGCGAGTGGCTCAACGAACCGGTGGCGCACTGGGAGTGCGGCCCGGAGGACTCCACCCCGCTCGGCTGCGCCCATCCGCTCGTCGTCACCGACGCCACCCGGCACCGCAGCGGCCGGCTGCGCCACCACCTCGCCAAGAAGTGGCGCAGGCTGGAGAGCGGACCGGGGGCCGCGGCACTGCACCGGGTCGACTGCGCGAACCCGGAGCGCCCGCCCAGCCTGCGCAAACGCCTCCGGGACGAGGACGCCGACCTGGTGGGTTACGCCGCCCCGCCGGCCTGTCTGCCCGGCCACTTCGAGACCGGTCTGAACGTCCCGGTCCCGGTGCTGCTGTGGCCGCGCACCGGCTGCACCGGCATCGGCCACGACCCCGCCGCCCCCTGTGCGGGGGCGGACTTCCTGGACGCCCTGGGGCCGGCCGTGGACGGCGTCCCGGCCGCCGAACTCCCGCGCCGGATCCGGTCCTTGCGCGAGGAGGCGGCGGCCGACGACGCCCCCGACCGGCACTGGGCGCGGGACGTCCAGCTGCTGTGGGACGACCCCCACTGCTTCCCCGAGCCGGCCGCCGGCCTGCACTCCCCCGTCGCCTGAACCGAGCACCGCACCCGATGGAGAAGAAGGACCCCATGCCCCTGTGGCCTGTCTACACCGGCACGAAGGAGCCGCACGACGGCATCGGCCTGCTGCCCCCGCCCCCGCCCTGGCGGGCCTTCGACGGCGGCCCGGCGCTCCCGACACCCGCCGACAGCGACGACGCCTCGGCCACCTCCCCCGACCGCACCCACCGTGCCGCCACCTACCAGGCGACCGACCGCACGGTCCAACTGGTCAACGCGGCCCTCTACCTGCGCCGCCCCCTGCTGGTGACGGGCCCGCCGGGCACCGGCAAGTCCTCGCTCGCCTACGCGGTGGCCCGGGAGCTGAGACTGGGCCCGGTGCTGCGCTGGAACATCACCAGCCGCAGCACCCTGCACGACGGCCTCTACCAGTACGACCCCCTCTCCCGCCTCTACGCGGCCCGCCAGGCCGCCGCCACCGGGGAACCGGACGGCCCCGCCCCCGAGTCCGGCATCGAGGACCATCTGCGCCTCGGCCCCCTGGGCACCGCGCTGCTGCCGTACGCCCGCCCCCGCGCCCTGCTGATCGACGAGATCGACAAGAGCGACCTGGACCTGCCGAACGACCTGCTCAACGTCCTGGAGGAGGGCCAGTACGAGATCCCCGAGCTGGTCCGCGCCGCCCGGCACACCCCCGTCGCCGAGGTGATGGTCGACGGCACCCACGGCCGCGTGCCGGTGGCGCACGGCCGGGTCCGCTGCCGTGCCTTCCCCTTCGTGGTGCTGACCAGCAACGGCGAACGCGAGTTCCCGCCCGCGTTCCTGCGCCGCTGCGTGACCCTCCGGCTGCGGCAGCCCGACGACCGTCACCTCGCCGGGATCGTCCGCGCCCACCTGGGCGAACCGGACGCCTGCGCCGAGTCGCTGATCACCCGTTTCCTGTCCCGGGCCGGCCGCGGCGACCTGGCCACCGACCAGCTTCTCAACGCCATCTACCTGGCCCGCTCCGCCGACCTGAGCGCCGAGTCCCTGGACGAACTGGCCGAACAGCTCATGCCGTACCTCGGCGAGGCCCCGCAGGCAGATGCCTTCTGACCACCCCGCCGCTGCGGCCCCCGCCCCGCACGCCCGCCTCGCCGACGTCCTGGCCCTGGCCACGGACGGCGCCCGCCCGACCCCGCTGGAGCTGGCCGAACTGCTGTGGCTGGCCCGGCAGCTGGGACCGGCGGACGGCGGGGGCGAGCGGCCCGGGAGTCCGGTGCGGGAGAAGGAGCCGGATCCCGGGCCGCAGAAGCCTGTGCGGGAACCCGCCGGCCCGGTTCCCGCCCCGGACCGCGCCGAAGGTCTCGGATCCCCCGTTGCGGCGTCCGCGCGCGCCCCGCTCCACCTGCCCTCACACACCCCCACGGCGGGGCCGTACGCCGCCCTCCACGCCCCCGCGCCGCCGATGCTGCGCCACCCCCTGGGCCTCCAGCGTGCCCTGCGCCCGCTCAAGCGCCGCACGGACGCCCCGGTCGGCCACCGCCTCGACGAGCAGGCCACCGCCGACCGCATCGCCCGGCTGGGCGCGGGGCCCGAGTGGTGGCTGCCGGTGCTGCGCCCGGCCCGGGAGCGCTGGCTGCGGCTGAACCTGGTGTACGACACCGGCCCCACGATGCCCGTCTGGCGCCCCCTGATCCGCGAACTGCGGCAGGCACTGGCCCAGTCGGGTGTGTTCCGCACGCTGACCGTGCACCGCGCCGATCCCGACGGCACGGTCCGCGGCGACGGCTCCTACGATCCCGGCGACGGCCGTACGGTCACGCTGCTGATCAGCGACTGCATGGGTCCGCAGTGGTGGCAGGGCGAGGCGGGCAGCCGCTGGTACGGCACCCTGCGCCGCTGGGCCGGGCGGATGCCGCTGGCGGTGGTCCAGCCGCTGCCCGAACACCTGTGGCGCGGCACGGCGCTGCCCGCGGCACCGGGGGTGTTCTCGGCTCCGTTCCCGGCCGCGCCGACGGCGGCACTGACGTTCACGCCGTACGAGGAGTACGGGGAGTGGGGGACGAAGGCGCCGCGGGGGGCGGTGGCGCTGCCCGTGCTCGAGGCCGGTCCCCGGTGGCTCGCGCACTGGGCGGGGCTGGTGGCGTCCATGGGCGGATCCGCGTTCCCGGGCACGGCCGCCCTGCTGGGCTCGCCGCTCGGGCCCGAGGACGCCAAGGACCGCACCGACCTCGCCGCTCTGACCGCCGAGGAACTGGTACTGCGCTTCAGGGCGACGGCATCCCCGGAGGCGTTCCGGCTGGCCGGCCACCTCGCGCTGGGCCGCCCCGACCTGCCCGTGATGCGGCTGGTGCAGCGGGCGGTCGAGCCGGATCCGCGCCCGCAGCATCTTGCCGAGGTGATCCTCAGCGGCGTCCTGACGACGGTCCCGGGGCCGCCGGGGTCGTACGCGTTCCGCCCCGGGGTGCGCGAGCTGCTGCTGCGCGGCCTGCCCCGCTCCGCACGCGGCGCAACGGCCGAACTGCTGGCCCGGGTCGGCGGGTTGATCGAGGAACGGGCCGGGGCGGCACCCGGCGAGTTCCGCGCGGTGACGCCCGCGGCCGAGGGTGGGGGTGCGGCTGCGGACGGGGAGGCGTTCGCGACCGTACGGCCGCAGAGCGTGCGGCAGTTGACGGGCGGCGCGGCGGAGCCCGTGGTGCCGCGTGACCGGGTCGGCCGCTATGCGTTGGTGCGGCGGTTCACTCCGTCCGGGCGGGCCGTGTGGCTGGCCGACGACCCGGAGACGGGCCGTCAGGTGGCGGTGCGGTTGTACCGGCCGTTTCCCGACGGCGCACGGCGCGAGGCGTTCCTGCGGGACGCGGAGCGTCTGCGGGCCCTCGCGCACCGCAACATCGCACACGTCGGCGACTTCGGCATCGAGAACGGCAGGCCGTACGTCGCCATGGAGTACGTGCCGGGCGTCAACCTCAACGCCCTGGCCTCCCCGGACGGTTACCGCATCCCGGCTCCCCTGCTGGTGTCCGTCGGGACGCAGGTGTCGCAGGCGATCGAAGCGGTCCACGAGGCGGGCGTCACGCACGGCGACCTCGGCCTGTCCCGGGTGATGCTCAGCCCCGACGGCACGGTCAAGCTCAGCGGCTTCGCACCGGGCCGGACCTCCGGGGCCGAGGGGCGGGCGCAGGACCTGGCGAAGCTGGGCAGGCTGCTGCTGCGCCTGGCCTCGGGCACCGGACGGCCCGCGCCGCCCTTCGCGCCGGACCGGCTCCGGCACCTTCCGGAGAGCCTGCGCGAGCCGTACGCGCGCGCCCTCGGCCTCCTGATCTCCGGGTCACCCCAGGACCAGCTGCGGGGCAGGGACCTGCTCAGGGACGGGGAGCTGCTGCGCGGCGCCCAGGAGGCCTACAGCCGACGGGGCTACGGCATTCTGCGCCCGCCGACCGTGCGGCTGGGTCCGGTCACGGTGGACCTGACCCCCCACGAGGCCGCGGTGCTCGCCATGCTGCTGCTGCGGCACGGTCGCGAGGTGACCCGCGACGCCCTGGTGACCGGGCTGTGGGACCCGCCCGAGAGGCCGGCGGACGCCACCGCGGCCGTGGACCGGATCACCTCCCGGCTGCGCGCCGCGCTGGGCCCCGGCGCGCTGGCCACGCTCCCCACCGGGTACGCCCTGCACACCAGCGCCGACTACGTGGACCTGGTGCACTGCCAATGGCTGGAGCGGACCGCCTCCCAGTGGGCCGAAGGGGGCCTGGCCCGCGCGGCACGCGAGCGTCTGGACACGGCGCTCGGCCTGTGGCCCGACGGGACCCCGCTCGCGGATGTCCCGGGCCCCGCGGCCCGCAGCGCCCGCCGCCACCTCCGCGGGCTCCACCTCGCGCTGCACCACAAGATCGCCGAACTCGACCTGGACCTCGGCGAGTACGAGCGCGCCGCCACGCACCTCACCGACCTGGTCCGCCGGCACCCCTCCCGGGAGGACTTCCGCCTGCTGCTGATGATCGCCCTGCGCCGCCAGGGCCGTACCGAGGAAGCGCTGGAGGTGTACGAGGAGTACGACCTCGCCGGCGGCCGGAACCCGGAGCTGCTCGCGCTGGGGCACGAACTGCGCGGGGAGTACGACGCACCCTCGGAGGACAGCGGCTCCGCCCTCGACGACTACGCCACCACCCCGCTCTCGCAGCACCCGGTCCCGGATCCCGACGCGCTGCCGGAGGGCAGCTTTCCCACCGAGGAGTCGCTGCCGTCGATCTTCGAGATGCAGGACCGGGAGACGGCGGAGGAGGACCCGCTGCCGCAGGACGAGGGCCTGTTCGCCGTCGAGCGGCCGGGCGGGGAGGAGGAGGACGACGGCCCCCCTCCGGAGATCTCCCACGACGACCTCTTCGACGATCCCGGCGACGAGCCGCTCCCGCCCGCCTACGGCACGGTCGCCGTCTACGAGTTCGCCGACGGCCCCCGGCATCCGGACGACGTGGCCGCGCTGGGCCGGGCGGTCACCCGGCTGATGGCGGCGAGTGGACGGGGCCACTGGTTCGGCCCGACCCGGGAAGCCACCGGGTGGTACGTGGAGACGCATCCGGACGTGCCGGGCCTGCCGCTGCTGCGCGCCACGTTGAGGCACTTCGAGGAGGAAGTGGTGCGGCTGGGCGGCCTGCGCTGGCGGGTGACCTTCGCGTGCGCGCTTCCCGGCAGCACGGAGGTACCGGACCCCAGGGCCGTCAGCGGGATGCTGGACACCGCAGAGGACCGGCGGGGCATCGTCGCCGTACCGCAGACGCTCCGGGAGGAGCTGGAAGAGGACGAGGACCTGGCTCCCTGGCTGGAGCCCCTGCGCCGGGGGACCGGCGCGGGCTGGTACCGGCTGTGCCGGCTGCCGCGCGCGCTCTTCGACGGCACGCACCTGCTTCCCCCCGTCGACGGCCCTCACCCGCTGCCTCCCGGCGACACCGTCCCCGAGGGGACGGGCGAGACCAGGGTGGTCGTCTACACGGACGGCGCGGGCGGACTCAGCCTCGCCCCGGGCCCGCGGACCGAGGGGTACTTCGAGGTCGACCTCACCGGGCGCCGCCTGGAGCTGGACGAGACGGAGTCGTCCCTGCGGGCCACCGGCACCGCGTTCTGGCAGGTCAGCGACCCGCTCCAGGCGGTGGCCCACGCATCAGGCAACCACCTCGAGCTGATCAGGGAGGCGGTGCGCGGGCGACTGCGGGACCTGGCGGGCACCCGGGCGGGTTCCCTGACCGCGGGGGCGTCGCTCTCCCTCGGCTCCGGCCCGGCCCACGCCGTACCCGGCTGCACGGTCCGCGCCGAACTGAACGTGACCCGAACCCGCACCTGACCACGCGACACACCGGCGCACCCCCGGAAACCCCCCATTCAGCGGCACCCCGCCCGGACCCCTCCAGAAGGCGCCCGCCCCCGGACCCCGCGCAGGATGCAGACAGAAGGAAGAGGCCCGCGCACCCCAGGAGGATCTGCCGTGACCGTCCGTCTGGAGCAGCTGCGGCGCTGCCACTTCGCCGTCGACCTGGGCGCGGCCCGCACCCGGGTGTATGTGAAGGGCGCCGGTCTCGTGATCGACCAGCCCTCGGTCGCCGCCGTGAACACGCGGAGCGGGTCACTCATCGGGGTCGGCGACTTCGCGGAGCGGATGACGGGACGGACGCCGGGCTACATCCGGGTCGTACGGCCCATCTCCGGTGGCACGGTGGTCGACATCGAGATGGCCCAGCGCATGCTGCGGCAGCTGCTCGGCGACAAGATGCGCCGTGCCCTGCGGCGCAACCTGCGGCTGCGGGCCGCCGCGTGCACCCCGCACGGCGCGGATCCGCTGGCCCAGCGGGCGACCATCGAGACGCTGGTCGGGCTGGGCGCGCGCCGGGTCGAGCTGGTGGACACGCTGATCGCCGCGGCCGTCGGCTGCGGGCTCCCGGTCGAACGCCCCGAGGCCACCATGATCATGATGTGCGGGGCGGCGGCCACGCAGGTCGCGGTGCTCTCGCTCGGGTCCGTCGTGACCGCCGAGCGGGTCCCGGTGGGCGGCGAGGTGGTGGACCAGGCGATCGTGCAGCACCTGCGGCACGCGCACGAGCTGATACTGCCCAGCCAGTCGGTACGTCCGCTGCAGCTGGCCCTGTCCGGCAACGGGCTGACCTCGCAGGGCCCGTCCTCGACGGAGATCCACGGCCGGGACGTGGTCACCGGGCTCGCGCGCAGCGTGCGCGTCGACACCGCCGCCGTGCGGGACGCGATCCAGACCCCGCTGACCGCCGTCCTCGACGGCATCGGCAAGGTGCTGCGCGACTGCCCGCCCGACCTGGTCGCCGACCTCGCCGACCGCGGGATCACGATGGTGGGCGGCTCGGCGCTGCTGCCCGGCTTCGACCAGATGCTGCGGCAGGCCACCGGGATGCCGGTGTACATCGCCGAACGCCCCGACATCTGCGCGGTCCAGGGCATCGGTGCCATGCTGGAGGGCCGGATCGAGCCACTGGTCCTGAACCCGCTGGCCGCCTGAGCCGCGCACCGGCGGCCACAGCGGACCGCACCCGGGAAGCGACCCGCGGCAGCACGGCGCTCAGTCACGGCTGCGTACGACCCACAGCACCGCACAGGCCCCCACCCCAAGCAGGACGTAACCGGAAGCGGCCAAGGAACCCATCGTGCCCAGCACCGCGACCCCCAGCGCCGACCCCGCCTGCCGAATGCCGTTGAGCGCACCCTGACTCGTGGCGGCGTACTCCGGCGGTGCCGCGACGGCCACCGCGGCGGCGGCCCCCGGGATGGACAGCGTGCCGGTGGCGGCAAGCGCCAGCTCCGCGGCCACGACCAGCGGCAGCGCCGGGTGCGGACCCACCGCGCAGGCCAGCAGCACGCCGGCGGCCACGGCGGCGGACATGCCGGACAGCAGGACCGGGCGGGGGCCGTGGCGGGCCACGAGCCGACCGGTGAAGAACGGCATCACGCAACGGCTCCGCCCGGTCAGCATCATCGCCCAGTGGCACCCCCGCCTGGGCCCGGCAGAGAGCACCGTGCGGGCCCTGCTGACCGTGGCCGCACCCCGTAAGGGGCGCGGGGGCTGTATGTGACCTGCGGCTCCGCCCAGTCCCTTCTCGGCGGGGTCCCCGTCAACGCGCCACGTAGCACCGAATGGCCGTCCCCGCGGCCCCCGTATGCACCCGCACCAGATCCGCCACCAGGTTGACCAGCAACAGCCCACGCCCGCCCCGCTGGTCCCGGGAGGCCGGCCGCCGGCCGGCCAGCGGGTCGGCCAGCCGTCCCTTGTCGCGGACCTCGCACAGCACGTACCCGCCCTCGGCCCACACCGTGAGCCCGCCGGTGCCGCCGCCGTGGACGACACTGTTGGTGGTCAGCTCGGCGGTGATCAGCGCCAGGTTCTCCAGGCCCAGGCCGGCCAGGCCCAGCCGGGCGCCGTGCTCGGTGGCGAGGTGCCGTACGGCGGAGAGGGAGTCCTCGTCGAAGACGGTGGTGAACACGCCCGTACCGTCGGCGGGGGCGGGCGGCAGCGGCTCGTTGTAGCGGGCGACGACGCCCCCGGGGTCGTAGGCCTCGCTTCTGTCCCGCGCGCCGGCGCGGATGACGAGCGGATGGGTGGCGTGGGCGTCGGCGAGTGCGCGCGCGTCCAGCCGGGCGGTGTCGTACGGGCACAGGATGGTCACCTCACGGCCCTGGAAGGCCGCGTTGATCAGCGCCTCGTGCTGGGCGCAGGCCGGGTACTCGGCCGGGCTGCGGCCCGCCCAGACCGGCTCGCCGATGATGTGGACGCGCCGGCCGGACGGCTGGGCGTCGGCGAAGGCACGCAGCACGCCGGGGATGATCCGGCCGGGGTTGCGGCCGGCCTCCCGCATGTCCAGGAACCGTACGGCGGCGCCGTCGGCACCCAGCGCGTCCTGGATGAGCCGCAGGTTCTCGCCGGGTACGGCGACCGCGACCGGTGCGCCGGCCGCCAGTGCGTCACGGACGAAGGGGACGGTGCCGGCCAGGTACTCCTCCGTGTCGCCGTAGAACAGCGCGGGGTGCACGAAGGGCTCGAAGGCGTCGAAGGATTCCGTCGTCGGCTCAGTGGTCATGACACAGACATCTCGATCGCCGGAAGTCCGGGCCACAACAGGTCCAGAACGCGGGGCAGAACGGCCGGCGGGCGGTCCAGGACCAGCCGCCGCTGACCGAACCGCCGGGCGGCTTCCGCGAGCGCCTCGGCCCCGGCGACGTCGACGAAGGACAGCGCGGAGAGCTCCACGTGGTACACGTCCCCGTCGTCGCGCACGGCATCCTCCAGCGCGCGCTCCCATATGCCGTGGGTGGGCAGGCTCACTTCGCCCACCGCGCGGAATCCGGTCCGCCCGGTGAGCGGGTACACGTCCAGCCAGGGCGCCGGCACGGCACCGCTCGCCCGCCGGGGCCGCACGACCTCGGGTCCGCTCACGCCTTCTCCCACTCGCACAGGAAGAGAGTGCCCAGTATGCCGCTCGGCTCACCCGCTCGGGACCGGATCCGGGCACGGCGGTGTAGGCGAAGGCGCACAGGGCAGGCGAGCGGCGTGGACCGAGCGGACCGAAGAGAGCGGAGAACGGGGCGGCGACATGCGTTCTGCGGCACACGCATCGCACACCGGACGGCCGGACACCCTGGTCGTCGACGGCCACGGGCAGGGTGACCGGATCGTCCTGCGGGCGCGTGGCGAGCTGGTCCAGGGCTGTACGGACACCCTCGCCGGGATCCTGGCCGGGCTGCCGGCGGGCGTCGCCGGGATCGAGCTGGACCTGGCGGAGGTGTCCTTCATGGACTCGACCGGCCCGGCGTTCCTGGACGTGCTGCGGGAGTACGGCCGCCGGCACGGTGTCGCTGTCTCGGCCACCGGCTGGCGGGGTCAGCCGCGCCGGGTCCTGGAGCTGATGGGGCTGGACACCACCGACCCGCTGCGCGCCGCGCCACCCGCCGGCCTCCCGGCCCGCACCGCCTCGGCGGTGGCCCGGGAACGCGCCGAGCAGCTGGACTCCCTGCGCCTGGAGATCGCGCAGTTGCGGCACGCGATCGACTCCCGCCCGGTGATCGACCAGGCGCGCGGCATCCTGATGGCCTCGCACGGCTGCACCCCGGACGACGCCTGGGACATCCTGCGCGAGACCTCCCAGCGCTCCAACACCAAGCTGCGCCGGGTGGCGGCGGCGATCACGGCGAGCGCGAACCCCGGCGGCCCGGCCCTGCCGGAGGAGCTGCGCACCGCCCTGCGGGCGGCGGTCGACGGCCGCAGGGGGTGAACCCGCGTTCCCGGACGCCGGCCGACGCGGTGGTCAGTACGGCAGGATGCGCCCCGACGGCGTCCTGCGGTCGATCTCCCGCTCGCGCGGGGCGGCGGGGCGCCGGCTGACGCGTACCCGGATCCGACGGTCCATGACGACCCCCTCCTGCCGGCAACACCGGCGGTGGTCGCCGGTAGGAGGTCCGTGCCCAGCGCGCGGCACGTTCAAGCGCGCGGGGGCCGAAGTCGTCGCCCGGTGCGGACGGCGCCCGGGCTCACGGGCGCAGTCGTACGGGGAGTTGCTGGTGGCCGTTGCTGATCAGGGAGGCCACAGGCCGCAGTTCGCCGGCGGGGACCGCCAGTGTCATGTCGGGGAAGCGGGCGAAGAGCCGGCCGAGGGCTTCGGTGACCTCCAGTCGGGCCAGCGGAGCGCCGAGGCAGAAGTGCACCCCGTGACCGAAGGCCAGGTGCTCCTTGACGGTGCGGGTGACGTCGAAGGTGTCGGCGGTGTCGCCGTGCCAGTCCGGGTGGCGGTTGGCGGCGGCGTAGGACGCGAGGATCGCCTCGCCCCGCGCGATGGTCGGTCCGCCGGGCAGCTCGATGTCGGTCACGGCGTAGCGCAGGGGCAGGTGCGTCACGGCGGGTTCGTGCCGCAGCGTCTCCTCCACGACGTCGCCCCAGCCGGCCTTGCCGGTGCGGACGAGTTCGAGCTGCTCGGGGAGGGTGAGCATGGCGACGATCGCCTGGTCGATGACGTTCACGGTGGTCTCGTACCCGGCGCTGATCATCAGCAGCAGCGTGTCGCGGAGTTCCTCGCCGGTGAAGCCGGTGCCGTCCGACTCCTCGTCACGGGCCGCGATGAGCAAGGACGTCATGTCGTCGCCGGGGGTGCTGCTCTTGGTGGCGATCAGGTCGTCGAGGACGGCGTAGAGCCGCACGGTGTTGGCCTGGGACTGCTCCGGCGTGAGCGTGGTGTCGAAGACGCGGTCCACGAGCTGCCGGAAGTCGGCTCGCTGGTCCTCCGGTACCCCCATCAGGTGGCCGATCACGGCGATGGGCAGGGGGTAGGCCAGGCGCTCGCGCAGGTCCACGACCTCTCCGGCGGGCAGCGCTGCCAGGTCGTCGACCAGCTCGGTGACCATGGCCTCGACGGCCGGGCGCAGTTCGGCGATGCGCCGTGCGCTGAAGGCGGGGGCGACCATCCGCCGCAGCCTGCGGTGGTCGGCGCCGTAGGCGGTGAACATGTTCCTCACCGCGACCCACAGGGCGAGCGGCCACGTCGTGACCGCCTGCTCGAAGTCCGGCCAGTGCGCGCGTGCGTCCTTGGAGACGGAGGGGCTGGTCAGCAACTGCTTGAGGAGGGCGGGGTCGGTGATCGCCCAGGCCTGCACGCCGAGTATGTCCACCCGGGTGGCCGGGCCCTGGGCGCGCAGGTCCCGGTGTTCCTGGTGCCGGGCGGCGCCGGTGGGGTCGAGCACGAGCGGAGTGTGCTGGGACATGCTGGTCTCCTTCAGACGACAGCGGGGAAACGGACGGGCAGGGCTTCCAGGGCGCGGTGGAACGGCCCCGGCCGCCACACCAGTTCGGACACGGGGCAGGCGAGGTCCAGCTCGGGGAGCGCGTCCAGAAGCCAGGTGATGGCCGTCTCGGCGATGAGGTAGGCGTGGGTGCGGGCGGGGCAGGTGTGCGCGCCGATGCTCCAGGACAGGTGCGCACGGTTGCCGGCGAGCTGGCCCTCGGTGACCCCGCCGGTGACGGCCGGGTCGTTGTTGCAGGCGGTCATGGAGATGACGACGGGCTGATGGGCGGGCAGCAGCACCCCCTCGACGTCGATGGGGTACGGCGGGTAGCTGATGCAGTAGTTGGCCATCGGCGGGTCGGTGTACAGGACCGTGTCGAGGGCGTCGCGCACGGGCTGGCCGGCGTGCAGGCCGGCGGAGAAGTGCTCGTCCGTGAGGATCTTGAGCACGGTGTTGCCGATCAGGTGGGTCAGTGGCTCGATGCCCGCGCCGTAGAGCGTGACGAGCTGATGGACCATCTCCACGTCGTCCAGGCGGGCGGAGTGGGCCAGCAGCCGGGAGGTGACGTCGTCGCCGGGATATCGCCGCCGCAGGGCGACGAGTTCCGCGAGTGCCTGGCCGAGCATCTCGTTGCCCTGCGCGGCGGTCTCGGCCTCCGCCTCGAAGATCTTGGCCATGCCCTCGGCGATGCGCCGGCCGATCTCGTCGGGGCAGCCCAGCAGCGCGCTCAGGACCTGGAAGGCGATGGGCCACGAGTACTGGGTGAGCAGGTCGGCGTGGCCGTGGGCACGGAAGCCGTCGATGGCGCCGGAGGCGACCTTCTCGACCAGGGCCCGCAGCGCGTGCTGGTCGACCGCCTGCAGGCTCGCGGTGTTCGCGGCCCGGTAGCGGGCGTGCTCGGGTCCGGACGAGCGCAGCGCGTTGGGGCGCCACTCCATCATCGGCCGGACCGGGCAGGTCTCGGGGACGCCCTGCTGCCAGATCCGCGGGTCGGCGGGGAAGTGCAGCGGGTCGTTGAGGATGCGCCGGGCCTGGTGGAAGCCGATGACCAGGGTGGCGGGGACGCCGGGGGCCAGCTCCACGGGGACCAGCGGTCCGAAGAGGCGGCGCATGCGCTCGTAGGCGGCGTGGGGGTCGGCGGCGAACTCGCCGTCGTAGAGGGCGACCGGCGCCGGCGGGGTCGCCGCACCGGGGTCGAGGGGGGTCATGGGCGAGGCTCCACAAGGGGGGCGGGGACGTGTCGGGCGGTCAGGAACTCGATGAGGGTGATGAGCGCGTACACACAGGACCGGCGGTCACGGGCGTCGCACTCGGTCAGCGGTGTGTCCGGATCCAGCGCGAGTGCCTGGCGGACCTCGTGCAGGGGGTAGCGGGGCGCGTCGGGAAAGACGTTGATGGCGACGGCGTACGGCGTCCGCTGTTCCTCGAGCAGGCTCAGCACCTCGTGGGAGCCCTCGAGGTTGCGGGTGTCGGCCAGCACCAGGGCGCCCAGCGCGCCTTCGGTCAGCCCTTCCCACAGGGGGCGGAAACGGGTCTGGCCCGGCGTGCCGAACAGGTAGAGGACCAGCCGGTCGTCGAGCAGATGGATGCGCCCGAAATCCATGGCGACCGTCGTGGTCGTCTTGTGCGGCGTGCCGCGCAGATCGTCCACGCCGACACTCGCCTGGGTGATCGGCTCTTCCATGCGCAGCGGTGTCACCTCGGAGACACTGCCGACGAAGGTCGTCTTGCCGACTCCGAACGCCCCCGCTACGACGATCTTCGCCGACCGGGCCACGGCAGGGGCCAGATAGTGAACGGCGGGCTGGTCAGACCAGTTCGCGGAGTCCACGGAGTACCTCCTCCAGCAGGTCGAGTCCGGGCCGGCCCCCCTGGACCGGGGTGGGGCTGGCCAGATGGCCGCTGTCCATCAACGACGAGACGAGGATCCGGACGGTGGAGGGCGGCAGCTCCAGTGCGGCGGCGATGTCGGCCACGGCCAGACCGCCCCGTCCGCCGGCGAACAGACGCATCACCCGGCGGGCGTCCGGCCCCAGTGCTTCCGTGGGGCCGGACGCGGCGATGACGACCGTCTCCAGGCGCACATCCCTGCTGGGGCGGATCCGTCCGCCGGTACGGACGTAGGGCCTGATCAGGTCCGGGTCATGCCGCGGACCCGTCATGTCGCGGTGCCGCCTTCCGAGGCGGGGCCGCGGTCCGAGACGCCCATCTCGTGGCCGAGCCGTGCGGCCAGCCGCACCATGTGATGGCTGATCAGACCCACGTCGGCCTCGGGGCCGGTCGTGACCACCGACAGCATCGTGTTGTGCGCCGCCGCGGTCGTCAGCCCGATGCGGCCCTGCGACTCGATGAGCAGCTGACACATTCCCTTTCCGCCGACGTGTTCGTCCCACGCCTTGCCGGCGGCGCGCAGCGACGCGGTCACGGCGGCGAGTTTCTCCGCGTCCTCCTGGCCGATCGTCGTCGTACGGGCCTGCAGCAGGCCGTCGCCGCTCATCAGCACCGCGTACTCGACGCCCTCGACGCAGCCGAGTTCCTGGTCGAGCAGCCACCCCAGGCTGTTGCTGTGTGTGTCGCGCATGGTCAGTGTCCTTCGGTGAGTCCGGTGTCTTCGTCGGTCTGGCGCCCTCGGCGGCTGCCCTCCGCCCAGGCGGCGGCGACGCTGGGCCGGCCCGGCACGGCCGGTGTGTCGGACGCCGGCGCGGGCGCGCTGTGCGTCCGCGCCGGTCGTTGACGGACGGTCAGCCCGCTGGCGGTGGTCGCGGCAGCCGCCGGGGCGGCGGATTTCCGGGGGGCCGGCACGGCCGCGGGCGCGGCGGTGGACGCGGATGCGGCGGTGGCGGGCGGGCCGGCGGTGGAGAACACCAGGAGGTTCTTCGGCAGCACCAGCACGGCCCGGGTGCCCTGGTAGATGTTCGGCGCGCTCAGCTCGACCCGGAAGCCGTAGTTCTCGGCGAGCAGCGAGGCGACCCGCAGTCCCGTCTGCGGATGCGCGCCGAGCTGGGTGATGTCGTCGCGGTCCTTGCCGGACATGATGTCGCTGGCCCACAGCAGCCGCTCGTCGTCCATCCGCAGTCCGGCGTCGTCCACGGTCAGGAAGCAGGCGTGATGGCCTTCCTCCACCGAGACGTGCACACGCGCGGTCGGCGGGGAGTAGCGCAGGGCGTTGTCCAGCAGCACGGCCAGGGTGTGGACGACGGCTTCGACCGCGCGGCTCTGCACCGCGACGGTGTCCAACTCGTGGTGCTCCACCCGCTGGTAGCCCTCGATGCGGCCCATCGCCGCGCGGATCACGTCGGTGAGGGAGGTCTGCGGCCAGCGCCTGGAGAGTTTGTCGCCGGCCAGTACCGCGTAGCCCTGTGCGGTGAGCAGCATCTGCTGCGCGATGTGGTCGATGTGCACCAGCGTGGCGTACGCCTCGTCGTCCTGGTGGGAGCGCACACCCTGGCTGAGCTCCCGGCTCAGCCGGGACGCCCGTGCCACCACGTTCGACGCGAAGCTGCGCACCGCCGCACGCGTCGCCTCCCGCGACTCCCGGCGCGCCTTGGCGATCTCGTGATCCGCCGCGGACCGGATCTCGGCGACCCGGTGGTCGGCCGCGGCCTGCGCGGTCTCCCGCACCCGCACCACGGTGGCGACCGCCTGCCCGGCGACGTCGCGGAGCCGGTCGGCGAGTGGCGTGTGTGCCAGCGGCGGGGGCACGGGGAGGTCGGCACCGTGCCGCCCGCCGGGGGCGGCGATCGCGGGCAGCACGTCCGAGGCCAACTGCCCCATGGCATGCTCCACGGCACGCAGTTGACGGGTGAGCTGTTCCGCATGGCCCTGGAGCTGGTCGGCCCTGCCTCGCTCGCGTCGGCAGGCGCGGTGGAAGTGCGCCGTGGTCCCTGCGGCCGCCACCGCGACCACGGCACCGACGGCCAGTATCAGATCGGTCATCAAGTCCTCTGCAGAGTGTCCGAGCCGCGAACCGGTCAGTGAGGGGGGTCGACGGCAGGGGCGGCCCCCGCCAGGCGGGACGGCGCTGCGGTCGGCGAAGCGGACGTCGCCGGCCGCCGTTCACCCGAAGGACATCTGTCTGGATGCGGACATGACAGGCCGAAAGCCGGGAATGCGAACGCCGGCCATCCCGCGCACCGCCGGTCCTCCCGGGAGGGACGGACGCGGGCGACGGGGAGAGCGGGACACGACCGGGCGACGGACACGCCCCCACGAGAGGCATCCGGGGTAAGGCGGGGGGTGCGGCGGGCAGAGTGTCCTCCGGGTACGCGGTCATGTCGCCCTGCGCCACGTCCGCGACGCCCGCCGGCCGGCTTCGATCCGGTCCGAGCCTATCGGCAGACCGGCACGGTGTTCGACGGCCTCCTGCCAGAACTCTGTGAAGGATCGGCGGCGGCCCGGCATGTCGTCGCACGCCCCTCCCCCTCGAACGGCGCCCCCGTTCCCTCGCCTGCGTCCTGAGTCGAACGTGTCGCAGTGTAACGAGGTCGGGACAGCGCGTCGGAGGGCCCCCCGGCGGGAGGGGCGCCCGGGGCGCCCCTCGCGGAGTCTGGGCAGGTCGTTTCTGCGCGTGTGGCGCCCGGTGGGGCGGGTGGGACTCGAATCCGCGGCCGACGGATGATCAGTCCCGGATCGCGCTGCGGCGGAAGGAATGGATGACGAGAAGTCGGGGCGTGTCAGCCATCGCGTAGGGCGTCGAGGAAGTGCCGGAACGTGTCGGTTCTGATTCCGGTGAGCGGGGCGCCGTGGGCGAAGCCGACCGCCTCGATGGTGTCGGGGAGGCGGGCGAGGCTGCCCGCGCGCAGGTGCGGGTCGGCGGCCAGGCCGGCGGGTCCGAGGGCGAGTCGGCCGCGGTGGAAGACGGCGTCGCCCATGAGCAGGGTGGCGCTGGGCTCGTGGAACAGCACGATGTGTCCCGGGGTGTGACCGGGTGTGTGGATGACCCGCAGCCCGCCGGAGTGCTCGACGATGTCGCCGTCGGCGACGGTCGCGTCAGCGGTGGTCGGGCTCCAGTGGAGCTTGGGCAACCGGTCCACCAGGCGGCCGAGGATGCCGGCGCGACCCTCTGCGGGCACGCGCCCGGCCTCCAGCCAGACGCGGTCGGCGGCGTGGACGAGGATCTGGGCACCGGTGCGGCGGCGCAGTTCGGCCGCGCCCTGGACGTGGTCGGGGTGGGCGTGAGTGATCACGATGCGGCGGATGTCGGCGGGCTCCCGTCCCAGCTCGGCGACCGCGTCGAGCAGGACGCCGGGGGCTTTGGCCCAGCCGACGTCGACGAGGGTGAAGCCGTCGTCTCCCTCGACGAGGAAGGCGTTGTCACGTGAGCTGGTGGCGATGCGGGTGACGCCGGGCGCGAGTGCGTGGTGCATGACGTTTCCTTGCCGGTGTGCGGGGTGGTGGGGGCGGTACCGTCTCCTCCTCACCACCGGTTTCAGTGGGCTGCGGCGTCGGGGAGGGGGACGTAGCCTTCGCGGGCCAGCTTGGGCAGGATGCCGCCGGCCGCGAGGATGCCGAGGACCAGGGGCGGCAGGGCGCCGCCTGCCAGGCGGATGCCGGTTGCGGTGTTCTCCACCCAGCCCTGGGCGACATCCAGGCGCGCGGGGTCGCCGTCGGCGAAGGCGCCGGTGACCCCGGGGACGGTGAGGGCCGGCAGGCCGTGGTTGATGCAGTTGCGCAGGAACAGGGAGTTGAATTCCTCGGCCACCAGCGCCGCGACGCCCAGTTCGCGGAAGAGCGCCGCGACCGGTCGGGAGGAGCCGAGGCCGAAGTTGCGTCCGGCGACGACGAGGTCGCCGGGCCGTACCTGGTCGGCCCAGCCGGGGCGCAGCTCGTAGAAGATGTGACGCGCGGCCTCGGGCACGGGCAGTTTCATGGCGAACGCGGGGTACATGGCGTCGGTGGTGACCGAGTCTCCGACGACCCAGACGCTGCCGGTGATGAGCGTGTCCATCAGTCCAGTGCTCCTCGGGGGTCGGTGACGTGGCCGGCCAGGGCGGAGGCGGCGACGGTGGCCGGGGATGCCATGTAGATCTCTGCCTGGGGGCTGCCCATGCGGCCGGTGAAGTTGCGGGTGGAGGAGGTCAGGCAGACCTCGCCGGGCGCGAGCAGGCCCATGTGGTAGCCGAAGCAGGCCCCGCAGGTGGAGTTGGTGACCACCGCTCCGGCGTCGGCGAGGTCCTGGAGGTAGCCGGCGCGCATCGCGTCGCGGTAGACCTGCTGGGAGGCGGGGGTGACGAGCAGGCGCACGCCGGGGGCGACCTTGTGGCCGCGGACGATCTCGGCGGCGATCCTCAGGTCCTCCAGTTGCCCGTTGGCGCAGGAGCCGATGAAGCACTGGTCGACCGGGCGCTTCTCGATGGCCGAGACGGGCAGGGAGTTGTCGCTGACGGTGCCGGGCCGGGCCACGTACGGCTCCAGAGAGGACAGGTCGACGGTGCGCACGGCGGCGTATGCCGCGTCCGGGTCCGGATCGGCCGCCTGGTACGACGTGGGGTCGGCCCCGTGTTCGGCGAGGAAGTCCCGGGCCAGGTCGTCGATGGGGAAGGTGGAGAAGTCGGCGGAGACTTCGGCGCCCTGGGTGGCGATGGTGCGCCGGTCGTTCATCGGGATCGAGGCCAGGCCGCTTCCGCCGAACTCCAGGTTGTGGTTGGTGGCATCGCCGTAGGTGCCGGCGATGTGGAGGAAGATGTCCTTGCCGGAGACGGCAGCGGGCCTGGTGCCGGTGAGTTCGTAGCGGATGGTCGGTGCGACCTGGAACCAGGTCGTGCCGGTGCACAGGATCGAGTACACCTCTGCCGGGCCGAGCCCCCGCGCCGCGGTGTTGTAGGCGCCTCCGGCGCAGGTGTGCGAGTCGGTGCAGGCGAGGATCTCCCCGGGGCGGGCCAGGCCGTTCTCGGCGATCACCTGGTGACAGATGCCGTGCCGGCCGACGTCGTAGAACCTCTCGATGCGGAAGTCCCGGACGAAGGCGCGGGCGTGAGTGCCGCCCAGTGCGTCGTGCACGTGGGGGGCGGGGACGGCGTGGTCCATGACGACCGCGACCTTGTCCGGGTCACTGATCTTCAACGGCTGGACCCAGCCGGTGGCGAACTGCAGGTCGATCATGACGGTCATGTCGACGTCGCAGACCACGGTCTGCCCGGCGCCCACCTGCTCCAGGCCGCTTTTGCGGGCGAGGATCTTCTCAATCATGGTCATGCCCATCAGGCACCGTCCTTGGTGTCGTCGCGGTAGCGCTCGCCGGCCGCGGACCATTCGCGCAGGCCGACGAGTTGGAACAGGCCCTGCGGGCCGGGCGTGGCCTCGGGCACGGTGCCGCCGAGGCGGCTCAGCGCGTCGAGACCGTGCAGGACGTAGGGGGCCAGCAGGGCACCGGGGTGGATGGCGATGCGGTAGCCGAGGGCGGCGAGCCTGTCGGGAGCTGCCTCGGGGGTCAGTCCGCCCTGCACCATGTTGATCAGCAAGGGCGCCTTGACCGAGGTGGCGATCTGCTCGATCTCGGCCGGGCTCTCGGGCGCTTCGACGAAAAGGACGTCTGCTCCGGCCCGCGCGTACCGATTGGCCCGGTCGATCGCTTCGTCGATCCCGAGCGGCCCCCGGGCGTCGGTACGGGCGACGATCACCGTGTCGGGATCGGTGCGGGCATCCAGCGCGGCCCGCAGCTTGAGGATGAACTCGTCGGCACGGATGAGTTCCTTGTCCGGCAGGTGGCCGCACTTCTTGGGGAACGCCTGGTCCTCCAGCTGGATCGCGGCCACTCCGGCCTTCTCGTACTCGCGCACGGTGCGCACCACGTTCACCGGGGTGCCGTAGCCGGTGTCGGCGTCTGCGATCAGGGGAACGTCGCCGAGTGCCGTGACCACGGTGCGGGCCCGGTCGGTCATCTCGGTCTGGGTGAGCAGCCCGATGTCGGGCAGGCCGTACCCGGCGACCGCGACGCCCGCGCCGGTGAGGTAAGCGGCGGTGAATCCGGTGCGGGCGACGAGGGCGGCACTCAGGCCGTCGTACACACCTGGGGCCGTGATCAGCCCGGTGTCGGCGAGCAGCCGGCGCAGCCGCGCCCCTGCGGAGAAAGACATGCTGGTACTCCTCAGTCCAGGGCGCCGCGAACCGGAGCGGCGAGCAGGTCGATCAGGTCGTTGAGGCCGTCCTGGTTCTCGAGGTCCAGGACGAGCTGCTCGATCTCCGCCGAGCGGCCGGGGCCGATGACCTGCGCGGTCAGTGCCCGGTACTTCTCGCGGATCTCGGCGTTGGTGAGCGGGTCGTCGGGGCCGCCGTGCGGTTGGTTGAGTGCGGCCGTGAGGGTCTCACCGCCGCGCAGGACGAGGGTGACGCGGGTGTTGTAGCCGGGCTCGGACCAGCTCGGGTCCTTCCGCTCGTCGTCGAGGTGCACTTCGGTGCGGCCGATCAGCTCCCACACGTCGTCGGCGTCGATCCGCTCGGCGTGGAACTGCTCGGGGCGGACCCGGCCGTCCAGGAGCGCCACGGCGGTGGCGTAGCCGATGTTCATCTGGGCGCCGATGGTCGTGAGCGGACGCTCGGGCTGCCACCAGCCGTGGTGGTAGATCGCGTCGGGGACGTCGATACGGATCGACTCGATGTCATCGGTGCCCAGGTGGCGGTCTGCCGTCAGGGCGAGGACGGCGTCGATGGCCGGGTGCAGACCGCCCATCGCCGCATGGATCTTCACGGTGATCCTTTCCGTGTTCCACACCTCTCCCAGCCCCCTGGTGATCTGGGACGGGTCGGGGTTGTGGCCCTCGCCGAAGGTCGACAGGAAGCCGCCGTAGGGGCGCTCGAAGACCTTTTTGATGCCGGTGTAGCCGTGCTGGGCGAGTCCGGCGGCGTAGTAGCCGTTACGGGAGGCGAGGCCGTGGTGCATGCGCTTGGACATCGCCTCGTACTGCGCCGCCATGAGACCCGCCGACTGGGTCGCCGCGAGGCCGAGCGCGTCCTCGAAGGCGGCGGCGTCCAGACCGCGCAGCACTCCGGACGCCGCGGCCGCCGCGTGCGTGCCGAAGACCGAGCCGGAGTGCCAGCCGCGGGACAGCATCTGCGAACCGTTCAGCGCGAGCCCGACCCGGGTGCCGGTCTCGAAGCCGGCGACGGCTGCCCGCAGGAAGTCCGCACCGCTTGCCTCGCCGAGATGGTCGGCGGTGGACAGCAGGGCGGGCAGGACCAGGGAGGTGCTGTGCAGCGGGGCGCGCGGGAAGTAGTCGTCCAGCTCGAAGCCCTGGATGAAGGTGCCGTTCAGTACGGCGGCAGCGGGGCCGCTGGTGGTCCGGCCCCAGCCGATCACCGGGGCACCGCCGGCGCCCTCCAGGTCCAGGACGGCCTCGACGGCCGTGCGGGACCAGGGCAGCTGGGCGCCGATGAGGGCGCAGCCCAGGCCGTCGAGCACCAGGTGCGCCGCCCGTTCCCGCACCGGCCGGGGTATGTCTGCCAGGGTGGTGCCGGCCAGCCAGGTGGCCAGGCGTCCCGTGGGGCCGTCCGGGTCGGTCGGCGGCCGGGTGGTTGTCGTCGGCGGTGCGTGCACCGCGCTCACCTCCATCGATGTAGGCGCCCAGCGGGCGGCAGGGCGGTCCGGATCTCCGTCCGGGCGGCTTGGAACGGTCGTGCGGCCTCGCCGGCCTGCGCCGGTCGCTTGCCTTCTCCTCGCCGGTGACCGGGTCATACGGAATCCAGGCGCACGGCGTTGGTCAGCGGGCCGGCCAGGGCGACGGCGAGACTCATCGCGGCGATCAGGGCGGCGCAGATCAGGTAGAGCGGGCCGGGACCCAGGGCGTCGAGAACCGGCAGGGTGCAGAACGGCAGAAGCGCTGAGACAAGGCGGGAGAGCGCGTAGGTGCGGCCCAGGGCGGTGTTGCGCACCCGGGTGGGGAACAGCTCGGCCCCGTAGGCCCGGGAGACGGTGGCGTTGATGACGCCGATGAGGGTGGTCAGCAGCCCCGCCGGCACGATGACCCACACGCTGGTGCCCATGCCGAACACCGTGCCCGCCACCGCGACCAGCAGGGACGAGACGATCACGAGGGTCCTGCGCTGGATCCGCTCGGCCAGGTGCACCAGCAGGAAGCAGCCCAGCGGGTAGCCGATCCCTGTCAGAGCGGAGTACGTCAGCGACTCGACCACCGAAAAGCCCTTGTGGAGCAGCACCAGCGGGGCGATCGAGGCGAAGCCGTAGAACCCGACCGGGCCCAACGTCTCCATGACGCACAGCAGCAGGGTGCGGCGCCGCAGGTCGGCTCCCCACAGCCGGGGCCGCTCCCGCGCCCAGGTGGGCGGCGGGGTGAGCGGTGCCTCCTCGCACCGGGCTGCCTGCCTTCCGGGCGGCACGGTGGCGGCAGCGCCCGGCGGTCGGCCCGCACCCCGCTCGATGCGCGCGACGGCATCGAGCGCCCGCTCGGGCCGGTGGGTGGCGAGCCAGCGCGGCGATTCGGGCAGGCGCCTGCGCAGCAGCCACACCAGGACGGCGCCCAGTGCCGCGAAGCCCATCAGCCAGCGCCAGCTTTCGATCCCCGCCATGCTGTGCGGCAGCTTGGCGGCCAGCACACCGGCGACCGGCACGGCGAGCATGCCCAGGGCGTAAACGCCGGCCAGCGAGCGACCGCGCCGTGCGGTCGGCATCAGTTCGGTCACATAGGTGTCCACCAGGGCGAGTTCGGCACCCAGGCCGATGCCCAGGAGGACTCGCAGGACGATCAGCGAGGTCGCGGTCGCGGCGCAGGCGGAGCCGAGGGACAGGACGGCGTAGGAGAGCAGGTTGATCCGGAACATACGCCGCCGCCCATAGCGGTCGGCGAGGCCGGACAGCAGTAGCGCGCCCACCAGCTCACCCGCGAAGGTGGCGCTGATCAGCAGGGACTTGTCCACCGTGGTCACCGTCCACCCGGTGGGCAGCAACGGGATCAGCAGACTGCCGAGGGCGCCCTCGAAGAAGTTGAAGAAGGAGCCGAGGCCGACCACGGCCAGCACACGTCGGTGCCAGCGCCCCACCGGGAGCGCATCGAGACGGGCCGCGACCGCGTCCTGCACACAGCGTGTACCGGAAACCTCTCGCGCACTGTGCGTCGCGTCGGAAATATCAGCCATTGCGCCGTCCAGTTTCATTATTTGTAACTCGACTTTCACAGCGGGGGACAGAGGGTACAGGCATCCGCAGCGTCGTCAAGCGGGGCCCTCAGCTTCCTTGGGGCCGCGCACCGTCTTGCTCCCCGGACGACGCGCGCGTAAGGTTCCACATACTGAATTCAGTGATGCGGATGATGAGACCAGTGGAAGAGGCGGAATGGTGGCGGCACGGATCGAAGGCGGTGACACGGCCCGGCGGGCCCTGCGCCTCCTGGAAGCAGTCGCGGCCTCGGGGTCGCCCCTGGGCCTGCAGAACCTGGCGGACACGGTCGGACTGAGCAAGTCCACGGCCTACCGCCTGCTGCGCGTGCTCCAGGAAGAGTCGTACGTGACCCGGGCCGAGTCGGGCGGCTACCGCATCGGCGCTCGGCTCATGGGGCTCGCCGCCGAGGTCATGCCGCGCGCCGACGTCTACGCGGCGGCCCGGCCCATGCTGCGGGCGCTGGCCGACCTGTCCGGAGAGACCGCCACGCTGCACCTGCGCGCCGGCCACGAGGCCGTCCTGGTCCTGGGTGCGGAGAGCGACTACGAACTGCGCCGGGCGGCCCGACTCGGCTCGACCACTCCCCTGCACCGAGGCTGCAGCGGACAGGCCATCCTGGCGCACCTGCCCGACGACGACGTCACAGCGATCCTCGCCCGCGCCGGCGATGACGCACACCCGCAGGAGATCGAACGGGCGCTGGCCGCAGCGCGTGCCAACGGTTTCGCGTTGTCGGAGGGAGCCAACCATCCCGGCCTGAGGGGGGTCGCCGTTCCCGTGCTGACCCCGGGCGGACAGGCGGCCGCGTCGGTGGCGGTGTCCGGACCGGCGGACCGCTGGACGGCCAAGCGGGCGGCGGCCTTCGCCGAGGTCCTCACCGAGCGGTCCAGCCGGCTGTCCCTCCTCTTCGAGACCGCCCACTTCTCACCTCGCGCGAGCTGACCGAAGGCTGACCCCGGAGGCAGAGCAGCGGCGGGCAGGCGGTGCTCAGGGTGTCGGAGCAGGCAACGCCGCCGGCCAGGCATACCGGGTAATGTATATTGATATACAACACCGTATATACAGGGGGTTCGCCATGAGCCGCACCGTGATCGATCTCGACGACGAGGCGCTGGAGGCCGCCGCGAAGGAACTCGGCACCACGACCAAACGCGACACCATCAACACCGCCCTGCGGGAGGTCACCGCCCGCTACCGGCGACTCCGCGCTCTCGGAGAAGCCCGCGAACTGGTCGCCGAAGGCGCCCTGGACATCAGCCTCCTCCTCGACAAGAGCACGTACCGGCCCACCGGCGAGCCGGACGGTGTCCGCACCGCAGGAGCGGTTGAGTGACCGTCGCCGACTACCTGATCGACACCTCCGCCGTCGCCCGCGTGCTCCTCGGCCGGACCACGGCTGAATGGGACGACAGGATCGGCGCGGGGCTCGTCGCCCTGTGCGACATCACCGAATTGGAAGTCCTCTATTCCGCACGCTCGGCGGCGGACCGTGAACGCGTGAAGCGCACGCTGAACGCCCACTACACCTGGTGCCCCATGCCCGACGGCATCTATCGACGTGCTCGCGTCGTCCAGGAACTGCTCACCACCAAGGGCGAGCAGCGCAGTGCGGGCCCCATCGACCTGCTGGTCGCAGCGGCGGCGGAGGAGGCGGGACTGACGTTGCTCCACTACGACCGCGACTTCGAGACGATCGCCCGTACGACCGGACAGCCCGTACGGATGATCGATCTGAAGGACTGAGAGACGCCGCCGGCACCCGGTGAACGGCCGCCGGGCACGCCCGCCTTCACAGCCCGTACGGGTCGAGGATGCTCATCAGCTTCCGCCTGTGACGATGAGTTGATCATCGTCCAGGCTCGATACTGTCGCCTGACCGTGCCCCTGCGTGTCCCCTGGATCTTGGTCTGACCGTTTGAACGGGGGTCGCCACCCTGGAGTGGCGCCCTCCGTTCAAACGTTTCTGCAGTAGAAACGGTTCTGCCCGCGTAGTTGGTGGTGGGGCGGGTGGGACTCGAACCCACGGCCGACGGATTATGAGTCCGCTGCTCTAACCGGCTGAGCTACCGCCCCATAGCGGCGTGTCGCGTACAAGTGTGCGCGCCGTCTGCCGCAGCATAGCCGCTCATACGATCTCCTGCTTCGGATGGTCGGCTTCCGCGCTGCTCATGACCTTGAGGACATCGACGCAGGCGCGGCGGTTCCCGCGGGCATGAAAAAGGACCCTCTAGGGGTCCTGGTTCACTGCGCTCCCCCGACTGGACTCGAACCAGTAACCTGCCGGTTAACAGCCGGCTGCTCTGCCAATTGAGCTACGGAGGACCGAAGCTCCCCCGACTGGACTCGAACCAGTAACCTGCCGGTTAACAGCCGGCTGCTCTGCCAATTGAGCTACGGAGGATCGCCTCGATTGCATCGAACGTACCTACCTGGGTATTCGCCAGGGGGCGGGCGCTCGCTGCGACACATACATTAGCGCAAGCAGGGGGGTGCTCCGCCAATCGGTACCCCCGGCGCCCACGTCGCACCAGCAGACCCAGGCAAGGGAAGGGTGGCAGCCATGCGCTACCGGCTCACGTTCGTCGCCGGACTGGCCCTCGGTTACGTACTCGGCACGAGGGCCGGACGCGAGCGGTACGAGCAGCTGAAGAAGGCCGCTCAGCGGATCGCGCAGAACCCCGCCGTGCGCAACACGGCCGAGACCGCCGCCCAGCAGGGGCGCCAGTACGCCGGCAAGGCATTCCACACGGTCAGCCACAAGGTCGGCGACCGGGTCCCCGAAACGGTGGCCCAGCGCGTGCGGTCCCTGAGGGAGCGGAACGTGGACGGCACCCCCGGCGACGACTGGGGCACGAGCAACACCTAGGCGCCCTCGGCCGTGGCAAGCGCGAGGATGCTGCAAAATTCTCCGCATGGGGATAGTCGCCGGGTTGGACAGCTCACCGGATTTCACGCGCATCGTGGTCTGCGACATGGACACCGGTGCCGTACTACGGCAGGGGTACGCCCCGCATCCGGTCGAGGGCCGGCCCAGCGACGTCGACCCGCAGGCCTGGCTGCTCTCCCTCGGCGAGGCCGCGGGGGGCGGTCTGCTGGAGGGCGTGCAGGCCATCGGCGTGTCGGCGCAGCAGAACGCCGTGGTCCCGCTGGACGCCCAGGGGAACACCGTGCGCCCGGCACTGGTCGGCGGCGACAAACGGGCGCAGGTCGCGGCGGCGGATCTCGTCGACGCGCTCGGCGGCCGGGAGGCCTGGGCGCAGGCGGTCGGCTCGGTGCCACAGGCCGCCCAGCCGGTCACCAAGCTGCGCTGGCTCGCGAAGAACGAGCCCGAGAACGCCCGCCGGACAGCCGTGCTGCTCCAGGCGCACGACTGGCTGGTCTGGCAGTTGCTCGGGCGGCCCGTGCGCCGGACCACTGATCGCGGTGGGGCCTCCGGGACCGGGTACTGGTCGGCCGCCACCGGCGCCTACCGGCCGGACCTGGTGGAGCTGGCGCTCGGCCACCAGGCGATGCTGCCGGAGGTGATCGGCCCGTCCGACGCGGCCGGTACGACCCCGGAGGGGCTGCTGATCTCCGCCGGCACCGGGGAGACCATGGCCGCCGCGTTCGGGCTCGGGATCGGGCTGGGAGATGCGGTCGTGTCCCTCGGTGCCTCCGGGTCCGTGATGGCCGTGCACCCGGAAGCGCTCGCCGATCAGTCCGGGATGATCACCTCCCTGGCCGACGCCACCGGCATGCATCTGCCGGTCGTGACCACCCTGAACGCCGTGCGGACCCTGCGCGGCACCGCCGAACTCCTCGGTCTCGCGGACCTGGAGAGCCTGTCCGAGCTGGCGATGAAGTCCACGCCGGGCGCGCACGGGCTCGTCCTGCTCCCCTACCTGGAGGGCGAGCGGACACCGAACCTGCCGCACACCGCCGGGACCATCGCCGGGCTGCGGCGCGAGTCGATGAAGCCCGAGCATCTGGCGCGGGCCGCGTTCGAGGGCATGCTGTGCGGGCTCGCCGACGCGCTGGACGTGCTGCGCGGACGGGGCGTGGACGTGCGGCGGATCTTCCTGCTGGGCCCGGCCGCCGAACTGCCCGCCGTGCAGGCCTCGGCGCCCTCGCTGTTCGGCGCGCAGGTCGTCGTACCGCAGCCCGCGGACTACGCGGCGATCGGCGCGGCCCGGCAGGCGGCCTGGGCGCTCGGTGTGTCGCAGGGCACACTCGACCCGCGTACCCCGCCGGCCTGGCAGGGTGCGGCGGCGCAGGTCCTGGAGCCGGGGGACGAGCTGGCCGTGGGGCAGGCGGTGCGGCAGCAGTTCGCGGCGGTGCGGGAACAGATCCATCCAGGGGCGTTTCGGGCGTGACCCGTCCGGGGGCGTTTCACGCGTGACCCGTCCGGGGGCGTTTCGCGCGCGAGGCGTAGGGCCAACGGCCGAGGGCCGGCCGTTCCTTGGACCGCTGTTGGGTTAATCGGTTGAGGTAACGGGGGTGGAGTGTTCGACGATAGGGGCCAAGGGCAACCGACCAGCCCCACCCGCCGACTCCGAGAGACCCAGCGTGCTCATACGACTTCTGCGGACCTATCTCAGGCCCTACAAGAAACCCATAGCCGTCCTGGTGCTGCTGCAGTTCCTGCAGACCTGCGCCACCCTCTACCTGCCCACCCTGAACGCGCACATCATCGACAACGGTGTCGTGAAGGGGGACACGGGTTACATCCTGTCCTTCGGCGCCCTGATGATCGGCATCTCGCTGGCGCAGGTGGTGTGCAACATCGGTGCCGTGTACTACGGTGCCCGGACCGCCGCCGCGCTCGGCCGGGACGTGCGCGGTGCCGTCTTCGACCGGGTCCAGTCCTTCTCCCCGCGTGAGCTGGGCCACTTCGGGGCGCCCTCGCTCATCACGCGTACCACGAACGACGTCCAGCAGGTCCAGATGCTGGCCCTGATGACGTTCACGCTGATGGTGTCGGCGCCCATCATGTGCGTCGGCGGCATCGTGCTGGCCCTCGGCCTGGACGTGCCGCTGTCCGGGGTGCTCGTCGCCGTCGTGCCGGTGCTGGCGATCTGCGTGACGCTCATCGTGCGCCGGCTGCGACCGCTGTTCCGGTCGATGCAGGTCCGCCTGGACACCGTGAACCGGGTGCTGCGCGAGCAGATCACCGGCAACCGGGTGATCCGCGCCTTCGTCCGCGACGAGTACGAGCACGGCCGGTTCGGGAAGGCCAACGGCGACCTGACCGACATGCAGCTGGCCACCGGCCGGATGCTCGCCCTGATGTTCCCGCTGGTCATGACGGTGGTGAACCTGTCGTCGATCGCGGTGGTGTGGTTCGGCGCGCACCGCATCGACAGCGGTGGGATGCAGATCGGCGACCTGACCGCGTTCCTCGCCTATCTGATGCAGATCGTCATGTCCGTGATGATGGCCACCTTCATGTTCATGATGGTGCCGCGCGCGGAGGTGTGCGCCGAGCGCATCAAGGAGGTCCTGGACACCGACTCGAGCGTGGTGCCGCCGCACTCCCCGGTCGTCGAGCTGCGCCGGCACGGCCATCTGGAGATCCGGGGCGCGGGCTTCCGCTACCCGGGTGCCGAGGAGCCCGTGCTGAAGGCCGTCGACCTGGTGGCCCGGCCGGGTGAGACGACCGCCGTGATCGGCTCCACCGGCAGCGGCAAGTCGACGCTGCTCGGGCTGGTCCCGCGGCTGTTCGACGCCACCGAGGGCGAGGTCCTGGTCGACGGCGTGGACGTCAGGCAGGTCGAGCCGGGGCTGCTGGCGAAGACGGTCGGTCTGGTGCCGCAGAAGCCGTATCTGTTCGCGGGCACGGTCGCCACCAACCTGCGCTACGGCAATCCCGACGCCACCGACGAGGAGCTGTGGCACGCGCTGGAGGTGGCGCAGGCCAAGGACTTCGTGCAGAAGCTGGAGGCCGGCCTCGACGCGCCGATCGCGCAGGGGGGTACGAACGTCTCCGGCGGCCAGCGGCAGCGCCTCGCGATCGCCCGCACGCTCGTCCAGCGCCCGGAGATCTACCTCTTCGACGACTCCTTCTCCGCGCTCGACTACGCCACCGACGCGGCCCTGCGCACCGCGCTCTCCCGGGAGACCGCCGAGGCGACCGTCGTCATCGTCGCCCAGCGGGTGGCGACCATCCGGGACGCCGACCGGATCATCGTGCTGGACGAGGGCCGGGTCGTCGGCTGCGGCCGGCACCGGGACCTGATGGCCGGCAACGAGACCTACCGGGAGATCGTGCTCTCCCAGCTGACGGAAGCGGAGGCTGCCTGATGGCCGGGCCCATGGGACGCATGATGGCCGGAGGCGGCCCCGACCAGCGCTCGATGGACTTCAAGGGGTCGGGCAAACGGCTCGTCTCCCAGTTCAGACCGGAACGCTTCACGATCTACGGCCTGCTGCTGTGCGTGGTCGTCAGCGTGGCCCTGAACGTCATCGGTCCGAAGATCCTGGGCAAGGCCACCGACCTGGTCTTCGCCGGCATCATCGGCCGCCAGATGCCGGCCGGGGCCACCAAGGAGCAGGTCCTCGACCAGATGCGGGCCCATGGCAAGGGCTCCATCGCGGACATGCTGAAGAGCACCGACTTCACGCCCGGCAAGGGCATCGACTTCGGGGCCGTCGGCGACGTCCTGCTGCTCGCGCTCGGCACGTTCCTGGTCGCCGGCCTGCTCATGGCGGTGGCGACCCGGCTGGTCAACCGGGCCGTGAACCGCACGATGTACCGGATGCGCGAGTCCGTGCAGGCGAAGCTGTCCCGGCTGCCGCTGTCGTACTTCGACAAGCGCCAGCGCGGCGAGGTGCTCTCCCGCGCCACCAACGACATCGACAACATCGGCCAGACGCTCCAGCAGTCGATGGGCCAGCTGATCAACTCGCTGCTGACCATCATCGGCGTGCTCGCGATGATGTTCTACGTCTCCTGGATCCTGGCGCTGGTCGCGCTGGTCACCGTGCCGCTGTCGTTCGTCGTGGCCACCCGGGTGGGCAAGCGGTCGCAGCCGCACTTCGTGCAGCAGTGGCGCTCCACCGGCAAGCTGAACGCGCACGTCGAGGAGATGTACACCGGGCACACCCTGGTCAAGGTGTTCGGCCGGCAGGAGGAGTCGGCGAAGCAGTTCGCCGAGCAGAACGAGGCGCTGTACGAGGCTTCGTTCAAGGCGCAGTTCAACAGCGGTGTGATGCAGCCGCTGATGATGTTCGTGTCGAACCTGAACTACGTCCTGGTGGCGGTCGTCGGCGGCCTGCGGGTCGCGTCCGGCGCACTGTCCATCGGCGACGTCCAGGCCTTCATCCAGTACTCGCGGCAGTTCTCGATGCCTCTGACGCAGGTCGCGTCGATGGCGAACCTGGTGCAGTCCGGTGTCGCCTCGGCCGAGCGGATCTTCGAACTCCTGGACGCGGAGGAGCAGGAGGCGGATCCGGTGCCGGGCGAGCGGCCGGAGGAGCTGCGCGGGCGGGTCCGCCTGGAGCACGTGTCCTTCCGGTACGACCCCGACAAGCCGCTGATCGAGGACCTCTCGCTGACGGCGGAGCCCGGTCACACGGTGGCGATCGTCGGCCCGACGGGTGCCGGCAAGACGACCCTGGTCAACCTGCTGATGCGGTTCTACGACGTGTCGGGCGGCCGGATCACCCTGGACGGCGTGGACATCCGGCGCATGTCCCGCGACGAACTCCGCGCCGGCATCGGGATGGTGCTCCAGGACACCTGGCTGTTCGGCGGCACCATCGCGGAGAACATCGCGTACGGGGCGTCCAGGGAGGTCACCCGCGGGGAGATCGAGGAGGCCGCGCGGGCCGCGCTCGCCGACCGGTTCATCCGGACGCTGCCGGACGGGTACGACACGGTGATCGACGACGAGGGTACGGGGGTCAGCGCGGGTGAGAAGCAGCTCATCACCATCGCGCGGGCGTTCCTGTCCGACCCGACGATTCTCGTGCTGGACGAGGCGACGAGTTCGGTCGACACCCGGACCGAGGTGCTGATCCAGAAGGCCATGGCGAAGCTGGCGGCGGGGCGGACGTCGTTCGTGATCGCGCATCGGCTCTCGACGATCCGGGACGCGGACACGATCCTGGTGATGGAGAACGGGGCGATCGTGGAACAGGGTGCGCATACGGAGCTGTTGGCGGCCGACGGCGCCTATGCGCGTCTGTACCAGGCCCAGTTCGCGCAGGCGGTTGCCGAGGTGGACTAGCCGCGAGGGGGGCCGCCGAGAGGCGGCCCCCCTTCAGTCCAGGTAACCCCTCAGCTGGTCCGCGAACGCGTGATCCCGCAGCTTGTTCAGGGTCTTGGACTCGATCTGCCGTATCCGCTCCCTCGTCACACCGAACAGCCGGCCTATCTCCTCCAGCGTGCGGGGGCGGCCGTCGATGAGGCCGTAGCGGAGCTGGACGACCTTGCGCTCGCGCTCCCCCAGCGTGGACAGGACCGCCTCCAGGTGCTCACGGAGCAGGAGGAAGGCCGCCGACTCGACGGGGCTGGCCGCGTCGCCGTCCTCGATCAGGTCGCCGAGGGCCACGTCCTCCTCCTCGCCGACGGGGGCGTGCAGGGAGACCGGTTCCTGGGCGAGGCGCAGGACCTCACAGACCCGCTCGGGCAGCAGGTCGAGGTGGGCGGCGACCTCTTCGGGTGTCGGCTCGTAGCCCTGTTCCTGCAGCATGCGGCGCTGGACGCGGACGACCCGGTTGATCAGCTCGACCACGTGGACCGGGACGCGGATGGTGCGGGCCTGGTCGGCCAGGGCGCGCGACATGGCCTGGCGGATCCACCAGGTGGCGTACGTCGAGAACTTGTAGCCCCGGGCGTAGTCGAACTTCTCGACGGCCCGGATCAGCCCGAGGTTGCCCTCCTGGACCAGGTCGAGCATGGTCAGGCCGCGGCCGACGTACCGCTTGGCGACGGACACGACGAGCCGCAGGTTCGCCTCGATCAGCCGGCGCTTGGCCATCCGGCCCATGACGACCAGCCGGTCCAGGTCCAGGGCCAACTGGCTGTCCAGGTCGGGGGCGTTGCTCAGCTTCTCCTCGGCGAACAGCCCGGCCTCGACCCGGCGGGCGAGTTCGACCTCCTCGGCGGCGGTGAGCAGCGGGATGCGGCCGATCTCGCGCAGGTACTGGCGGAACAGGTCGGCCGAGGGGCCGCCGGTGTCGGCCCGGGCCGAGACCCGTGTCTCTACGGGCTCGGCGGCCTCCAGCGGTTCAGCGGCCTCCAGCGGTTCAGCGGCCTCCTCGGGCTCGTCCGTGAGCGCTTCGGCCGGCGGTTCCGCCGGTTCGGCGGGCACCGCCTCCGGGTGCCGGGCGGCGCGGCTCTGCGGGGGTACGGCCACGAGGACGTCCGTCTCCGCGTCCGGATCGTCCGCGGTGGTGCTGGTGGCGCTGGTGGCGCTGTCGGTCTGGGTGAGGGTCTGGGTCTGCACGGGGGCGACCTCCAGGATGATCGCTGCTGAAGGTGTGCGGCAGCGGTACTTCGGGAGTGGAGAGTCGACGGCCTGCGCTCCGAGGACTCGGGCACCGCCCCCAGTGTGGGGGAAGACACATCCCCGCCACGAGGGGCTTGCGGTGACTTTTTGCGTCCGGTCCGTGACCGGTCGGTTACTCAGTTCACCGGACTATGCGACTGGCAACTGCGGCGCCCTTACAGCGCCTCCGCGCCCCGCGTCCGCAGTGCCTGGTCGTACTGCTGGAGGATCCACATCTCGTTCTGGACCGAGGCCAGCTGGGCGGGGTCGCCGCCGGTGGAGAGGCGGGTCATCTGGGACTGGATGTCGCGGATACGGCGCTCGACGGCGCGGCGGCGGATCTGCACCAGGACCGTCCCGGCATAGGTCTCGTCGACCGTGCGGCGCAGGATCGGCTCGACGGCCAGCTCGGTGACCATCGCGCGGACGGTGTCATCCGGTGCGGCCTCGCGGACACGGACGAGGTATTCCTGCGGGTCCGAAACGCCGTACTCGGCGCCGCCCGCCTCCGCGACCGCCCGGCGTACGGCCGCGTAGGGCGGCGCGGTGAACTCGTCCACGCCGTAGGCGTCGAAGGCCGGGGAGACCAACTCCGGGCGCTGCAGGGCGAGTTTGAGCAGTTCGCGTTCGGCGGCGTAGACGGGGTTGCGCAGGGTCAGCGCAGGGCCGGGGGCGGCGGGGTGGGAGGCAGCCGCCCACTGGTGTTCCGGGCCGCGTGGGCGGTCCTGCCGCGGGGCCTTTCCGCCGCGGTCCCTCGCCCAGCGGGCCAGCTGGGCGACCCGCCGGACCACGAACTGGGTGTCCAGGATCCCGAGCATGCCGGCCAGCTCGACGGCGACCTCGTGCTGCGCGCCGCTGTTCTTGATACGGGCCACGATCGGCGCGGCCTCGTCCAGGGCGGCGGCGCGGCCGGCCGGGGTGTCGAGGTCGTAGCGGCTCACGATCTGGCGCAGCGCGAACTCGAAGAGCGGCGTGCGGGGTTCGACCAGGTCCGCCACCGCCTCGTCGCCCTTCGCGAGACGCAGTTCGCACGGGTCCATGCCGTCCGGCGCGATCGCGATGTACGTCTCGGCGGCGAACTTCTGGTCGTCCTCGAAGGCGCGCAGGGCGGCCTTCTGCCCGGCCGCGTCGCCGTCGAAGGTGAAGATCACGCGGGCCGAGCCGTTGTCCATGAGCAGGCGGCGGAGGATCTTGATGTGCTCGCCGCCGAAGGCCGTACCGCAGGTGGCGATCGCGGTCGTCACACCGGCGAGGTGGCAGGCCATGACGTCCGTGTAGCCCTCGACCACGACCGCCCGGCTGGCCTTCGCGATGTCCTTCTTCGCCAGGTCGATGCCGTACAGCACCTGGCTCTTCCGGTAGATCGCCGTGTCGGGGGTGTTCAGGTACTTCGGGCCGTTGTCCGCCTCGTACAGCTTGCGGGCGCCGAAGCCGACGACCTCGCCGCCGATGTCCCGGATCGGCCACATCAGGCGGCCCCGGAACCGGTCGATCGGACCCCGGCGGCCCTCCTGGGACAGGCCGGAGAGGACCAGCTCCTTGTCGGTGAAGCCCTTGCCGCGCAGATAGCGGGTGAGGTGGTCCCAGCCCTGGGGGCTGTAGCCGACGCCGAAGTGGACGGCGGCGGCCTGGTCGAAGCCGCGCTCGGCGAGGAAGATCCGCCCGGTCTCGGCCTCGGGGCCGGTGGCGAGCTGCTCGGCGTACCACTGCGCGGCGACCTGGTGCGCCTCCACCAGGCGGATGCGCTCGCCGCGCTGGTGGGCCGGGTTGTACCCGCCCTCCTCGTAGCGCAGCGTGATGCCGGCCTGGGCGGCGAGCCGCTCCACCGCCTCCGAGAAGGAGAGGTGGTCCACCTTCATCACGAAGGTGATGGTGTCGCCGCCCTCCTGGCAGCCGAAGCAGTGGAAGAGTCCCTTGCTCGGGCTGACCTGGAAGGACGGCGACTTCTCGTCGTGGAACGGGCACAGGCCCTTCAGGTTGCCGCCGCCCGCGTTGCGCAGCTGGAGGTACTCGGAGACCACGGCGTCGATCGGGACCGCGTCCCGTACCGCCTTCACGTCCTCGTCGTTGATCCGTCCTGCCACGCGTGAATTCTACGGGGGTGCTGTGACAGTCCTGGTGGCCGTCACGTCGTGGGGACGAGATCGTCGAGAGGGATGTGGGGGTCGGACAGTGCCTCGATGTTGACCCGGGCCCGGGAACGGATCAGCTTCTGGATCTGCTCTGTGACATCCCACACGTTCACGTTCATCCCGGCCAGGACCCGGCCCTCCTTCACCCAGAACGCGATGAACTCCCGCTTGCCCGCGTCGCCCCGGATCACCACCTCGTCGTACGAGCCGGGCGGCGCCCAGCCGCTGTACTCCATGCCCAGGTCGTACTGGTCGGTGAAGAAGTACGGCACCCGGTCGTACGTCACGTCCTGGCCGAGCATCGCGCGGGCCGCGGCCGGGCCGCCGTTCAGCGCGTTCGCCCAGTGCTCCACCCGGACGCTCGTCCCGAAGAGATCGAGCGGAAAGGCCGCCACGTCACCGGCCGCGAAGATGTCGGGGTCGGACGTGCGCAGCCGTTCGTCCACCACGACACCGCCGCCCCGTGCCCGGTCGGCGATCTCCAGCCCCGCCGCCTCGGCGAGCGCGACCCGCGGTGCCGCGCCGATCGCCGCGAGGACGTCGTGCGCCGGGTGCTCCTCGCCGTCGTCGGTGCGGGCCGCGAGGACCATGCCGTCCTGGCCGACGATCTCGGTGAGCTCCCGCCCGAAGTGGAAGCGGACGCCGTGCTCGCGGTGCAGTTCCGCGAAGACGCCGCCCAGCTCGGGGCCGAGGACGCCGTGCAGCGGGGTCGGACCGTGCTCGATCACGGTCACCTCCGCGCCGTACTCGCGGGCCGCCGCGGCGACCTCCAGGCCGATCCAGCCGGCGCCCGCGATCACGAGGTGCCCGTTGTCCCGGCCGAGGTGCTGGAGGACGCCCTTGAGGCGCTCGGCGTGCGCGAGCCGGCGCAGGTGGTGCACGCCCGCCAGGTCCGTCCCCGGGATGTCCAGGCGGCGGGGCTCGGCGCCGGTGGCCAGCAGCAGCTTGTCGTAGCGCACGAGGGTGCCGTCGTCGCCGAAACGGACCGTCTTCGCCGTACGGTCGATGCGGTCGACGGTCTGGCCGAGGTGCAGCTCGATGTCGTTCTGCGCGTACCAGGCGGGCTCGTGCACGAAGACGCTGTCGCGCTCCTCCTTGCCGAGGAGATAGCCCTTGGACAGGGGCGGGCGCTCGTAGGGGTGGTCGCGCTCGTCACTGATCAGTATCACCCGGCCGGTGAAGCCCTCCGCCCGGAGCGTCTCGGCCGCCTTCGCGCCGGCGAGACCGCCTCCGACGATGACGAATGTCTGATCCGCGTCGACCACTTGATGCCTCCTCGTAAGGGTGCCGCCACATGCGAGCGTCCCGCACGCGGCCTGCTGCGGGAAGAGGGGGTGACCCGATCAGGCCACCGCCGGTCACGTTCCTCTCACATATGCCCCGTCAGTCTCGCGTGCAGCGACCGCGCCGAGGCATCGGTGAGGGAGGCGATCTGGTCGACGATCACCCGCTTGCGCGCGTGGTCGTCGCCTGCCCCGTCGAACAGTGCCCGAAACTGCGGATCCAGCCCGTCCGGCGCGCGGGCGGTCAGCGCCTCCGCCAGCTCCGCCACGACGACCCGCTGGTCCGCGCGCAGCCGCTCCTGCTCGGCGCGCTGCATCACATACCGGTCCGCGACCGCCTTGAGCACCGCGCACTCCATGCGGGCCGCGCGGGGTACGACGAGTTCGGCGCCGTAGCGGGTGAGCCGGCCGCTGCCGTACGCGGCGCGGGTGGCGCTCTCGGCGGCCAGGCAGAACCGGCCGATGAGCTGGCTGGTCGCGTCCTTCAGGCGAGCCTGCGCGACCGCCGTGCCGTCGTAGCCGTGGGGCCACCACTCCTCGTCCTGGAGCCGGTCGAGGGCGGCGGAGAGTTCGGCCGGGTCGGTGCCGGCGGGGACGTAGCGGCCGATGGCGACCTCGAACACCGCCTGCCGCTCGGGCTCGGCGTGCAGGCAGTTGGGGTCGATGTGGCCGGCGTGCAGGCCGTCCTCGACGTCGTGCACCGAGTAGGCCACGTCGTCCGACCAGTCCATGACCTGGGCCTCGAAGCAGGTGCGGGTGCCGGGGGCGTGCGCCCTGACCCAGTCGAAGACCGGGCGGTCGTCCTCGTAGACGCCGAACTTCCCGGACGCCGGGTCCGTGGGGTGGGCTCCGCGTGGCCAGGGGTACTTGGTCGCGGCGTCGAGGGTGGCGCGGGTCAGGTTGAGGCCGACCGAGCGGTCCTCGGTGAACCGTTTGGGTTCGATGCGGGTGAGGAGTCTGAGGGACTGGGCGTTGCCCTCGAAGCCGCCGCAGTCGTCCGCGAAGCCGTTCAGGGCCTGTTCGCCGTTGTGGCCGAAGGGCGGGTGGCCGAGGTCGTGGGCCAGGCAGGCGGCTTCCACCAGGTCGGGGTCACAGCCGAGGGCCGCACCCAGCTCCCGGCCGACCTGGGCGCACTCCAGGGAGTGGGTGAGCCGTGTTCTGGGGCTGGCGTCCCAGACCTGGCTGTGCGCTCCCGGCGTGACGACCTGCGTCTTGCCCGCGAGGCGTCGCAGGGCGGCGGAGTGGAGGATGCGGGCGCGGTCGCGCTGGAAGGCGGTGCGGCCGGGGCGTTTGTCCGGTTCTGTGGCCCAGCGTTCCATGTCAGCCGGGTCGTAGCTGCATACAGTGCCTTCCATGACTCGACACTAAGCCCACTCGGACACGGCCCCGCGCCCCTAGGCGGCTTCCGTCCCCTGTGTTGCCAGGCCCTCCTCGTATCTGTGCAGGATCAAGCGGGCCATCGCCGGATGGGCTCCCAGCGGGGCCGAGGCGATCCATGGGGCCTGCTCACCGCACTGCGTCGCGAAGCGCCCCGGGGCCGTGAAGTACGACGCGACCGCCACCCGGTGCCGGCCGTGTGCCGCCAGTGCCCGTACGGCGGTCGGGACGGCCGGGGTCGCCGCCGAGGCGTAGGCCGGGACCACCGGGACCCCGAGGCGGTCGGCCAGGAGGCGGGCCGTGCGGCGGGTGTCCGCTGCCGAGTCGGGGTCGCGGGAGCCCGCGGCGGCGAGGACCACCGCGCTCGTGCGGCGCGTCGGCTCGTCGGGCGCCGGCGGCCAGCCCGCCTCCAGGAGCCGGTCGTACAGGGTCTCCACGAGGAGCGGGTGCGGCCCCAGTGGGTCGGTCACCCGGGTGCTCGCCTTCGCCGCGGCCGCCATCTCGGGGATGTCCTGTTTGACGTGGTAGCCGCGGGAGAGGAGCAGCGGGACCAGGACGGCGGGGGCGTCGCCGAGGGCGGTGAGGGTGTCCGGGAGCAGGGGCTCGTTCAGCTCGATGTGGCCCAGGTGGACGGGGAGGCCGGGGCGCAGTTCCCGTACCCGGTCCCGAACGGCGCGTACGGTCTCCAGCGCGCGCGGGTCGCGGCTGCCGTGGGCGACCAGGACGAGCGCGGGCGGGGCGGGGCGGCGGCGGACGGGCGGGGAGACGAGCCGGAGCTGCCCGGCGAGCCGGTGGCCGATGCTGTTCATGAGGTGCGCCGTGCTGTCGAGGTGGATGTCTGACTCGGAGCGGGGAGGGTGCGACGCCGTCATGGAAGGATCCTGCCGGGGTCAGGTTGCGGGGCCGTTGCCGGGCCGTCACGAGCGTTTTCCGTGGCTTCACGTCGTACGGATGCTCGATGTGAGGCGAACCGGATCGGTGTCGCCGGCGTCCTCCATGGTCGACACGCCGATCCGTGGGGGGACGTATGAAGATCCGTCGACCGCGGCTGCCGCGGTCCCGTCAGGGGCAGCGGCGGCTGGTGCAGGCCGTGATGGCCGGATGTGTGCTGGCGCTGCTGCCGGTGACCTGGCTGTACGTGTCCACGGCGGACCGGCTGCGTACGACGGCGGACGCCCCGCGGGCGCAGGTCGCCATGGTGTTCGGGGCCGGACTGTGGAACGGGGAGCCGTCGCCGTATCTCGCGCACCGGCTGGACGCGGCGGCGCAGCTGTACCGGGCCGGGCGGGTCGAGGTCGTCCTGGTCACCGGGGACAACAGCCGCAAGGACTACGACGAGCCCGACGCCATGCGCGCGTACCTGACGAAGCACGGGGTGCCGGACCGGCGGATCGTCAGCGACTACGCCGGGTTCGACACCTGGGACTCGTGCGTGCGGGCCAGGAAGGTCTTCGGCGTGCACCGGGCGGTGCTGGTCAGCCAGGGTTTCCACATCCGGCGCGCGGTGGCGCTGTGTGAGGCGGCGGGGGTGGACTCGTACGGGGTCGGGGTGGCCGACAAGCACGACGTGACCTGGTACTACGGCGGTACGCGCGAGGTGTTCGCGGCGGGCAAGGCGGTGCTGGACGCGGTGTTCCACCCGGATCCGACGTTCCTGGGCCCGCGGGAACACGGGATCACGAAGGCGCTGGCCCAGGCGCGGGACTGAATATGGAGATCACGGAACTGACGCCGGCCGAGCGCCGCGTTCGGGACGCCTTCCCGCTCGGCGAGGGGGTCGACTTCCGGGCGGGCGACGACGAGGACCCCGCGCAGGGCGCCTCGTGGGGTCCCGAGCGCACGTTACGGGCGGAGGTGCTGCGGGAGCTGCTGCTGGACGGCCCGGTACGGGAGGGGCGAATCGCCGGTCTGAAGGTGTGGGGCGCGCGCATCACCGGGGTGCTCCATCTGATGTACGGGAAGGTGGAGCACCCGGTCCGGCTGCGGGCCTGCCACTTCGACCAGACCCCGAACCTGTACGGGGCGAGGATCCCCGCCCTGGTGCTGACCGATTCGGTCCTTCCGGGGCTCACCGCGGGCACCCTCCACGTCGACGGGGTACTGCGGATCACCTGCTGCCGTATCACGGGTCCGGTACGGCTGGCGGGCGCGAAGCTGTCCGGAGCCTTGTTCGCCAACGGGGCGCGGCTCGGCACCGACGGTGAGGTCCCCGAGGAGCCCGTGCTGCAGCTCAACCACGCCGAGGTGGGGGCGGACGTGTGGGCCCCGGGGCTGGTCGCGCACGGAAGGGTGCACCTGAACGGGACGGTCGTCCGCAACCAGGTGAACCTCAACGACGCGGAGCTGAACGCCCCCGGAGCCACCGCGCTGCACGCCGAGGTCCTGACGGTCGGCACCGACCTGCACGGCATGCGGCTGCGCGTCCGAGGCCGGGTCAATCTGGGCGGTGCCCGGATTCCCCGTCAGCTCAACCTCGCCCACGCCAGTCTGTGCCAGCCGGACGGCCAGGCCCTGCGCGCCAGCAGCAGTGTCATCGGTGAGCTGTGGCTGCGGGAGGCCGCGCCGATCGAGGGATCCGTCAATCTGCGCCGTGCCCAGCTCGACCTGCTGCACGTACCGCCCGAGGTGTGGCCCCGGCAGGTCCGGATCGACGGGCTCGGCTACCGCGTCCTGACCCCGCACCTCCCGGCCGAACAGCGCCTTCCGCTGCTGGAACGCGAGCCGGACGGCTACCTTCCGCACCCCTACGAGCAGCTGGCCTCGGCGTACCGCACGGTGGGTGACGACGCCGCCGCCCGCACCGTCCAGCTGGCCAAGCTCCGCCGCCACCGCGGCACCCTGCCGCCCTACGCCCGGCTGTGGGGCTGCCTCCAGGACGCGGCCGTCGGCTACGGCTTCCGCCCGATGCGGGCCGCGGGCTGGCTGCTGCTCCTGCTGTGCACCGGCACGCTCGCCTTCGCACTGCACCATCCGCCCGCCCTCAAACCCTCCGAGGCACCCGCGTTCAACCCGCTCTTCTACACCCTCGACCTGCTGCTGCCGATCATCGACTTCGGCCAGGAGGGGGCGTACGCGCCGCGCGGCGGGTACCAGTGGCTGTCGTATCTGCTGATCGCCGCCGGCTGGGTGCTGGCGACGACGATCGCGGCGGGCGTCACCCGCTCCCTGAACCGGCAGTAGGCACGGACCGGGCCCCGGGACCTCACCTCGCCCCCGGCCCGGCGGGGAGGTCGCCGTGCCGGGCGTGTAACCGGGAGCGGCCCGGGGCCGTAACACGGTGGACGCACGCTGGCGGTATGGAAACGATCGCCTCGACGCCCACCCACTGCCCGTACTGCGCCCTGCAGTGCGGGATGAATGTCACGCCCCTGCCACAGGGGGGCGTCGAGGTGACCGAGCGGACGGACTTCCCGGTCAACCGGGGCGCGCTGTGCGGCAAGGGCCGCACCGCGGCCCAGGTGCTGTCGCCCGCGGTGCGGCTGACCTCGCCGCTGGTCCGGTCCGGGGGCCGGCTGGTCGAGGCGAGCTGGGAGGCGGCGCTGGACCGGATCGCCGAGCGGCTCGGGGGCACGCGCGAGGAGTACGGCGCCGACGCGCTGGGCGTGTTCGGCGGGGGCGGGCTCACCAACGAGAAGGCGTACGCGCTGGGGAAGTTCGCGCGGGTGGTGCTGGGCACCTCGCAGATCGACTACAACGGCCGTTTCTGCATGTCGTCGGCGGCGGCGGCCGGCACGAAGGCGTTCGGTCTCGACCGGGGGCTGCCGTTCCCGCTGGAGGACATCCCGAAGACGGGGTGCGTGGTCCTGGTCGGGTCGAATCTCGCGGAGACCATGCCGCCGTCGCTGCGGTTCTTCACCGAACTGCGGGAGAACGGCGGCACGTTGATCGTCGTCGACCCGCGCCGTACGAGGACGGCCGAACAGGCGGACCTGCACCTCGCACCCCGCCCCGGCACCGATCTGGCTCTGGCCCTGGGCCTGTTGCACCTGGTGGTGGCCGAGGGGCGGACGGACGAGGAGTACATCCGGGAGCGGACCGCCGGCTGGGAGGAGGCACGGGCGGCGGCGATGGCGCACTGGCCGGAGCAGGTGGAGCGGATCACGGGGGTGTCCGTTCCGCGGCTCCGGGAGGCGGTACGGCTGTTCTGCGAGCCGGAGTCGGCGATGGTGCTCACGGCGCGCGGGCCGGAGCAGCAGTCCAAGGGGACGGACACGGTGGGCGCGTGGATCAACCTGTGCCTGGCGACCGGCCGGGCGGGCCGCCCGCTGTCCGGGTACGGGTGCCTGACCGGGCAGGGCAACGGGCAGGGCGGGCGCGAACACGGGCAGAAGGCCGACCAGCTGCCCGGCTACCGCAAGCTGGACGACCCGGCGGCGCGGGCGCATGTGGCGGGCGTGTGGGGCGTGGACCCGGACGCGCTCCCCGGCCCCGGACGCAGCGCGTACGAACTCCTCGACGCCCTGGGCACGGACATACGGGCGCTGCTGCTGATGGGCTCCAACCCGGTGGTGTCGGCGCCGCGCGCGGCCCACATCGAGGAACGGCTCCGCTCGCTGGACTTCCTGGCGGTGGCCGACGTCGTCCTGTCCGAGACGGCGGAGCTGGCGGACGTCGTACTGCCGGTCACCCAGTGGGCGGAGGAGGCGGGCACCACGACCAGCCTGGAGGGCAGGGTCCTGCTGCGCCGCCAGGCGGTCACCCCGCCGCCCGGGGTCCGCAGCGACCTGTACGTCCTGCACGGGCTGTCGGCCCGGCTGGGCGTGGAGAAGGGCTTCCCGACGGACCCCGAGGAGGTCTTCGAGGAGCTGCGCCGGGCGAGTGCCGGCGGCCCCGCCGACTACTCGGGGATCACCTACCGCCGCCTGGCAGGGGAGAACGGGGTGTTCTGGCCGTGCCCGGAGGGCACGGCCGGGGTGGCCCACCCCGGCACCCCCCGGCTCTTCCTGGACCGTTTCGCCACGGAGGACGGCCGAGCCCGGTTCGTCGCCGTGACGCACCGGGCGACGGCGGAGGAGCCCGACGCCGAGTATCCGCTGCTGCTGACCACCGGACGGGTGGTGTCCCAGTACCAGTCCGGGGCGCAGACCCGGCGGGTCGCCGAGCTGAACGCCGCCGCTCCCGGTCCGTTCGTGGAACTGCACCCCCGGCTCGCGGCCCGCATCGGCGCGGTGGAGGGCGGCCCGGTCACGGTGGTCTCCCGACGCGGCCGAGCCGTGGCCCCCGCCCGCATCACCCCGGCCATCCGCCCCGACACCGTTTTCATGCCCTTCCACTGGCCGGGCGAGGGCCGCGCCAACACGCTCACCAACCCGGCCCTCGACCCGACGTCCCGGATGCCGGAGTTCAAGTCGTGCGCGGTGCGGGTGGAGGTCGTAGGGCCACAGGAGTAGCGCGGATCGGTCCGCAGGTCACGGCGGGCAGCTGCCGGGGCGCGTTAGGTTCGACGTATGTCCGACTTCGAGCAGCTCGACCTCGACGCCTATCTGGACCGGATCGGATGGCAGGGCAGCCGGCGGGCCGGCCTGGAGACGCTGCGCGGTGTGCACCTGGCGCACGCGCTGTCCCTGCCCTTCGAGAACCTGGACGCCGTGTCCGGCCGGGCCCCCTCGCTCGCCCCGGCCGATCTGCTGGCCAAGATGATCCGCGGCCGGCGCGGCGGCTACTGCTACGAGCACAACACGCTCATGTGGCTGGCCCTCAGGGCGCTGGGGTTCCGGGTGACACCGCTGACGGGGCGGGTGGTAGTGGGCGCGCAGACACCGGGGAGCCGGCCGCGGACGCACATGCTGCTGCGGGTCGAGGTGCCCGGTGAGCCGGAGTCGTATCTGGCGGACGTGGGATTCGGCGCCATCGGCGCACTGCTGGCGCCGATGCCCCTGGCGACCGGCATCGAGTCCGAGGGCGCGGGACGCCGGCACCGGCTGGTGATCCTGCCGCACGAAGGCCCGCTGGAGCTGTGGGAGTTGCAGCGGTACGACCGGCAGCAGCGGGAGTGGATGGGCCAGTACGCCTTCACTCTGGAGCCGTTCGCCGCCGCGGACTACGAGGTGCTCAACTGGTACGTCGGCACCCATCCACGCTCCCCCTTCACCCGCCGCCCCTATCTCCAGCGGACCACCGCCGAACACCATCTCGCCCTCGACGGCGCCCGGTTGACCGAGACCCGCGCCGACGGCACGGTGACCGAGCGCGAGCTGACGGACGAGGCGGAGGCCCGGCGCGTGGTGGAGGAGCGGTTCGGGATCGCCGTACCGGAGGGGCTGAGGTTGCTGGGCTGAGTCCGGCGGACGACACCGGGCTCGGAAGGCTGCCGCGGCACGCGTGCGTCACCGGCGCCGGCGCCGGGCCGAAAACCGACGCCGCCGGTCCGGCTCAGCGGCGGGAGATCCAGTCGCCGTCCTCGATCGGCTTGCCCTCGGCCCGCAGCCGGGCGGCGACACCTGGGGCGGCCAGATAGACCCAGGCCAGGACGGTGGTGCCGTCGGTGGTGCGTACGACGTTCCGGGCGACGCGTTCGTAGAGGTTGCGCGGGTCGCCCGGCACGTACTCCTCCAGGTGGTCCAGGGCGGCGAGCAGTTCGGGGTAGGTCTCCGGCCGGGCGGTGACCAGTTCGCCGCGGATCCCGCCGCCCGGGCGCTCGACGGCGTAGGGGTAGCCGGGGCCGTCGTAGAGCGCCGCGCAGGGCAGCCGGGCCGGTTCCTCCGACGCGGTGCGGCCCCGCAGGAACAGGTCGTGGTTGGCCTCGCCGGGGCGGAGGGTGCCGTAGACGAAGAACGGCAGCGGGGTCCCGGACGACTCGGGCTCCTCAGTGATCACGGAAACGATTCTGTACCCCCTTCGGCTCCTCACACATCTCCATGAAGCGGCTATGGACATGACATGTCAGGGCCCCTTAAATCTCTGTGGACATCAGCGCCACCCCCACGCCCAGATCGGCGCCTCCCCGAGGAGACAGATGAGCCGGATACGCCAGCACGTCCGAGGAACCCGTCGTCTCACCGCCACCGCCGGCGTCGCCGTCACCACCGCGACCCTGCTGACCGTCACCCTCTCCCCCGCCGCCCACGCCGACACCAGACCGACCCGGGCCACCGCGATCCAGAACGCGGCGTCGGCACTCCTGGCCCATGCCACGAGCCTGGGCCTGACCTCCGCCGAGCACCCCAGCGTCCGCGACGTGATCGTGGACAAGGACGGCACCCAGCACGTCCGCTACGACCGCGCCTACCACGGACTGCCCGTACTGGGCGGCGACTTCGTGGTCCACCTGGCCCGGGACGGTGCCTACCGCAGCGCGAACCGGGCGACCCGCACCGCGATATCCCTCCCCTCCATCGTCCCGGAGGTCTCGGCCCCCAAGGCCGCCGACCTCGCCGTGAACGCCCTGCGCGCCGCCAACCTCGGCAACGCGCTGAAGCAGGTGAAGGCCAAGCCCGAGCTGATCGTCGACGCCCTGCACGGCACGCCGAAGCTCGCCTGGCGCACCACCGCGGCGGGCCTGGACTCGCTCGGCAACCCGGTCGCCCGGACCGTGCTGACCGACGCCCGCACCGGCGCCCAGATCGACGCCTGGGACAGCATCGAGACCGCCGCCGGCGACGGCAAGTCGCTGTACAGCGGGACGGTGCCGCTTCAGACGACCCAGTCGGGATCGTCGTACCAGCTCAAGGACCCGACCCGCGGCAACACCTTCACCGGTGACGCGGAGGGCAAGACCGACCTGTGCTTCTTCGGCATCTGCTTCAGCCGGGCGCCCGCGACGCTGTTCACGGACGCCGACAACCACTGGGGCAGCGGCACCACCTCCGACCGCGCCTCGGCCGCCGTCGACGCCCAGTACGGCACCAACGAGACCTGGGACTACTACAAGAACGTCCAGGGCCGCAACGGCATCGGCGGCGACGGCAAGGGCTCGTACAACCGCGTCCACTACGGCAGCAACTACAACAACGCCTTCTGGGACGACAGTTGCTTCTGCATGACGTACGGCGACGGTGACGGGACCACCTTCGGGCCGCTGGTGGCCCTCGACGTCGCCGGGCACGAGATGACCCACGGGGTCACCTCCAAGACCGCCGCCCTGACCTACTCGGGCGAGTCCGGCGGGCTCAACGAGGCCACCTCGGACATCCTCGGCACGATGGTCGAGTGGTACGCGAACAACCCCTCCGACCCCGGTGACTACCTCATCGGCGAGAAGATCGTGAAGTCCGGCTTCGGCCAGCCCGCCCTGCGTTTCATGGACAAGCCGTCCAAGGACGGCAACTCGGCGGACTACTGGAGCAGTTCGGTCGGCAACCTCGACGTCCACTACTCCTCCGGCGTCGCCAACCACTTCGCGTACCTCCTCGCGGAGGGCAGCGGGCCGAAGACGATCAACGGGGTCAGCTACAACTCGCCGACGTACAACGGCTCCACGGTCACCGGCATCGGCCGGGACAAGGTCGGCAAGATCTGGTACCGGGCGCTGACGGTCTACATGACCTCCTCGACGAACTACGCCGGGGCCCGCACGGCGACCCTGAACGCCGCCAAGGACCTGTACGGCGCGGGCAGCACCGAGTACAACGCGGTGGCGGCGGCCTGGAGCGCCGTCAACGTCAACTGAGCGGCGTGAACCGAGCAGCGTGAACCATGAGAGGGCAGGTGCCTGGCCGGGCACCGGCCCTCTCGGCCATTCGTGTTCTCTTCGCACCGGTATCTGGCACGGGCCCGCACACGCCCCGTGACCTGCCCGGACTTCGCGCGGGCTAGTCCGTGTGGGGGCCGGGGGCGACACCCGTTCACCGCATTTCTGACGGCCTCTCAGAGAGCGGAACCGCCGGACTGCGACTTACCTCGGTAACGAACGGACCGAGACCCGAAGCCCCGGGGAGCACCATGCGCCGCACCGCCCGTCTGCTGACCGGTACCGCGCTCGTCGTGGCAGCCGCGGCACCCGCCCACGCCGCGGGCACCGGAAGCCTGGACGTGTACCCCTCGACGGTGACTCCCGGCGGCCAGGTCACGGTGAACACCGCCGCGTGCGGGGACAAGGGCTCGGCGACCGGGGACGCGGGCGCGGTCGGTGCCGGCACCTTCACCCTGGCGCCCAGCTCGCACGAGGGCGAGGCGATCGGCCAGTTCCAGGTGCCGCCGAGCGCGCAGCCGGGGACGTACGAGATCGTCGCCACCTGCGCGGAGGGCGACCGGCAGGTGAAGGGCGATCTGGTGGTGGCGTTGAGCGCGGCGCACGAGCAGGTGCAGCCGCGGGGAAGCGTGAAGACGGGGGTCGGCGGCGCACTCGGCCCCGGCCCCGTGCAGACCACGGCGGGAGTGGCGGCACTGGCCGTCGCCGCCGCGGGCGGTACCTGGCTCCTGCATCGCCGGGCGAGAGGCGACGGGATCTGACGGACACCCTCCGCTGTCCGTCGGCCGGTACCGCATGTCCCGCCCCCTCCGGGTCCGATGCCCCTCGCGGCCCGGAGGGGGAAGGGACCTTCGGGGCCGCCCCCGCGGTCCGGGGATCGTCCCCGCGGTCCGGGGTCGTCCCCGGGATTCGGGATCGTCCCCCGGGATTCGGGGGCCCGCCCCCGGGAGAGGGGTTCGTATGCGCAGGAGCGCCAGGCGTGACCGGCTCGGCGACACCGCGATAGCCGCGCTCACCGTCGTGGCCCTCGGTTGCGGGGTGTGGCTGCTCGGCGACGGTGCCGGGACGGACACGCCACCGCAGCCGGCCGCCGCCGAGGGCCGCCCGGATCCGGGCGAGGAGCGCCTCACGGCCCCCGCGCTCGCGCCGTCCCCGCCCCTGCGCATCCGCATCCCCGCGATCCGTGTGAACGCCCCGCTGATGGGCCTGTCCCTCACTGCGTCCGGCAGCCTGGACGTGCCGCCCGCGCGGGAGAGGAACCTGGCCGGCTGGTACGAGTCCGGCACCATGCCCGGCGAGACGGGCACCGCGATCGTCGCCGGGCACGTCGACGACACCGAGGGCCCCGCCGTCTTCTACGACCTGGGCGCACTCAAGCGGGGCGCCCGCATCGAGGTGGACCGCCGGGACGGCAGCGTGGCCGTGTTCACCGTGGACGCGGTGGAGGTGTACGCGGCCCGCGACTTCCCCGACGACAAGGTGTACGGCGCGGCGCCCCGCCCCGAACTCCGCGTCATCACCTGCGGCGGCGGCTACTCGAAGGCCACGGGCTATCAGGGCAACGTGGTGGTGTTCGCCCATCTGACGGGGAGCCGTTAGGGGACGTCCGGGCCGTCGGTCGTCTACGGCGCCGTCGTGGCGTCTCGCGCGCCGGTGCCGTCCGCCGCCACGTCGATCCCCGCAGACCCGCGCCCGCCTCACAGCCCTCCCCGCCCCGCCCACGGACCCCTCACACCCCCCGCCCGCCCCCGCTGAGGGCAGCGTTCCTCACGGGAAACAGAGGTGATGCGGCCGGGTAACGTCGGGACCGCACGCTCAAGGGCATGACCTCGAATACGCGTGTGGTGGTGATCGGCGCCGGCCTCGCGGGCGTACGGCTCGCCCGGCGGCTCGGTGAGCTGGGCGCGCCCGCGCTGCTCGTCGGCGAGGAGGAGCACCCGCCGTACAACCGGGTGCTGCTCGCGGAGGTGCTGGCCGGCCGCTACGCCCCCGAGGTGATCGCCCTTCCGGCGCCGGCGGGGCTGCTCCGGGCCCGGGTCACCGGCATCGACCGGGCCGCCCGGACCGTCCACTGCGCCGACGGTGGCTCGATCGCATACGACACACTGGTCCTCGCCACCGGCTCCAACCCCGTACTGCCGCCGCTGCGCGGTCTGTTCACGCCCGACCACCAGCTTCCCGAGGGCGTCCACGCGTTCCGCACGATGGACGACTGCCTGGGGCTGGCCAAGGCGGTCCGGCCGGGTGTGCGCGCGGTCGTCGTCGGCGGCGGGCTGCTCGGCGTCTCCGCCGCCCGCGCGCTCGCCGTGCGCGGCGCGCAGGTGGTCCTCGCCCAGCAGGCCGAGCGGCTCATGGAAGGCCAGCTCGACCCGGACGCGTCCCGGCTGGTGCTGCGGCACCTCACGGACCTGGGCGTCGAGGTGCACACCGAGTGCCGGGTGCGGGACGTGCGCTGCCTCGCGGGGGCCGTCCGATCCGTGGAGATGGCCGACGGGTACGCGCTCGACGCCGACCTCGTGGTACTCGCCTGCGGGGTGCGCCCGCGCACCGGACTCGCCGAGCAGGCCGGTCTCGCCGTCCACCACGGCGTCCTGGTCGACGACGCGCTGCGCACCTCCGACCCGCACATCCACGCCGTCGGCGACTGCGTCCAGCACGACGGCACGGTCTACGGCCTGGCCGCCCCGGCGCTGGAACAGGCCGACGCGCTCGCCGAGTTGCTCGCCGGAGACACGGACGCGCGATACCGCGGCACCCGTTCCCTGACCCGGCTGACCCTCACCGGAACGGGCTCCCCCTTCGACCTGGCCGCGTTCGGCGAGACCGAGGCGCGCCCCGGCGACGACGTCGTACGGCTCGCCGACGCCACCCGCGGCACCTACCGCAAGGTCGTCGTCCGCGACGACCGCCTGGTCGGCGGGGTCCTCGTCGGCGAACTCGGCACCGTCGGCGCGCTCGCCCGCGCCTGGGAGGGAGCAGAGCCGCTCCCCGACGACGGCCCCCTGCTCCACCTGCTCACCAACGACGGAGGCTCCTGATGTCCACGGACACCCGCACGGACACCCCCACGATCGTGCTCGTCGGCCACGGCATGGTCGGCCAGCGCTTCCTCGAAGCGCTCGCCGAGCGCGGCCTGACCGCCACGCACCGCGTGGTCGTGCTGTGCGAGGAGCCACGTCCGGCGTACGACCGCGTAGCTCTCACCTCGTACTTCTCGGGCCGGACGGCCGAGGACCTCTCCATGACCGACATGGAGTTCATCGACACGCACGGCATCGAGCTGTACGTCGGCGACCCGGCGGAGACGATCGACCGCGCGGCGCGGCAGGTCACGGCCAGGTCCGGCAGGGTCTTCGGGTACGACACCCTCGTTCTCGCCACCGGCTCCTACCCGTTCGTGCCGCCGGTGCCGAACAAGGACGCCGAGGGCTGTTTCGTCTACCGGACCATCGAGGACCTGCTCGCCATCGAGGAATACGCGAAGACGCGGGCGACCACCGGCGCCGTGGTCGGCGGCGGGCTGCTGGGTCTGGAGGCGGCCGGTGCGCTCAAGGGCCTCGGGCTGAACACCCACATCGTGGAGTTCGCGCCGCGTCTGATGCCGGTGCAGGTCGACGAGGGCGGTGGCGCGGCGCTGCTGCGGACCATCGAGGGCATGGGCCTGACCGTGCACACGGGTGTGGGCACGCAGGAGATCGTCACCGGTGAGGACGGCTCGGTCAGCGGCATGAAGCTGTCCGACGGTTCCGAACTCCCCGCCGACATGGTGGTGTTCAGCGCCGGTGTGCGGCCCCGCGACCAGCTGGCCCGGGACTGCGGTCTCGCCGTCGGCGAGCGCGGCGGCATCACGGTGGACGAGCAGTGCCGTACGGTCACCGACCCGAACGTCTTCGCGATCGGCGAGTGCGCGCTGGCGGCGGACGGCCGGGTGTACGGCCTGGTGGCGCCCGGGTACGAGCAGGCGGAGACGGCCGCCGCGACCCTCGCCCAGGACGAGGCGGAGTTCACCGGCGCCGACCTGTCCACCAAGCTGAAGCTGCTCGGCGTGGACGTGGCGTCCTTCGGCGACGCGCACGGCACCACCGAGGACTGCCTCGACGTCGTCTACTCCGACTCCCGCGCCGGACTGTACAAGAAGCTGGTCATCGGCGCGGACGGCACGCTGCTCGGCGGCATCATGGTCGGTGACGCCGAGGCGTACGGCACCCTGCGCGCGCTGACCGGCTCGGTGCCGCCCATCTCCCCCGAGTCGCTCGTCCTGCCCGCCGGAGCCGACTCGGGGGCCCAGCTCGGCCCGTCCGCCCTCCCGGACGAGGCGGTCATCTGCTCCTGCCACAACGTCAGCAAGGGCACGATCCGCGGGGCGGTGACGGAGCACAAGTGCACCACCGTGCCCGAGGTGAAGAAGTGCACCAAGGCCGGTACCGGCTGCGGCTCCTGCGTCAAGGTGCTCGGCCAGCTCGTCGACGCCGAGCTGGAGGCGTCCGGGATCGAGGTCGACAAGGGCCTGTGCGGCTGCTTCGCCCAGACCCGCGAGGAGCTCTACGAGATCGTCCTCGCCCTGCGCGTCACGTCGTACCAGGAGCTGCTGGACCGCTACGGCCGTGAGGGCGCCCGGGGCGGCGACGGCTGTGAGACCTGCAAGCCGGCCGTCGGCTCGATCATCGCCTCCCTCGCCCCGGCGATCGGCGCGAGCGGCTACGTCCTGGACGGCGAGCAGGCGGCTCTGCAGGACACCAACGACCACTTCCTGGCCAACCTGCAGAAGAACGGCTCGTACTCGGTCGTGCCGCGCATCCCCGGCGGCGAGATCGCCCCCGAGAAGCTGATCGTGATCGGCGAGATCGCCCGGGACTTCGGCCTCTACACGAAGATCACCGGTGGCCAGCGGATCGACATGTTCGGGGCGCGGGTCGAGCAACTGCCCCTGATCTGGGCGCGCCTGGTGGACGCCGGCTTCGAGTCCGGACACGCCTACGGCAAGGCGCTGCGCACGGTGAAGTCCTGTGTGGGCTCCACCTGGTGCCGCTACGGCGTCCAGGACTCCGTCAGGATGGCGATCGACCTGGAGCTGCGCTACCGGGGCCTGAGGTCGCCGCACAAGCTCAAGTCCGCCGTCTCCGGATGCGCCCGCGAGTGCGCCGAGGCCCAGTCGAAGGACTTCGGGGTCATCGCCACCTCCAACGGCTGGAACCTGTACGTCGGCGGCAACGGCGGCGCCACCCCGCGCCACGCGGACCTGCTGGCTCAGGACCTGTCCGACGCCGAACTCGTCCGTCTCATCGACCGGTTCCTGATGTTCTACATCCGCACCGCCGAACGGCTGGAGCGCACGAGCACCTGGCTGGAGCGGATCCCCGGCGGCCTGGACCACGTACGGGACGTGGTGGTGCACGACTCGCTCGGCATCTGCGACGAACTGGAGCAGCTGATGCGGGCGCACGTCGCCCACTACCGCGACGAGTGGGCCGAGACCGTCAACGACCCCGAGAAGCTCGCCCGGTTCGTGTCCTTCGTGAACGCCCCGGACACCCCCGACCCGGTCGTCGCCTTCGTCCCCGAGCGCGACCAGATCAAGCCCGACCTGCCGCTGCTGTCCATCGGCATGCGATCCGCCGACGACGTCCTGGAAGGAAGCGCCCAGCGATGACCCTGGCTCTCGAGACCACCGACCTGAAGGTTCAACTCCGGCTGGCCGACGGCTGGTTCACGGCCTGCGACCTGAGCGCGCTCGCCCCGGGCCGCGGGGTGGCCGCCCTGCTGCCGGACGGCCGCCAGGTGGCCCTCTTCCGCGACCGCACCGACCGGCTGTACGCCGTCGACAACCGCGACCCCTTCACCGGCGCGGCCGTCCTCTCCCGCGGTCTGACCGGCACCCACCGGGACCGCCCGTTCGTGGCCTCGCCCCTGCTGAAGCAGCGCTTCGACCTGATCAGCGGGCAGTGCCTGGACGACGAGGCAGTGCGGGTGGCGGCGTACGAGGTACGGGCCGCCTAGGCTCTGCTCACCCGAGCATCTCACTTGACCGATCGTTCCAGAAAAACCTAGGCTGCGGTTCGTGGCCAGGACCAAGGAGTTCGATCCGGACGCCGCGCTGCAGTCAGCCCTGGAGCTGTTCTGGCGGCGCGGCTACGAGGCGACGTCGATGGCCGACCTGGTCGGGCACCTGGGCATCGGCAGGGCGAGCCTGTACGCGACGTTCGGCAGCAAGCACGAGCTGTACCTGCGGGCGCTGGAGCGGTACGGGCAGACCCAGAACCCGCTGCTGACCCGGGAGCTGTCCCGGCCCGGCCCGGTGCTGCCGGCGGTACGCGCGGTGGTGCGGCGGTTCGCCGCCGAGGCCACGGCCGAGGTGACCCGGCGGCAGGGCTGCCTGGTCACCAACACGGCGGTCGAACTGGCCGCGCACGACTCGGCCGCCGCCCGCCGGGTGGAGCAGAGCTGGGACCACCTGGAGACCCTGCTGCACTCCGCCCTGGTCCGTGCGCAGGCGCAGGGCGAACTGGCCGCGGACCGCGCTCCCCTCGCCCTCGCCCGCACCCTGCTCGTGCTGCTGCAGGGCCTGCGGGTGGTCGGCAGGGCCTCGTTCGACCCGGCCCGCGTCCACGACGCGGCGGAGCAGGCGCTGACGCTGCTCGACTGACCACGACGCCCTCCGTCCGGAGGGCGTTTCTGCCGCCCTCATACTGAACCGATCGGTCAAGAAAAGGGGAGATCGTGGCCATCACCGCGCGCAACCGCTTCTCCGGCCGGACGGCCCTCGTCACCGGGGCCGGCACCGGCATCGGACGGGGCATCGCCCTCGCCTTCGCCCGCGAGGGCGCGGACGTGGTCGTCGCCGGGCGCCGCAGGGAGCCGCTGGAGGAGACGGCGGCCCTGATCGAGCAGGCGGGCGGCGAGGCGCTGGCGGTCACCGCGGACGTCACCAGCGCCGGCGACCTGCGGGCCCTGGTGTCCGCCGCCGTGGACCGGTTCGGCTCCCTGGACGTGGCGGTGAACAACGCCGGCGTCATGACCGGGCGCGGGCGGCCCGCGGCGGACCTGGCCGAGGAGGACTGGCGGACGATGCTCGACATCAACGTCACCGGCGTCCTCCTCGCCCTCCAGGCCGAAGTCGCCCGGATGCGGACCCAGCCGAACGGCGGGGCCATCGTGAACATCGCCTCCCGGATCGGCGTCCACAGCCGGCTGCGCGGCACCACCGGCTACGCCGTCACCAAGGCGGCCGTGTCGGTGCTCAGCCGCAGCGCCGCCCTCGACCACATCGCCGACGGTGTGCGCATCAACGCCGTCAGCCCCGGCCCCACCGCCACGGACATGTCCTTCAAGCCCGGCGAGACGGAGGACGACCGGGCCGCCCGGATGCGCGCCGAGGCCCCGCTCGGCCGGGTCTCCACCGTCGAGGAGATCGCCGCCGCCGTGCTCTACCTGGCCTCGGACGACGCGGCCTCGGTCGTCGGCACCGACCTGGTGGTGGACGGCGGCTCGACGGCCTGACCCGGTTCAGTCGATCCCCGACCGCTCCACCCCCGCCACGATCCACCGCTGGAAGCACAGGAACACCAGCAGCAGCGGAAGGATCGACACGACGGCCGCGACGAACAGCTCGTGCAGCCGGATCACCTGGGACGTCGTGAACGACGACAGCGCCACCTGGACCGTCCAGGCGCTCCGGTCCTGCCCGATCACCAGCGGCCACAGGAAGGAGTTCCACGCGCCGAGAAAGACGATCGTGCCGACCGCCGCGAACACCGGCCGCGCGTTCGGCACGACCACCAGCCAGTACGTGCGCCAGTACCCGAGTCCGTCGACCTGCGCCGCGTCCTCCAACTCCCGCGGGAATCCCAGGAAGTACTGCCGGAAGACGAAGCAGGCGAACGCCGAGAACAGCGTGGGGATGATCAGTCCGCGCAGGGTGGAGATCCAGCCCAGCGACGACACCAGCACGAAGCTCGGTACGAAGGTGACGGCGGCCGGGACCAGCAGGGTGCCGAGGACGCCGTAGAAGACCTTGTTCGCGTGCCGGTACGGGATGCGGGCGAGGCCGTAGCCCGCGAGGGACGCGAGGAGCAGGGTGCCCAGCGTCGTCGCGACGGCGATCAGCGCGGAGTTGAGCAGGGAGCGGGCGAAGGGCACGGACGGGTCGGAGAACAGCTCCCGGACGTTGCCCCACCTCAACTCGCCCGGGAGGAACGTCCATTCGGGCGAGGTGAGGTCCTGCTCGCTGGACAGGCCGTTGCGCACCAGCAGATAGAACGGGATCAGGAAGACGAGCGCGAGCACGACGAGCAGCACCAGCCGCAGCGCCCGCCCGGCCCGCACCAGGGCGTCATCCATCGGCGTCCGTCCTTCCCGGTTTCAGCCACCGCGCCTGCCCCACCGTGACAACGGCGATGATCAGCGCGAGGATCACCGCGCCCGCGCTGCCGAGCCCGAGATTCTGCCCCTGTCCGAGGGCGGTGTAGTAGAGGTAGACCAGCGGCGGCCGGGCGTACGGCGGATACCCCCTCGCGTCGGACAGCAGGTTGTAGAACTCGTCGAAGGCCTGGAAGGCGTTGACGACGAGCAGCAGCACCACCGCGACCGAGGTGGCCCGCAGCTGGGGCAGGGTGATGTGCCGCAGCACCGTCCACCCCGGCCGGGCCCCGTCCACGGCGGCGGCCTCGTACAGCACCGGATCGATCCGCTGCAGCCCGGCCAGGAACAGGACCATGTAGAACCCGGCCTGCAGCCACAGCCGTACCGTGACGATGACCAGCCAGTACCAGGGCGGATCGGTGCCGGCCAGCCAGGCGACGGGATCACCCCCGAACCACCCGAGCACGGTGTTGGCCAGCCCGAACCGCACCCCGTTGAAGATCGACATCTTCCACACCAGCGCGGCGACGACATAACTGCACGCGGCCGGAAGGAAGAAGACCGACCGGAAGAACGCGCGGGCGCGCCTCAGCCGGTTCACCATCAGGGCGAGGGAGAGCGAGCACACGTAGGTCACCGGCACGATGAAGGCGGTGAAGACGAGGAAGGTCCGCAGACTGCCGACGAACGCGTCGTCCTCCAGCATCGCCGTGTAGTTGTCCAGCCCGACGAAGTGCGTGGGCGTGACGGTGTTGTGCGCGTCGAAGAAGCCGAGGCCCACGCTCCACAGCAGCGGAACGTAGGTGAACAGCGCGAGCCCGAACGCGAACGGCCCCACGAACACCCAGAACCACAGGGTCCTGCGGCGCCTCACGACGTCTTCTTCGCCTTCTTCGCGTTCTTCACACGGTCGAGCTCGCCGGTCACCTTCCGTACGACGGCCCGCAGTTCACTCGCCGGATCGGCCCCGCTCGTGATGATCCGGCTGAGCGCGTCCTGGTAGGCGGTCTGCGAGGCGGGGGTCCACAGCAGGGGCTGGGCGTAGCCGTGGTCGGTGGTGAAGCGGACGGCGTCGGCGGCGGCACCCGACCGCAACCTGGCCGCCTTCCCGGCCAGGGAGATCCTGGCCGGGATGTGAAAGCCGTAGGACAGCGCGAAGTCCTCCTGGTAGTCGGTCCGGTCCACCCACAGCCACTTCACGAACTCCTTGGCGGCCTCCTGGTGCCTGCCGCGCGCACTGACGGCGGCGCCGTAGGCTCCGACGGGTACGGAGGGCTTGCCGTGGCTGCCGTCCGCGGGAAACGGCAGCACGCCGAAGTCGTCGCCGAGTTCCTTCTGGATCTGCGGCAGCGCCCACAGCCCGGACCACTGCATCGCGGTCAGCCCCTGGATGAAGGCGGAGGGGTCGGCCCAGTCGGCGGGCGCGCCGAGGAGGAGGGACCTGTCGGCGTACAGCTGGTGCAGCTTGCCGAGGGTGCGGGCGGCGGCGGGGTCGTCGAAGCCGACCTTCCCGGCCTCGGTGACGAGCTGGAGCCCGGCGGCGTACAGGGGCGTGCCGCCGAGCACACCCGCTCCCCCGTCGTTGCCCAGGAACAGCCCCTTGACCTTGCTGCCGGTGAGCTTGCGCGCGGCGTCCACGAGGGCGTCGAGCGTGGCGGGCGGCTCGACCCCGGCGTCCTTCAGCAGGCTCTTCCGGTAATAGAGCATCTGCATGTCGACGACCTGCGGAATGCCCCACACCCTCCCGTCGTACGTCTTCGGCGTGAGCACGGCCGGACTGAAGTCGCCCCTGACGCCCTCGATCAGACCGGTCAGGTCGACGACCTGACCGCCCTGGATCTGGTCGAGCGTGGGCCCGTTCACCTCGAAGACGTCCGGTCCGGAGTCGGTGAGCAGGGCGGCGGCGGTCTGCTGGTCGTAGTTCCCGGGCCGCCACTGCACCGTGACCCGTGCCTTCTTGTAGGCGGCGGCGTACCGCTCGACGGCCTGCTCGGTGCCGGCCTCGCCGTACTGGTGGTACCACTGCGACAGCTGCGTCCCGCCGGCGTCCCCGCCGTCACGCCCGGTGTGGGAACCGCAGCCGGCGAGTAACCCGGCACCCGCCGCCCCGGCTCCCGCGGCCAGTAGCGCCCTGCGGCTGATCGTCATCGTCGGTGCCCCCTGACGTCGGTCGTCTTCGTCATCGATGCACGGCCCAACGATCAACCATGCACGCCGATTACGAAAGAGGGGTTGCGGCTGTGTGTCGGGGAACGCGTGGAATGGATACTCGGGCGGCACAACTTTTCCGAGCCGGAGCGCATCCAACACAGTGACCTTCATCCACCGATTCGCCTGATGGAGGCGGACACGACATGTTTGCATCTGCGCGAGGCGCGGCCGCCGCACTGACCGCCGCTCTCCTGGCTCTGACGGCCGCGGGAGCGGCGTGGAGCGCGACCCCGTCGGCACCCGCGGCGGCGCCCCGGGCCTCGACCGCCGCCCGGACCTGCACCACGAGCGATCTGTACCTCTCCATGGGCCACAAGGAGGGCGCGGCGGGGTCGCTGTACTGGTCGGTCCGGTTCACCAACACCAGCACGACCGGCTGCGCCCTGCGCGGCTATCCGGGCGTCAGCGTCCTGGACACCGCGCACCACCAGATCGGGCCGGCCGCCACCCACAGCGGCAGCCCCTACGGCACTGTCACGCTCGCCCCGGCCCACTCCGCCTCGGCGATCGTGCGCACCACCAACGGCCCGGTGGGCGGGCCCTGCCTGCGCACCGGCTCCTACCTGCGGGTCTACCCGCCGGCCTCGCACACCGCGACCCTGGTCCCGGCCCCCTGGACGACCTGCTCCGGCGTCTTCCAGGTCGGCCCGGTGAACCTCCAGGGCAACTTCTGAGGGAGCCGCCAGACGAGCTGAAGGGACCGCCGGGAAGCGCGGGACCGGGGGACCGCCCCCGCGCTTCCCGGCGGTGCGGATCAGTCACCCGGACCGGTGCGCTTCTCCAGACGTGAGCCACGCCGGCGGGTGATCGACATCAGATCGCTCGGGGCGTCCAGTTCGAGGCGGTGCCAGCGGCCACGGGGCACGATCACGGCCGTACCCGCCGCCAGCCGCACCATCTCCTCGGCACCGCCCTCGACGGTGGGACGGAGATACAGCCGCACGCCGCCGGCCAGGCAGCACACGGCTTCCTCCGCGTCGGGATGCACCTCCCAGTGATCGGCGTGCACCTCGGCACCGGTCTCGACGTGGAAGGCCGCGACCTGCCAGTCACCGGGGCCGCCGTCCGTCATCCGCCGGGCGCCGGAACGGACGTCGCCGTCGGGCCGGAAGTCCAGCATCGAGGAGAAGAGGTCGACGGGCGTGATCGTCATGACGGTGTCCCTTCCACGCGTGTACGCGGACGCGCACCGCTACTCGGACTCGCGCTGCTACTCGGACTGGCACTGCTATTCGGACTGGCACTGCTATGGGGACTCGGACTGCTACTCGGACTCGCACCGGCGCTCGGACTCCGGCTCGGGTGGCGGGGCAGCACGCAGATCGCCACGGCCGCCGCGAGCAGGAAGAGGGCGGCGGTGACGGCCAGGCCGAGGGCGTAGCCGTCGTTGAGCGCGCCGGGGCCGGAGGCCGCGCCCGTGCGGTGTGCGGCGACCGTGGCCAGGGTGGCCACACCGATGCAACCACCGAGCTGGCGTGCGCTGTTGAACAGTCCGGAGGCCATCCCGGCCTCGCCGGGCCGGACACCGGTCGTCGCCGCGGCGGCCGCCGGCGCGAAGAGCAGCCCGATGCCGACGCTGGTGAGCAGGGACGGCCCGAGCACGTCGGTGAGGAAGCCGCCGTGCGGGCTGATCCGGGAGTACCAGGCCATGCCCGCGGCGGCGAGCAGGGCGCCCGGCACCAGGGCGGCGCGGGGCGAGCGGGCCGCGGCGATGCGGGTTGCGACGACGGTGGCCGCCACCGAGCCCGCGCAGAACGGCAGGAACGCGGCACCGGTCGCGGCGGCGCCGAGGCCCAGGACCTGCTGGAGGTACAGGGAGACGAAATAGAACGCGGTGAACTGCCCGGCCGCGGCGAGGAACACCAGCAGATCGGCACCGACCACCCAGCGGCTGCGCAGCAGGCCGAGCCGCAACAGCGGGACGGGGACCCGGGATTCGACGAGGACGAACGCGACCAGCAGCACGGCGGCGCCGCCGAGCGTCGTCAACGTCCTCGGTGACGCCCACCCTTGGACATCGGTCCGTACGACACCGAACACCAGCAGCCCCGTACCACCGGTCCCCAGCAGTGCTCCGAGCACATCCAGCCGCTCGCGCCGGACCGGCCCCGGCCCGGTCGGTACGGCCACGCGGACGAGCGCGAGCGCCGTCGCCACGATGGGCAGATTGACCAGCATCACCCAGCGCCAGCCCGCGTACTCGGTGAGCACTCCGCCCGCGAGCACACCCAGTGCGCCGCCCACGGCGTTCATCCCGCTCCACACTCCGAGGGCGCGGACGCGCCGGGGGCCGTCCGTGAAGGTGGTGGTCAGCAGAGCCAGCGCGGCGGGCGCGGTGGCGGCGGCACCCACGCCCTGCCCCGCGCGGGCGGCCACCAACTGCCAGGGTTCCTGGGCGAGTCCACCGGCGAGCGAGCAGACACCGAAGCAGACCAGCCCCGCCACGAACAGCCGACGCGGGCCGTACAGGTCGCAGGCCCGGCCGCCGAGCAGCAGAAACCCACCGAAGGTGAGCGCGTACACATGCACGACCCAGGCCAGGTCGAGCGGGGCGAAGCCGAGGGAGGTGCGGATCGCTGGAAGCGCGACATTGACCACGGCCATGTCGAGAGCGACGACGAACTGGGCTACGGCAGCGGCAGCGAGCACGGCCGCAGGGCTGCCTCGTAAGTTTCTATACATGTAAGAAAACTAGCGCGATCAGGCCCCGTTGTCGATTGCCCGGGGATGACGAGGGCATGATGGGAGCCATGCCGCCACCGCCTGCACCCCGCAAGACCACCGGCCGACCTGCCCGTATCTCCCGTACGGACATCATCCGGACGGCACTCCGTGTCGTGGCGGAGGAAGGCGTGGACCGGCTGACCATGCGCAGGCTCGCCTCCGAGATCGGCAGCACGCCCATGGCGCTCTACCACCACGTCCGCGACAAGGAGGAACTGCTCCTCCTGCTCCTGGACGACTACGCCGCGCAGCACCTGCGCCGCCCGTCCGCTCCCCCCACCGACCCGCGTGAACGCGTCATCGCCGCCGCGACCGCGATCCACGAGGTGCTGGCCGCCTGCCCCTGGGCCGTGGACGTCCTGACGGCGGACGACCTGATGTCGACGTCCGCGCTGTGGTTCGTCGAGCAGATAGTGGACGGTCTGACGGACTGCGGGCTGCCCCTGGAGCAGGCCGTGCACGGCTACCGGACGATCTGGTACTACACCGCCGGGGAGATCGTGGTCCGCGCGACCGCCACCCGCCGGCGCGCGACCGACGACCGCCCCACCTACCGCGACCGCGTCTTCGCCGACCTCGACCCGGCCGAACTGCCCCGCCTGGCGGAGGTCGCCGGCCGCTGGGCCCCGCTGACCGCCGAGGACACGTACGCCCCCGGTCTGCGCGCCCTGGTGAACGGCCTCCTTTCCGACACGGCCTGACCAACACCCCGGGGGCGGCACCCGCACCGGGCACCGCCCCACACTGCCGCTGGCGCTCAGTCCCGCCGGATCAATTCCGGATCGATGCGCCGCCCGACGAGGGGCAATGAGCCAAGCGCGGCCACGGCTACGACGCACAGGGTGCCGACGAGCAGAAGCGGAAGCCCGGCACCGTCCCAGAACACCGTGCCGCCACCGGTGACCAGATAACTCGACTCGGCCATCTTGCCCGTCACGACGGCGAGCAGCAGTCCCACCGTCAGGGGCAGGAGGACCTGGGTGATCTGCACGGCCCGCAGCGTGCGCGGGCGGGCGCCGAGCAGGGCCAGCGCGGTGACCTGGGGGCGCCGCTCCACTGCGCGGTCGGTGGTGGCGACGACGTAGGCGGCAACGGCGATGACGGCGCCGAGGACCATGCCGAGGCCGAGGAGCGTCTTGACGACCGCGATCTGCTGGAGAGCCGTGATGTTCAGTCCCTGAGGAATCACGTCGATCGTCGGAGCGACATGACCGATGCCGTCGAGGACTCTGCGCACTGTGTCCGGGTCGGAGTTGCTGACCAATGTGAAGGTTGCGCTCTCAGGACGTGCGCCCGGGGGCAGTTCGGAAGGTGGAACGAGGATCGACTGACCGCCGAGGACCCAGGCGTCCTGGAACTCGCGGTACCGGACCGTTCGCTTCGGAACCGTGATCGTCACGTTGCGATAGCCGCGGCCCAGCGGGAGAAGAAGCTTCCCTCCAGCCTCGGCCGGTGCGCCCTGAGGCCCCGTGGTGCCCCACAGTCGCGAGGGTTGCCGGTCAGTACACTCACCGACCCGCGACGTCACCGCCCGAAGCTGGGCGCACGTGGCCAGGACAACGCGGGGGGACCAGGCCATCTCGGACGCACCGACGAGCGACGACTCCATGGTGACGACATGGGCGCGAACGCCCGGCAGTCGCTCGAGGGATTGCCGCTGGGCGGTGGTCAGCTGCGCGTAGCGGATGTCGTAGTCCTGGATCGGGGATGTGTTCTTGCTGACCTGATCCAGCTCGATCAGGATGCCTTGGGCCAAAGAAGCCGCGAACACCAACACGACCAGGCCCGCCGCCACCCGGAGTGCCCCACCCGGCTCGGCCTCGTTGCGCCGCATGGCGAGCCCGAGGGCGACAGAGCCGGTGGACCGGGCGACTCGCCGGGCGACGTACCGGCACGTGGACGGCAAGGTCGTCACGAGGCCGACACCGATGAGAAGGACAGCCGACGGAATAAGCACCGAAGACGGCCCTGTGCCCTGGGGAGCGTGCCCGGTGGCGCCGGCGAGGCAGTATCCGGCAGCGATACCGGTCCCCGCGACCAGAGGGAGAAAACCCCAGGCGGAAGGCCGCTTCTCCACTGCTGTCCTGCGCACGGCCAGCGGATTGGCCGCGGCCTTCCGCGCACTTGCCCGCGCCACGAACCAGGCGAGCGTCGGGCACCCCACCAGGCATGCCATGAGCGTCGAGCCGGTCAACGCCCCGTCGCTCGGGTACCACGTGAATCGGGGGAGTCCCACCCGGGAGACGAGCTGGTTCAGGACCCAGTACTCACCCAGCCCGAGGAGGGCGCCGAGTCCGGCCGCCGCTACCGTCTCTGCGGCGTTGACCCTCTGCACCTCCTTGGCGCTCATCCCCAGCAGACGAAGAGCGGCCAGCCTGCGGGCCCGCTCGGCGGCGGACAGGCGAGCGCACACGGAGAGAAACACCGCGAGGGGCAGCAGAACGATGCCGGCCATCGTGAAGCGCAGGATGTCGAGCGTGGACGGCTCCACGGTCCTGGTCGGTGCCCGGCTCGTCCCGAACCCGGAGAAGTACCAGCCGTCCGGCAGTTCGCCACGACCCATGCCGACGTAGGCGACCAGTTCCTCGGGGCGTGCGAGCCCCTGCGCGCCGATGAGCCCTGTTTCCCGGCCAGGCAGGCGTTGCGCCAGGCCTGGCTCGGCGCGGAGTAGTTCGTGCAGCCGGGGGGGACACGAAGACTTCACCGCGAGCGGGGATGGCTTTCAACCCCGGTGGCGGCTCAAACGCCCTGGTTCCGCGGGCCATGAAAATGCGGGTGAGGGGCCTTGAACCGTAGGGGTCGGTCCGCTCCAGCCACAGCGGGAGAGTGTTTTTCTCCGCGGCGGACACACCATGTGCGGCCACTGGCTGACGGGCCGCGACGCGACCGTCCTGCGCCGCGAGGATGCCGGGGATCGCGAGCACGATCGCGAGGCAGCACACGCCGATCGAGCCGCCCAGCGCCATGAGCGCGAAGCGGGCCCGGTTTCCGCGTCCACTACCCAGCAACAGCCGCAGCCCCAAGCCGAGTTCCTTCACCGGGCCGACCGTCCCTGCAGTGTGAGGACGCCGTCGACCATGGTGTATCTGGTGTCGGCTCGGGCAGCGACATCGGTGTCGTGTGTGACGAGCACGACGGCCGCCCGCTGGGAACGGGCCAGTGTGAGGAACTCCTGCAGCACCGCTTGCGCGTTGGCACTGTCGAGTGAACCGGTCGGCTCGTCGGCGAAGACAACTGCTGGCTGGTGCACGAGCGCACGTGCCACGGCGATCCGCTGGCTCTGTCCCCCCGACACCTGCGAAGGGCGGCGGTCCCGCAGTTCTTCGAGACCCAGCCGGCCGAGCACGTCCCGGGCGGCAGCGAACGCCTCCGCCTTGCGGCGCCCGGCCAGCCGGAGCGGCAGCGCCGCGTTCTCCTCCACGGTCAGTTCGGGCAGAAGCTCGCCGTACTGGAAGACGAAGCCGAACCGGTCGCGCCGCAGCGAGCTCAGTTCACCATCGCTGAGCTCGCCCAACACACGCCCTTCGAAAAGGACTTCGCCGTGACTGACAGGCAGGACACCGGCGAGGCAGTAAAGGAGGGAGGACTTCCCCGACCCACTGGGACCGGTGACGGCGGCGATCTCGCCGCGCCGGAGCGTGACGTTCGCTCCCTTCACGGCCTGCGACGAGCCGTAGGAGAGATGGACTCCCTGTGCAGCAAGGACTTCGGACATCGTGAATCCACTCAGCCGTTGTGACCCATGAAGTGCAGTTCATGAGAGCAGTTGTCCGGCCGGAGCGTTCCCCTGTCGAGGCAGACGCGAAGATACGCGTCATTCGTGTACCGCTGGGCACCGTCCCAGTTGGAGTGGTGCAGGTACACCCTCTGGCCCTGCTTGCCGTAGTAGCGGGTCCAGTCATGGCCTTCGACTCGGACTTGCACATATCCGTTGTGACCGTCGCTGGGAGCAACGTCGTTCAGATATCCGGTCCACTCGAAGAACCGTGGTTCCGCACCGCCGGGTTGAACCGGTAGTGGCCTCCCTCGAGAGCCACGCTCCTCTTCACCGCCAGATCGGGCAGCCGCTGCCACGACGACGCAAACGCCGTCCCCGCCCCCGCGAAGAAGACCCCCGCCGCCACCAGGCCCACTACTGCCCTGTTCATACGCCACCTCTCCTGTGTCCCCGACAGCCCACCTGCAGCCGGAGTTACAGAAAGTAGCGTCGCGATCACGTGCCGAATCCTTACGTCCCCGTCCGACCACCACATCAGGTGATCCAAAACAGGACACCGGCCGAAACAAGCCACGCATCGCGTGCCCGCAGGCCCCGCCCGGCGGGCGACAGGGATGCGGAGCGGGAGCAGGAAGACGCGACCCACACCGACCGCAGCCGAGGTCGCCAAGCGCGGGCCCGCTCTCGGCATCGTGGCATCTTCGGCACCCAGCACCCGAGCGCGAAGTGCCTGCCGCCGGACATCAGCGCCTGGGCACGTGCTGCGTACGGGGGCGTCCGTGTAGGTTCACGCGGCAGGTCAGCCGGGGGCGCGTACGGGTCGGGATCGGGTGATGCTTGACGTCTGGCCTAGACGATCTTCCGGCGGTTGTGTTCGCCGGACTTGCGGACCGCCACCTCCTTCCTGGTCACGCGGCGGAGAGTGGTGATCAGTTCTCGGCCGTGGAGGATGCGGATCATGTCTTCGCTCAGGTGGGCGGTGACGACACCGCACCTGGAGGGCACAACGGCTTCGGACCGGTCCAACGGCAACCAACGCCAACAAGCACCACATTGCCTGGTCAGCGACGTAGCTTGACACTCGCCGCAGACGATGCACGGAGAGGCGGCACCCCCGCACAGGGTGCCGCCTCTCCTTCGTGCGCCGGAGCCGCCGCCGATCGGTGAGGGTCGGGGACCAGCGGCGGCTCCGGGGTCAAGTGGCCCGGAGGGCCTAGCGGTGGTCGCTGCCCGCCGAGTTCGTCGCCGCGCGGCCCGCCTCCAGGCGGGCGACCGGGATACGGAACGGGGAGCAGGAGACGTAGTCCAGGCCGACCTCGTGGAAGAAGTGGACGGACTCGGGGTCACCGCCGTGCTCGCCGCAGACGCCGAGCTTCAGGTCGGGGCGGGTGCGGCGGCCCGCCTCCGCCGCCGACTTCACCAGGGAACCCACGCCGTCCTTGTCGATCGTCTCGAAGGGGGAGACGCCGAAGATTCCCTTTTCCAGGTACGCCGTGAAGAAGGACGCCTCGACGTCGTCCCGGCTGAAGCCCCACACCGTCTGCGTCAGGTCGTTCGTGCCGAAGGAGAAGAACTCCGCCGCCTCGGCGATCTGGCCGGCCGTCAGGGCCGCCCGCGGGAGTTCGATCATCGTGCCGATGGCGAGCTTGAGCTGCGTGCCCGTCGCCGCCTCGACCTCCGCGATGACCTTGTCGGCCTCATCGCGGACGATCTCCAGCTCCTGGACCGTACCGACGAGCGGGATCATGATCTCCGCGCGCGGGTCGCCCTTCGCCGACTTGCGGGACGCGGCGGCCTCGGCGATCGCGCGGACCTGCATCGTGAACAGGCCGGGGATGACGAGACCCAGGCGTACACCGCGCAGACCCAGCATCGGGTTCTGCTCGTGCAGACGGTGCACCGCCTGGAGCAGGCGCAGCTCGTTCTCGTGCGGCTCCTGGCGGGACTCGGCCAGGGCCACGCGGACCGAGAGTTCCGTGATGTCGGGGAGGAACTCGTGCAGCGGGGGGTCGAGGAGACGGACCGTCACCGGAAGGCCGTCCATCGCCTCGAACAGTTCGACGAAGTCCTTCTTCTGCAGCGGCAGCAGCTCCCGCAGGGCCGCCTCGCGCTCCTCCTCGGTGTCGGCGAGGATCAGCTTCTCGACCATCTCGCGGCGCTCGCCGAGGAACATGTGCTCCGTGCGGCACAGGCCGATGCCCTGGGCGCCGAAGCGGCGGGCGCGCAGGGCGTCTTCCGCGTTGTCGGCGTTGGCGCGCACCCGCAGGCGGCGCTTGCGGTCGGCGAAGGCCATCATGCGGTGGACCGCCTCGACCAGCTCGTCAGCGTCGTCGGCACCGGGATGCATGCGGCCCTCGAAGTACTCCACGACCGGGGACGGGACGACCGGGACCTCGCCCAGGTAGACCTTGCCGGACGAGCCGTCGATGGAGATCAGGTCGCCCTCTTCCACGACGTGGCCGCCGGGGACGGTCATCCTGCGGCGCTTGGTGTCGACCTCCAGCTCCTCGGCGCCGCAGACACAGGTCTTGCCCATGCCGCGCGCGACCACGGCCGCGTGGGACGTCTTGCCGCCGCGCGAGGTGAGGATGCCCTCCGCCGCGATCATGCCGTCCAGGTCGTCCGGGTTCGTCTCACGGCGGACCAGGATGACCTTCTCGCCCGAGCGAGACCACTTGACGGCGGTGTAGGAGTCGAAGACCGCCCTGCCCACCGCGGCGCCAGGGGATGCGGCGATGCCGCGCGCGACCTTGTCGACCTTCGCCTGCTCGTCGAAGCGCGGGAACATCAGCTGGGCCAGCTGGGCGCCGGTGACGCGCTGGAGCGCCTCCGTCTCGTCGATCAGGCCCTGGTCGACCAGCTGGGTCGCGATGCGGAAGGCCGCGCCCGCCGTGCGCTTGCCGACGCGGGTCTGGAGCATCCAGAGCTGACCGCGCTCGATGGTGAACTCGATGTCGCAGAGATCCTTGTAGTGGTTCTCCAGGGTCTCCATGATCTGCATGAGCTGGTCGTACGACTTCTTGTCGATCGACTCCAGCTCCGCGAGCGGGACGGTGTTGCGGATGCCCGCGACCACGTCCTCGCCCTGGGCGTTCTGCAGGTAGTCGCCGTAGACGCCCTGGTGGCCGGAGGCGGGGTCACGGGTGAAGGCCACGCCGGTGCCGGAGTCCGGGCCCAGGTTGCCGAAGACCATCGAGCAGACGTTGACGGCGGTACCGAGGTCGTGCGGGATGCGCTCCTGGCGGCGGTAGAGCTTGGCGCGGTCGCCGTTCCACGAGTCGAAGACCGCCTTGATGGCGAGGTCCATCTGCTCGCGCGGGTCCTGCGGGAAGTCCCGGCCCGCCTCCTTCTTGACGATCTTCTTGAAGGTGGTGACCAGCTTCTTCAGGTCGGCGGCCTCCAGGTCGGTGTCGACCGTGACCTTCTTGGCCTCCTTCGCCTTGTCGAGGGCCTCCTCGAAGAGGTCGCCGTCGACGCCGAGGACGGTCTTGCCGAACATCTGGATCAGGCGGCGGTAGGAGTCCCAGGCGAAGCGGTCGTCGCCGGCCTGCTTGGCCAGGCCCTGCACCGACTTGTCGGAGAGGCCGATGTTCAGGACCGTGTCCATCATGCCGGGCATGGAGAACTTGGCGCCCGAGCGGACCGAGACCAGCAGGGGGTTGTCGGGCTGGCCGAGCTTCTTGCCCATGCGGGACTCGAGGGCGTCGAGGTGCGCACTCACCTCGTCACGCAGTGCCGCGGGCTCCGCACCGCTCTCCAGGTAGACCTTGCAGGCCTCGGTGGTGATGGTGAAGCCGGGAGGGACCGGCAGACCGAGGTTGGTCATCTCGGCGAGGTTGGCGCCCTTGCCGCCGAGGAGGTCCTTGAGGTCCTTGTTGCCCTCGGTGAAGTCGTAAACGAACTTCACTACGTGGGGTTCTTTGTTTTCCGACACGGGTCTCGACTCCTTGAGGCCACGGTGGCTGCCCTGACGGCCAGGAACATACCCAGATCGAAGGCGCATGGGTACGTCCACTTGCGCGTCATACGCCTGTAACCACTCGTCCGCCAGCGGATCGAAAGTCAAAGCTTGGCAAGCCGAGACAGGCGCATGTTTTCACTTCTTGAACGCATACACCTCCCAAGAGCGGCTTTTCCGCTCAGATGAGCGGCCCTCGGCACGCCTGATTTCGGTCGATGAACGATCGGCGGGTGGCACCGAGTGCCACCCTTTGGAGAAGTGCAGTCGCCCAAGATCCGCTCATCTGAGCGCAACCCTTATCAAGGGTGGCGAGAATCACGCTGCCACAGTGCGCCGCATTTCACCATGCGGACGCTGGTCAGGGCGAAAAAACCGACGTCACACGCCCAGCGCCAGCAGCCGCTCCTCGACCCGCTCCGGCGCGTAGAGGTGTTCCACGACCAGCGCACCCGCTCCGATGAGCGCCGCCCGCTCCCCCAGCCGGGAGGTGACGACGTCGAGGTGGGCCGTGGAGCGCGGCAGCGCCCGCTGGTAGAGCAGCTCGCGCACCCCGGTGAGGAAGGGGGTCCCGGCCAGATCGCCCGCGATCATCAGCACGCCCGGGTTGAGCAGGGTGACGACGGTGGCCAGGACGTCCCCGACCTGCCGGCCCGCCTCCCGGGCCAGCGCCGCCGCCCCCGGGTGCCCGGCGGCCAGCAGGTCCCGTACGTCCGCGCCGGAGGCGGCCGGCACCCCGCTGTCCGCCAGCCGCCGGGCCACGGCACCCCCGCTCGCGACGGCGGCGAGACAGCCGTACGAACCGCAGCGGCACAGCGCGTCCGTGCCGACCCGGATGTGCCCGATGTCGCCCGCGCCGCCGTCGATCCCCCGGTAGATCGCGCCGTCCACGACCACCCCGGCGCCGATGCCCGTGGACACCTTGACCAGTACGAAGGCCGCGCAGTCGGGGTGCCCGGCGCGTTGTTCGCCGTAGGCCATCAGGTTGGCGTCGTTGTCCACGAGGACGGGGACCGGGCCGGTTCCGGTGTGCTCGGTGAAGGCGCGGGAGAGGCGGCCGCGTATGTCGTAGCCGTCCCAGCCCGGCATCATCGGCGGCTGCACCACCCGGCCGGTCCCGCTGTCCACCGGGCCGGGAACGGCGAGTCCGATGCCGCAGACGTCCGCCGCCGCATGGCCCGCCTTCTCCAGCAACTCGGCGAACCGGTAGCCGAGTTCACCGAGCACGGCCTCCGGTCCTTCCTCGACGACCAGGGTCCCCGAGTGTTCGGCGAGGATGTCGCCGGTCAGCGTGAGGACGGCCACGCGGGCGTGCCGGGTGTCCAGGTCACCGGAGAGGACGACGGCATGGGAGCCGTCGAACTCCAGGGTGATGGAGGGGCGGCCGCCGAGCGGCGAGCCGACCGGGCCGCCGGCGCCCTCGCGCAGCCAGCCGGCCCGGAACAGCCGGTCCAGGCGCTGGCCGACGGTCGCGCGGGACAGTCCGGTCGCCTGCTGGAGAGCACCGCGTGTCACGGCCCGCCCGGTGCGCACCAGTTCGAGCAGTTCTCCTGCGCCGGCCTGGCCGCCGGCTCTGACGGTCCTTCCCGGACGTCCGGTCATGCGCACCCCCTTGTGTTTCCCAAGTCTGCATTACATAGTGAGTTTTGCGTGTTAAATAGACGTAACTCTACGGTCGTTGCCACCGAACCCGGCCGGGCCGGCCGGGTGTCTTCGTCTTCGGGGAGCCCCGAGTGGATCGCAGCACGCAGCTCACCGCCCGTCCCACGGAGTACGAGAGCGCATACGGCCCCCCGGCCCCCGGCACGTCGCTGCGCGTCGCGGCGGCCCGGGTGCTCGACGCGAACTGGACGGGCCGCTCCACGGTCCCCTCCCGGAACCTGTATCCGCACCAGTGGTCCTGGGACAGCGCATTCATCGCGATCGGACTCCGGCACCTCGCACCGCTGCGGGCCCAGACCGAGCTGGAGACGCTGCTCGCCGCCCAGTGGGCCGACGGGCGCGTCCCGCACATCGTGTTCAATCCCTCCGTACCGCTCGACGCCTACTTCCCCAGCCCCGACTTCTGGCGCTCCGTCACCGCCGGCCGCACGGCCGGCGCCCCGCGCACCGTACAGACGTCGGGCATCGTGCAGCCACCGGTGCACGCGCTGGCGGCCTGGCTGGTGCACCGCGCCGACCCCGGTCTGTCCCGGGCGCGCGGCTTCCTGGCCCGGGTCTACCCGCGCCTGGCCGCCTGGCACCGCTATCTGCTGCACCGGCGGGACCTGGGCGGCGCGGGGCTGGTGTCGGTCGTCCACCCGTGGGAGCAGGGCATGGACAACAGCCCCTGCTGGGACGCCCCGCTCGCCCGGGTCACGCCCGCCCCGGCCCGCTCCTTCCGGCGCGCCGACCTCGACCACGGCGCGCCCGAGGACCGGCCGACGGATCTGGACTACGGACGGTACGTGCGGCTGGCCGCCGACTACCGGGACGCGGGGTACGCCGATCGCGGCGGGGAGTTCACCGTCGAGGACCCCGCTTTCAACGCCCTGCTCATCGCCTCCGAACACGCGCTGGCCCGGATCGCCGAGGAGCTGGGCGCGGCCGGCACCGCCCGGCACGCGCGCGCCGAACGGCTGACGGCGGCGCTGGTGGAGCGGCTGTGGGACCCGGCGGAGGGCATGTTCCTGTGCCGGGACCTGCGGGCCGCCGCGCGGGACGGGAGCCCGGTCCGCGCGGGAGCCGGCCCGGGCGACGGCCCGGGGCCGGCCCGGCGGCCACACGGCCCCGGACCGGCCCCGGAAGCACACGGCCCCCGACCGGCCCCACAAGCACACGGCCCCGGACCGGCCTCCGCACCGGGCACCTTCGGTCTGATCCGCGAGCGGAGTGTCTCCGGTCTGGTGCCGCTCCTCCTCCCCGGCCTGCCGCGCGAGATCGCCGCCGCGCTCGTCCGCACCCTGTGCGGACCGCACTTCGGGCTCGGCGACCGCACCCGGCTCGTGCCCAGCTACGACCTCCTCGGCGAGGCCTTCGACCCGCACCGGTACTGGCGCGGCCCGGCCTGGTTCAACACGAGCTGGCTGCTGGAGCGGGGCCTGCGCGTGCACGGCGAGCGGGAGCGGGCCGACGCCCTGCGCGCGGCCGTGCTGCACCTCGCCGAAGCCACCGGTTTCGCGGAGTACGTCGACCCCCGCACCGGTGAGGCCTGCGGTGCGACCGGCTTCGGCTGGACCGCCGCGCTCGCCCTCGACCTGCACCACGAGCTGCACCAAGAGCTTCTCAAGGGCGCCCGCGAGGGCGTGTCCAAGCCGGCCACCGGCACGTTCGACAGAAAAGACGAAGGAGGCGACCGGGGATGACGGACCGGCATCATCTGCTCGTGCACGGGACGACGTTCGCCGCCGTGGGCGACCGGGGCGACATCAGCGGGGTCCGGGGCAGCGGCTCCCCGGACGGCTTGTTCGTACGGGACGCCCGGCACCTCAGCCGCTGGCAGCTCACCGTCGACGGCGCCGTGCCCGAGGTGCTCACCCCGGTCGCCGACGCCGACGCGGCCCGCTGTGTGCTGGTCCCGCGCGGCGGCCGGCAGGAACCCCCCGCGCACACGCTCTTCCGCCGGCAGGCCGTGGGCGACAGCTCCTTCGTCGAATCGCTCCGGGTGACCAGCAACCGTCCGGTGCCGACGACGGTCCGCCTCGCCATCACCGCCGACGCCGACTTCACCGACCAGTTCGAGCTGCGCTCCGACCACCGCACCTACGCCAAGGCGGGCGCCGTACGCTCCCGCGAAGTCCTCGACGACGGCATCGAGTTCACGTACCGCCGCGCCGAATGGCGGTCCTGTACGACCATCACGGCCGACCCCGCCCCCGACGCCGTGGAGGAGACCGGCACCGGCGCCCGCCGCCTGGTGTGGACCCTCGCCCTGGCGCCGCACGGCACGGCCGAGCTGGTGCTGCGCGTCATCGCCCGGCCGCACGGTGAGCGGCGCGCCCTGCGCGTGCCCCGCGATCCCGCGGCTGTGAACGAACAACTCCGCAGTGCGGAAGCGGAGTTCATGGAGGGTGTGGCCTTCCCCACCGGCTGGCCGGAGCTGGCGGAGGCCTGCGCGCGGGGCCTCGCCGACCTGGCCGCGCTCCAGGTGCCGGCCACCGGACCGGACGGCGAGGAACTGCGCGTCCCGTCCGGCGGCGCCCCCTGGTTCCTCGCCCTCCTCGGCCGGGACGCCCTGCTCACCTCCCTGTTCGCGCTGCCGTACCGCCCGGAACTGGCCGCCGCCACGCTGCCCGCCCTCGCCGCGACCCAGGCGACCGGCGCCGGCCTGTCCCCGGTCGCCCAGCCCGGCAAGATCGTCCACGAGGTACGGCACGGCGAGCTGGCGCACTTCGGGCAGGTGCCGTTCCGGCGGTACTACGGCTCGGTCGACGCGACCCCGCTGTTCCTGGTCCTGCTCGGCGCGTACACCGAGCAGACCGGGGACACCGGACCGGCCCGCCGGCTGGAGCCCCACGCCCGGGCCGCCATCGGCTGGATGCTCGACCACGGCGGCCTGACCTCGCGCGGCTACCTCGTCTACCGCGCCGACGAGGGCGGCCTCGCCAACCAGAACTGGAAGGACTCCCCCGGCGCGATCTGCTGCGCCGACGGCAGCCGGCCCACCGGCGCCGTGATGGCGGCGGGCGCGCAGGGCTACGCGTACGACGCGCTGCGCCGCGGGGCGTGGCTGGCGCGCTCGGCGTGGGGCGACGAGACGTACGCGGCCCTGCTGGAGCAGGCGGCGGCCGATCTCCGGGACCGTTTCCAGCGGGACTTCTGGATGGAGGAGCACTCCTTCCCGGCGCTCGCGCTGGACGGGGAGGGCCACCAGATCGACGCGCTGGCCTCCGACGCCGGGCATCTGCTGTGGTCCGGGCTGCTGGACAAGGAGTACGGCGAGGTGGTGGGCCGACGGCTGCTGGAGCCGGACTTCTTCTCCGGGTGGGGGGTGCGGACGCTGGCCGCGGGGCAGGCGGCGTACCACCCGCTGTCGTATCACCGGGGCTCTGTGTGGCCCCATGACAACGCGTTGATCACGTTGGGGCTTGCGCGGTACGGGCTGCACGACGAGGCCCGGGCGGTGGCGCATGCGCTGGTGGATGCGGCGGCGGTGGCGGGGTACCGGTTGCCGGAGGTGCTGGCGGGGTACGGCCGGGACACGCATCCGGAGCCGGTGCCGTATCCGCATGCGTGTGTGCGGGAGAGCCGGTCGGCTGCGGCACCGCTTGCTCTGTTGACGGCGGTGGGCGGGGTCTAGGGCCGTCGGGGTGTCGTCGGGGGGCGCTATTTGCCCGGTGTTTGCTTAGTGCCCTGAACAGGGGCCGGGGAGTCGCCGTACGGGAGGGCGGATCGGTCTCGCAGGGAAGGACGCCGGGTTGTCTCAGGACGTGAGCACGCGCGAATCAGCCGTAGCGGAAGGCGAAGAGGGCGGGCCGGAGCACTCCCCGGCCCCCCTGCCCGGCCCCCGGCCCCTCCGGCGCCCCTGGACCGCCCTGTCGGCGCGCGTTCGGCGGTGGCGCGAGGCTCATCCCACGGCCACCCGAGCCGTGTCCGTCACCGTGACCGTGCTCGCCGCCGCGCTCGTCGTCGCCGCGCTCGTGATGCCGGACTCGGTTGTGCGGCTGGGGCCCGGGAAGTTCTTCCGTCTACCGGCCGAAGCCGTCATCGGCGCGGCGGTGATGCTCGCGCTGCCGCGCCGGCCACGGGTGGTGCTGGCTGCCGTGTCCGGCGTGGCGCTGGCCGCGATGACGGTGCTGAACGCGCTCGACATGGGCTTCAACCAGTACCTCGGCCGCCCCTTCAACGTGATCCTCGACTGGAGCCTGTTCGGTGACGCGGAGTCGTATCTGGAGGACTCCCTGGGCCGTACGGAGACCCTCGCCGCCGTGGCCGGTGTGATCGCGGCGGTCCTGCTGCTGTGCGTGCTGCTGGCGCTGGCCATGGTCCGGCTGAGCAACCTGCTCGCCCGGCACCCCGGTGTCGCGACCCGGGGCACGCTGGTCGCGGGCGTCGTCTGGATCACCTGCACCTCGCTCGGCCTGCAGGTCTCCGGCGTGCCGGTCGCCTCCGACACCACCGCCACGGCGCTGAAGACCCAGGCCCGGCGCATCTCCGACACCCTCAAGGACGAGGCGGAGTTCCGGAAGGTGGCCAGGGTCGACGCCTTCGGCAACACCCCGGGCAGCCAGCTGGTCCCGGATCTGCGCGGCAAGGACATGGTCTTCACGTTCATCGAGAGTTACGGCCGCAGCGCGATCGAGGACCCGATCATGGCGCCCGGTGTGGACGGCACGCTCGACGCCCGCACCAAGGCGCTGGCCAAGGCCGGGTTCCATGCCAAGAGCGGCTGGCTGACCTCGGCGACCTACGGCGGCAGCAGCTGGCTCGGTCACTCCACCACCATGTCCGGCCTGTGGATCAGCAACCAGCAGCGCTACCGCACGGTCATGGCCAGCGACCACCTCAGCCTCACCGAGGCGTTCAAGAAGACCGGCGCGTTCGACACGGTCGGGGTCATGCCGGGTGTCCAGAAGGCGTGGCCGGAGCAGAAGTGGTACGGCCTCGACAAGGTCTACAACGCCTTCGAACTCGGCTACAAGGGACCGAAGTTCAGCTGGTCCACCATGCCCGACCAGTACGCGCTGCAGCAGTACCAGGACCGGGTGCACAGCAGGAAACCCGCCGACGGCAAGGCGCGCATGTCCCTGCTGATCCTCACCTCCAGCCATCAGCCCTGGGCGCCGATCCCGAAGATGGTCGGCTGGGACCAGCTGGGCGACGGCTCGGTCTTCAAGGGCATCCAGGCCACGGGCAACAAGCCGGCCGACGTCATAGCGGACACCACCAAGTCCCGCCAGGAGTACGGCAAGTCGATCCAGTACTCGGTGACCGCGCTGACCCAGTGGCTGGAGCGCTACGGCTCCAAGGACACGGTGCTGGTCTTCCTCGGCGACCACCAGCCGATCGCCCGGGTCAGCGGCAACCACGCCAGCCGTGACGTGCCGGTCTCGATCGTCGCCAAGGACCCGAAGGTGCTGGACAAGCTCGCCGGGTGGGGGTGGACGGACGGCCTGCGCCCGGCCCACAACGCCCCGGTCTGGAAGATGAGCGCGTTCCGCGACCGCTTCCTGACGGCATACGGCTCGACCCCGCACCCGAAGAAGGGCTGATCAGCCGCCGGAGGTGTCCAGCTCCGCGTCCTCGCTCACGCCCGCGCAGTCGTACGGGTCCTTCAGCCAGCCGTCCGGCAGCACCACCCGGTTGTTGCCGGACGTACGGCCGCGGGGCCCGTCCGCGCCGGACGGCCACGGCTGGTCGAGGTCCAGCTCGTCCAGCCCCGCCCGCAGCTCCGCCAGCGAGGACGTGATCGCGAGCCGCTTGCGCATCTCCGAGCCGACCGCGAAGCCCTTCAGGTACCAGGCGACGTGCTTGCGGAAGTCGACGACGCCCTTGGACTCGTCGCCGATCCACTCGCCGAGGAGGGTGGCGTGCCGGACCATGACGTCGGCCACCTCGCGCAGGGCCGGGCGTGCGAAGGACGTACGCCCCTCGAAGGCCGCCACGAGGTCCGCGAACAGCCACGGCCGCCCCAGGCACCCGCGCCCGACGACCACCCCGTCGCACCCGGTCTCGCGGACCATCCGCAGGGCGTCCTCGGCCGACCAGATGTCGCCGTTGCCGAGCACCGGAATCTCCGGCACATGCTCCTTCAGCCGGGCGATCGCCTCCCAGTCGGCGGTGCCGCCGTAGTGCTGGGCGGCCGTACGACCGTGCAGCGCGATCGCCGTGACGCCCTCCTCGACGGCGATACGGCCGGCGTCGAGGTAGGTGATGTGAGCGTCGTCGATGCCCTTGCGCATCTTCATCGTCACCGGCAGGTCACCGGCGCCGGAGACGGCCTCGCGCAGGATCGCCCGCAGCAGGTTCCGCTTGTACGGGAGGGCCGAGCCGCCGCCCTTCCTGGTGACCTTCGGGACCGGGCAGCCGAAGTTCAGGTCGATGTGGTCGGCGAGGTCCTCCTCCGCGATCATGCGGACGGCCTTGCCGACCGTCGCCGGGTCGACCCCGTACAGCTGGATCGAGCGCGGCTGCTCGCTCGCGTCGAACCTGATCAGCTGCATGGTCTTCTCGTTGCGCTCGACCAGCGCCCGGGTCGTGATCATCTCGCTCACGAACAGGCCCTTGCCGCCGCTGAACTCCCGGCACAGGGTGCGGAAGGGCGCGTTGGTGATCCCCGCCATGGGTGCGAGCACGACGGGCGGTACGACGGCGTGCGGGCCGATGGAGAGCGGGTGGGTCATCGTCAGGGCTCCGGGACGGATCTACGGCACAGGGGCGAACCCCCATTGTCCCTCACGCGTCCGCCAGCTCCGCCAGCCGCTCCAGCCGCTGCTCGGTCTCCTCGTCGGCGGGGATGTACGCGATCACCCGGTGGGCCGGTGACTGCGGGGCCAGCCACATGGTGCGGTGCTCCAGGCGGACCAGGCCGACCACCGGGTGCCGGTACCGCTTGACGTGCGGGGACAGCGGCGCGACCTCGTGCCGTTCCCACAGCGCGCGGAACTCCTCGGAGGCCGCCAGCAGCCGGTCCCGGTGCTCCTTCCACACGGGCTCGGCCACGTGCTCCGCCATGGCCACCCGGTACTTGGCGATCAGGTCGCGCAGCATCTCGTCCCGGTCGAGGAAGTCCCGCTTCCAGCGCTCGCTGGTGGTCAGCAGCCACAGACAGTTCCGGTCGGCCACGGGCAGCTCGGCGAGGTCGCCGAAGAGCTGGGCGAAGGGGCGGTTGGCGGCGAGGACGTCGTAGCGGGCGTTCTGCAGGGAGGCGGGGTAGGGCGCGAGCCGTTCGACGACCTTCCGCGCGGATGCGGGGACGACCGGGCACTCGGGGTCGATGCGCGGGTCCGCGGTCCCGGCGAGGGCGAAGAGGTGGGCGCGCTCGGTCGGGTCCATGAGCAGGGCGCGGGCGACGGCGTCCAGTACCTGCGCGGAGACATGGGTGGCGCGGGCCTGCTCGATCCACGTGTACCAGGTGACGCCGACGGCGGAGAGCTGGGCGACCTCCTCGCGGCGCAGGCCGGGGGTGCGCCTGCGCGGGCCGCGCGGCAGGCCGACCTGCTCCGGGGTGACGCGCTCGCGGCGGCTGCGCAGGAAGGCGGCCAGTTCCCGGCGCCGGATGTGCTGCGCCCTGGGCTGTTCCGTGCGGTGTTCCGGCGCTGCGATGGTCATGCGCCAAGGGTGCCGTCCCGTCGTACCCGGATTCCAGTTGGTGCCGGTACCTGGATGACCACCGCCTGGTACCCGGCTGGGAGCTGCCGGAGAGTCGGGGCGTGACCATGACGACGACCTCTCTGCGGACGGCAGCCCCGCCCCGCGGCCTCACTGCCCTCGGCCTCCTCACGCTCCTTCTCGGGACCGCGCTGCCGATGATCGACTTCTTCGTCGTCAACGTCGCCCTGCCGACGATCGAGGACGATCTGCACGCCCCGGCGGCCACGCTGGAGATGGTGGTGGCCGGTTACGCGGTGGCGTACGCCGTGCTGCTGGTCCTCGGCGGCCGGCTCGGCGACACCTACGGCCGGCGGCGGATGTTCCTGTGGGGCGTGGCCGCCTTCGGGCTGACCTCGCTGGCCTGCGGGCTCGCGCCGGACGCCTGGTGGCTGGTGGCGGCGCGGGCCGCGCAGGGCGCCGCGTCGGCGGCACTGCTGCCGCAGGTGCTGGCCACCATCCACGCGACGACGTCCGGTGAGCGGCGGGCCCGGGCGGTCGCCCTGTACGGCTCGGTCGGCGGGGTGTCCGTCGTGCTCGGGCAGGTGCTGGGCGGGGTGCTGGTCGCCGCGGATCCGGCGGGCACCGGCTGGCGCGCGGTGTTCCTGGTGAACGTGCCGGTGGCCGTCGCCGCCCTGGTCTGTGCGCTGCGGTCGGTACCGGACAGCCGGGCCGAGCGGCCCGCGCGCGGTGACCTCGCCGGTACGGCGCTCCTGGCGGCCGCGCTGATCGCGCTGCTGCTGCCGCTGACCGAGGGCCGGGCGGCGGGCTGGCCGCTGTGGTCGGTGCTGCTGCTGTGCGCGGCGCCGCTGCTCGCGGCGGGGTTCTACGGCGTGGAGCGGCACGGCGAGCGGGCCGGCGCCAGCCCGTTGCTGCCGCCGTCCCTGCTCACCGCCCCGGAGGTCCGCCGGGGCCTGCTGCTGGGGCTGCCGGTGTTCGTCGGCTTCGCCGGCTGGATGTTCGTGAGCGCGGTGACCCTGCAGCAGGGCCTGAGGTACGGGGCCCTGCGGGCGGGGCTGACGCTGGTGCCGATGGGGGTGGCGCAGTTCGCCGCGTCGATGCTGGCGCCGCGTGCCGCGCGGCGGTTCGGCGGGCGGACGGTGACGCTGGCCGCGGCGGTGCACATCGTGGGTCTGGTGACGGTGACGGCGACCGCGCTCCTGGGCCCCTGGCCCCGTCTGAGCCCGCTCGCGCTCTCCCCCGGCCTGGTGCTGTGCGGGCTGGGCCAGGGCCTGCAGCTGCCGCTCTACTACCGGATCCTGCTGGCGGCGATCCCGGCGCGGCTGGCGGGTGCGGGCAGTGGGCTCGCGGCCACGCTGCAGCAGTCGTGCCTGGCGGTCGGGGTGGCGACGCTCGGTTCGCTGTTCCTGTCCCTCGTTCCCGGTCTCGGCATGCGTCAGGCGCTGGCGGTGGTGCTGGCGGTGCAGGCGGCGGGATTGCTGGGGCTGGGGTGGCTTGGCCTGCGGCTGCCCCGGGTACTGGGATAGCCGCGGCCAGGAGTCCCCACGATGATCGTGTAGTGCGCATTAATTAGGCACACTATTAGTTAGACGCACTATCGACATAGGCGTACGATCGCATCCATGCCCGAGTTGACCCACCACCGCCGTCTGCTGGTGCTCGCGATCTGCTGTATGAGCCTGCTGATCGTGAGCCTGGACAACACCGTGCTGAACGTGGCACTGCCCTCCATGCAGCGCGACCTGCACGCCACCACCTCCGGCCTGCAGTGGACCCTGGACGCCTACACGCTGGTGCTCGCCTCGCTCCTGATGCTCGCGGGCTCGACGGCCGACCGCATCGGCCGCAAGCGGGTCTTCATGGCCGGTCTGGTGGTCTTCTCCGCCGGCTCACTGCTGTGCTCCCTCGCGCCGACCCTGACCCTGCTGGTGGTGTTCCGCATGGTGCAGGCGATCGGCGGCTCGATGCTCAACCCGGTCGCCATGTCGATCATCACCAACACCTTCACCGACGCCCGTGAGCGCGCCCGCGCGATCGGCGCGTGGGGTGCGGTGGTCGGCATCTCGATGGCGGCGGGCCCGCTGGTGGGCGGCCTCCTCGTCCAGTCGGTGGGCTGGCGCGCGATCTTCTGGGTCAACCTCCCGGTCGGTCTCGCCGCCCTCCTCCTCACCCTCCGCTTCGTCCCGGAGTCCCGCGCACCGAAGGCACGCCGCCCCGATCCGGTCGGCCAGCTGCTGGTCATCGCCCTGTTCGGCTCGCTGACGTACGCGATCATCGCGGCCCCGGACGCCGGCTGGACCGCGGTGGCTCCGTTCATGGCGATCGCCTTCGTGGCCCTCCTCGGCCTGCTCCGGTACGAGCCCCGGCGCCCCGAGCCCCTCATCGACCTGCGCTTCTTCCGCTCGGCTCCGTTCAGCGGCGCCACGGTGATCGCGGTCAGCGCGTTCGCGGCGCTGGGCGGCTTCCTGTTCCTGTCCACGCTCTACCTGCAGAACGTCCGCGACCTGGACGCCCTGCACGCGGGCCTGTGGATGCTGCCGATGGCCGCGCCGACGTTCCTGTGCGCGCCCCTGTCCGGCCGTCTGGTGGGCAGCCGCGGCCCGCGCCTGCCCCTCCTGGTGGCCGGTACGGCGATGACGGCGAGCTGCGTCCTCTTCGCGGCCTTCGAGGCGGAGACGTCCAACGCCACCCTCCTCGTCGGCTACGTCCTCTTCGGCATCGGCTTCGGCTTCGTGAACGCCCCGATCACCAACACGGCCGTCTCCGGCATGCCGCGCGCCCAGGCCGGGGTCGCCGCCGCGGTCGCCTCCACGAGCCGGCAGCTGGGCCAGACCCTCGGCGTCGCGGTGGTCGGCGCGGTCCTGGCCTCCGGTATCGGCACGTCGTCGTACAAGTCCGTGTTCGTCTCGGCGGCCCGCCCCGGCTGGTGGATCCTCACCGCCTGCGGCCTGGCCGTCCTCCTCCTCGGCCTCCTCACCAGCGGCCACTGGGCCCACCGCACCGCGGAACGCACAGCCGAGAAGCTGGAGTCGACGGAGATCCGCCAGCCGGTCGGAGCGTCCTGACGCGCCCGTCCGGGCGGGCGGTGTCGGCCGTGGGGTCCGCGTGCTCGACGGCGAACGCGCACGGCGCACGGGCCGGAACCCGGCAGAGGCCGGCCGGTGACACTGGCGCCGGCGGTAGGCCGTGCCGTCGACGGCGATGCGGCGGGCTCCTTGCGGGGCAGCGCCCCCCGCCTCCCCCTCTGCCTCTCAGACCCCGGCCGCGGTGCCGAGGGCGGCTCAGACCCCGGCCGCGGTGCCGAGGGCGATGTCGTACAGCCTCTCCAGCCTCTCGCGGGACTCCTCGTCGGCCGGGGAGTACGTCACCATGCGGGCGCCCAGTTCGGGGCCCAGCCACAGGTCCGTGTGCTCCAGCTTGAGGTGACCGACATGGGAGTTGAGGAACTCCTTGGTCTTGGAGCGGACGCCCATCACCTCGTAACGCTCCCAGTTCGCGCGGAACTTCGGGGACTCCTCCAGCCGTTTCAGCAGCATCTTCCAGGCCGGCTCGCCGAGGTGGCCGGCCAGGGACGCGCGCAGCCGGGCGGCCATCAGGCGCTGGGTCTCCTCCAGATGCACGACCGACGCCTGCCACTCCGTGTTCGTGTACACGAGGACCATGCAGTTGCGGTCCTCCGCCGGCAGCGCGTCCAGGTCGCACAGGAGGCGGCCGTAGGTGCGGTTGTAGGCGAGGATGTCGTACCGGCTGTTCTGGATGCAGGCCGGGATCGGCTCCAGCTGCCGCAGCATCTCGCGCAGCGCCGAAGTGACGCTCGGACAGCTCGCCGCGGGGGTCGGATCGGCGGCGCCGGCCAGCTGGAAGAGGTGGGCGCGTTCGCTGGCGTCCAGCATCAGGGTGCGGGCCAGGGCGTCCAGGACCTGCACCGAGACCTGGATGTCACGGGCCTGTTCGAGCCAGGTGTACCAGGTGACGCCGACCGCGGAGAGGTGCGCGACCTCCTCCCGTCGCAGGCCGGGGGTGCGGCGCCGGGCGCCGCGCGGCAGGCCCACTTGCTCGGGGGCGATGCGCTCGCGGCGGCTGCGCAGGAACGCGGCCAGCTCGTGCCGCCGGATCTCCGAGCCCCGGGTCGGCTGTGCGGTGGTCTCCCGGGCGGTGGCCGTCGTCGTCATGGCTCCAGGGTGCCCGCATCCTCATCCTGTTGCCAGGTGGTCCTTCCACCAGGATCAGGACGCCCTGGTACCAGCCTGGGCCGTCGAGGAGAGCTGCCGCTCGGCCTACCCAACGGCCGGTCCAGCTGTCCGGACGCCGATACCACGGAAAGGCCCGCCTGCGCGAGGAAGCGCGGCCCGGCCCCGCCCCCTCATCCTGTTGCCGGGTACTTCTTCTACCAGGATCAGGACACTCTGGTACCAGTCTCGGCGGTGGCGCAGGCTCATGGCCATGAGTGAAACCGTCACCACCCGGGCCGTTCCCGCGACGGCCGCACCGCCCGCACTCGGCGGGCTCGGGCTGTTCTCCGTTCTGCTGGCCGCGGCGCTGCCGCTGGTCGACTTCTTCATCGTCAACGTCGCCCTGCCGGCCATGGGCGCCGATCTCGCCGCCGGCGAGGCCGTGCTGGAGCTGGTCGTGGCCGGGTACGGGGTCGCCTACGCCGTGCTGCTGGTGCTCGGCGGGCGGCTCGGGGACCTGTTCGGGCGGCGCCGGCTGTTCCTCGGCGGCATGGCCGCGTTCGGACTGACCTCGCTGGCCTGCGGGCTGGCCCCCGACGCCTGGAGCCTGGTCGCGGCACGGGTCGCGCAGGGCGCCTCGGCCGCCGCGATGCTGCCGCAGGTGCTCGCCACCATCCAGGCCACCACGCACGGCGCACGCCGCGCGAAGGCCATGAGCCTGTACGGCGCCACCGCCGGACTGTCCATGGTCACGGGGCAGATACTCGGCGGGGTGCTCGTCGCCGCCGATGTCGCCGGGACCGGCTGGCGGTCGGTGTTCCTCGTCAACGTGCCCGTGGTCGTGCTCGGTCTCGTCCTCGCCGTGCGCGTCGTACCCGAGACCCGCTCGCAGCACCCCGAACCCGTGGACGGCCCCGGCACACTCCTGCTCGCGGTGTCCCTGCTGACGCTGCTCGCCCCGCTCACCGAGGGACGGGCCGCGGGCTGGCCGTTGTGGACGTGGCTGTCGCTGGGCGCGTTCCCGTTCGCCGCCGGCGCGTTCTGGGCCGTGGAGCGGCGGGCCGACCGGGCGGGCCGGACCCCGCTGGTCCCGCCGAGCCTGCTGGCGCTGGCCTCGCTGCGGCGCGGCCTGGTGCTGATGGTGCCGTTCTCCATCGGCTTCAGCGGGTTCATGTTCGTGATCGCGCTGGCGCTGCAGCAGGGCGCCCGGCTCGGGCCGGTGCCGGCCGGGCTGGCCCTCGCACCGATGGCTGTGGCGTTCCTGTTCGTCTCCCTGGCCGGGCCCCGGCTGATCGGCCGCTACGGCAGCCGGGTCGTCACCGCCGGTTCCGTCGTGCAGGGCGTGGGCGTGCTGCTGATCGTGCTGGCCGCCTGGCGGGACTGGCCGCATCTGGACGTCGGCTCGCTGCTGCCGGGTGCGGCCGTGGCCGGCGCCGGACAGGCACTCCAACTGCCCAACGTGATGCGGCTCGTGATGTCGGAGGTGCCGCCGGCCCGGGCCGGTGTCGGCAGCGGTGTGATGGTCACCACCCAGCAGTCCGCGCTCGCCCTCGGCGTGGCCACGCTCGGCACCCTGTTCCTCACCCTCTCAGAGAGCCTGGGCATGCGGGACGCGCTGGTCACCACGCTGCTGGTGCAGCTGGCCGGGATCGCGCTGACCGGCCTGCTCAGCCTGCGCCTGCCCCGCGAGGTCGGCTGAGCCGAGGACACGGCTTGGACAATCCCGGGTGAAGCCGCCCCCGTTGACGTTGCTCTTGCCGCACACTCCTGTGTGCCGAGCCCGGGGAGGGAACATGCCGCACAACGCCGGCACGAGCAAGGTGAGTCGCTGGGACCAGCACGGCCGGGAGCACGTCGTGCGGGTCCAGCGCACGGGGGTGCAGCGCACGGTCAGCTGCGACACCTGCGGCTGGCACAAGGGTGCCCAGTTCCTGCCCTGGCTGAAGGCGGAGGAACATCTGACCGAGGCCCATCAGGCGACGGTCGACCCGGCGACGGCCCGGCAGCCGCCGAAGTAGGACGCCGGATCTCCAAACCCTGTTTGACCTGCTCTCTTACCCGTTCGAGTGGCCGCTTCCGCAAAGCCGGTTCAGCCTGGGAAAGGTTCATCGAGCGACAGGAGACGAACATGACCTCGGTACTCCGCCACCGCTACGGCCGCGCGCTCGGCGCCGGCGCACTCTCCGTGGCACTGCTCTCCGGCGGAACGTCCGGAGCATTCGCCGCCGGGAGCACGCCCATCGTCAGCCCCGCGAAGGCCACGATCACCATCACGGCCGACAAGACCTCGGTGAAGGCCGGTGACTCGGTGAAGTTCTCCGGCAACACCACCGGCCTGAAGGTCGGTTCCCCGCTGGTGCTCCAGCACGAGAAGTCCGGCAAGTGGATCCCGCTGAAGGTGACCTCCAAGACCAAGAACGGCAGCTCATACTCCCTGACCGCCACGCTCAGCACCCCGGGCACGGAGAAGGTGCGCGTCGCCAGCGTGACCATGTCCGGAAAGGTCTACTCGCCCACCGTCAGCGTGACGGTGAGCTGAGCCCCCGTATCAGCAGGTCCACGACGGCCGTGAACTCCTCGTCGACGCCGGGAGCGGTCCATTCCCGGGCGTGACAGGGGTCGTGGAAACGGCCGGTGGCCTGGAAGACGGCCCGGGCCGCGGCGGGGGGGGGGGGGGGGGGGGGGGGGGGGGGCGGCGGCCCCCCCCCCCCCCCCGGCCCCTGCCGCGATGATCCGGGTCAGCTGCGCGGTCAGGTCGGCGATGTGCTCGCCGACCGCCGTGCCGTTCTCGTCGGTCAGCACCGTGTAGGTGGCGAAGAGTTCGGGGTCGTCGCCCGCCTTGTGCCGCTTGGCCTCGAACAGGGCCGCCAGCCAGGCCCGCAGCCGCTCCTCGGGAGTGCCGTCCCCGGCGACGATGACGGCCAGCTTCTCCGACGTCCGGTCCAGCCACCGCTTGGTGACCGCCTCGCGCAGCGCCGCCTTGGTGCGGAAGTGCCGGTAGACACTGCCGTGGCTGACGCCGAGCGCGCGGGCCACGTCGACCACGGTGGCCTTGGCCGGGCCGTGGCGGCGCAGCACCTCCTCGGTCGCTTCGAGGATGCGCTCGGCGGTCAGGGTCTCGCTGGTCGGTGCCATGCCCTAGACCGTACCCGGCGTCCCGGTCAGCGCTCGCTGTCGAGGTGTGCCATCTGCGTGGCCGGGTAGCGGTCGCCGGCCGCCGCGTCCGCCGGTACGGCCTCCTCGATCGCCGTCAGGTCGGCCGCGTCCAGGGTGACGTCCAGCGCGCCCAGCGACTCGGCCAGCCGCTCGCGGGTGCGGGCCCCGACCAACGGCACGATGGTCGTGTCCTGCCGCAGGCCCTGGGAGAGCACCCAGGCGATGGCGATCTGCGCGACGCTGACACCCTTCTGCTCGGCGATCTTGCGCAGGGCCTCGACCAGGTTCAGGTTGTGCTGGAGGTTCTCGCCCTGGAAGCGGGGCGAGTGGGCGCGGAAGTCGTTCGCGGCCAGCTGCCGGTCGCGGGTGAAGTGGCCGGAGATCAGGCCGCGGGAGAGCACGCCGTAGGCGGTGATGCCGATGCCCAGCTCGCGGGTGGTGGGCAGGATGTCCCGCTCGATGCCGCGGGAGATGAGCGAGTACTCGATCTGCAGATCGCAGACGGGGGCGGTGGCGGCGGCCCGCCGGACGGTGTCGGCGCCGACCTCGCTGAGGCCGACGTGCCGGACGTATCCCTTCTCGATCAGTTCGGCGATCGCGCCGACGGTCTCCTCGATCGGCACGTCCGGGTCGAGGCGGGCGATCCGGTAGACGTCGATGTGGTCGACGCCGAGGCGCTGCAGGGAGTAGGCGGCGAAGTTCTTCACGGCGGCCGGGCGGCCGTCGTAGCCGCTCCAGTTGCCCTGCGGGTCGCGCAGGGCACCGAACTTCACGCTGACCAGGGCCTGTTCGCGGCGGGCGGCCGGGGCGGTGCGCAGGGCCTCGCCGATCAGCATCTCGTTGTGCCCCATGGCGTAGAAGTCGCCGGTGTCCAGCAGGGTGACGCCCGCTTCCAGGGCGGCATGGATGGTCGCGACGGACTCCGCGCGGTCGGCCTCGCCGTACAGCGCGGACATGCCCATACAGCCGAGGCCGAGGGCGGAGACCTGGGGTCCGGTGGTTCCGAGGGTTCGGGTTCGCATCGTCATGCCCTCACCTTGCCATGACAGCTGACAGATTTCAATATCTGTCATTCCATATCTGTCGGACGTGCGGCCCGGCCCTGGGCTCACCGGGCCGTGCAGGCCAGCTTGGCGCCGAGGGCGAGGAAGGACCCGGCGAAGCTCCGCCGCAGCCAGGCCATGACCTTCGGCCGCGAGACGACGTGGCTGCGCACGGAGGCGGCGAGGACGCCGTACAGGGCGAAGACGAGGAACGTCAGCAGCATGAAGACACCGCTCAGCCCGAGCATGCGCGGGAGCGCGTGCGGGTCGGCCGGGTTCACGAACTGGGGCAGAAAGGCGAGGAAGAAGATCGTCAGCTTGGGGTTGAGCAGATTGGTCAGCACACCCCGGACGATCACCTGCGCCGAGGAGCGGGGCGGGATGTGCTGCTCGACGGTGATCGCCTCCTTGGCCCGCAGCGTCGCCCACGCCATGTACACCAGGTAGGCGACACCGGCGTACTTGACGACCTGGAAGGAGGTCGCACTCGCGTTCAGCAGCGCGGCGAGCCCGGTGACCGTGGCCAGCACGTGGGGCACGATCCCGAGCGCGCAGGCGAAGGCCGCGACGACACTCGCGCGACGGCCGTGCGAGAGGGCGGCGGCGAGGGTGTAGACGACACCGGTGCCGGGGGTGGCGACGACGACGAGGGCGGTGAGGAGGAAGGTGAGGCTCATGGGGTCACCCTGCCGCCGGCGCGGCCCGGGAGACAGGGCCAAACGCCGAGCGGTTCACGGGACCAATCGGTGAGCGGCGACCCCATCGGCAAACAGCCGGCACGAGGGGGATCGACTCCGTTGGACACGGTTCGCCGCCCCTCGGACAATGGGAGTTGTCGGCGAGCAGTCACTTCGGCGGCGCCTGCCGCCGGTCGTGCGGTGTCCTCGCGCCGCCCGAAGGAGGCCTGCCATGGCCGTCCGTATCGCCACCTTCAACACCGAGAACCTCTTCCGCCGCCCCTCCGTCTTCCGCCTGTCCGACGCGGCACAGCGGAAGCAGGTCCTCGACGATTTCGACAAGTTGGTCGCTCTCCTGGACAAGGCGACGTACAGCGAGTCGGACAAGAAGGAGATCGCCGACCTCATCCTCGCGTACCAGGCCTACAGCAGCGACCCCGACAACCCCCCGCTCATCTACGTCAACCAGAACCGCCCCGGGAAGGGCAGCGGGCTCTTCGACACGCCTGCGCCGGGGTCCCACCCCACGGAGCTGCCGATCCGCGCCGGCGGCCGCGGCGCGTGGGCCGGCTGGGCCGAACTCGGGCAGGACGACCTGGACATGGCGGCGGTGACGAACACCGGGCGGGTGGTCAGAGAGGTCAACGCCGACGTCCTGCTGGTGCCCGAGGTCGAGGACCGGCTCACCCTGGAGCGCTTCAACCAGCATGTCCTGGGCCTGGGCCGGCAGCCGTACCCCTTCGGTCTGCTGATCGACGGCAACGACCCGCGGGGCATCGACATCGGGATCCTCAGCCGCCTCCCGATCACCTCCATCCGGCCGCACCTCTTCGACCCGGACCCGGCGGACCCGACGAAGCCCCTGTTCAGCCGCGACTGCCCCGAGTACGAGATCCAACTCGGCGGCGGGGAGAGCCTGGTGGTCCTCGGCAACCACCTCAAGAGCAAGTTCAACGACGACCCGGAGCTGCGCCTGGCCCAGGCGGAACGGGTCGCCGAGATCTACCGGGCCGCGCTGAAGCGCACCCCGAACGTCGTGGTCGCCGGGGACCTCAACGACTTCCCGGACAGCAAGCCCGTCGGGGTGCTGCTGGACAGCACACCCGCACTGCGCGACGTGATGAGCCACTCCTCCTACCAGGGAGACCCGGGCACCCACGGCACCTGCCACTCGAAGCGGGACAAGCTGGACTACATCCTGCTTCCGCCCGACCTGTGGTCGAAGGTGCAGAAGGTGGGCCTGGAGACGCGGGGCATCTTCGCGCACCCGAACCACTTCGACAGCGTGACGTCGAAGACCGACGAGGCATCCGACCACGCGGCGCTGTACGTGGACCTGAACCTGTGACCCAGAACGCCCACCGCCCACCCGAGCGAGCCGGGTGGGCGGTGGGCGAAGGCCGAAGGCCGAAGGTCAGCAGCCCAGCAGACGCTGAGCCAGGTACCCCTCGATCTGGTCCAGCGACACGCGCTCCTGCTTCATCGAGTCCCGCTCGCGCACCGTGACGGCGTTGTCCTCGAGCGTGTCGAAGTCGACGGTCACGCAGTACGGCGTACCGATCTCGTCCTGGCGGCGGTAACGGCGGCCGATCGCACCGGCGTCGTCGAACTCGATGTTCCAGTTCTGCCGCAGCGCCTGGGCGAGACCCTTCGCCTTCGGGGACAGCTCCGGGTTGCGGGACAGCGGCAGAACCGCGACCTTCACCGGGGCCAGGCGGTGGTCGAGCCGCAGCACCGTGCGCTTCTCCATCTTGCCCTTGGCGTTCGGCGCCTCGTCCTCGACGTAGGCGTCGAGCAGGAAGGCCAGCATCGTACGGCCGACACCCGCCGCGGGCTCGATGACGTACGGCGTCCAGCGCTCGCCGGCCTCCTGGTCGAAGTAGGAGAGGTCCTGGCCGGAGGCCTTGGAGTGGGCGCCGAGGTCGTAGTCGGTGCGGTTGGCGACACCCTCCAGCTCGCCCCACTCGCTGCCGCCGAACTGGAAGCGGTACTCGATGTCGGCGGTGCGCTTGGAGTAGTGGGAGAGCTTCTCCTTCGGGTGCTCGTACCAGCGCATGTTCTCAGTGCGCAGGCCCAGGCCGGTGTACCAGTTCCAGCGCTGCTCCATCCAGTACTCCTGCCACTTCTCGTCCTCGCCCGGCTTGACGAAGAACTCCATCTCCATCTGCTCGAACTCGCGGGTGCGGAAGATGAAGTTGCCGGGCGTGATCTCGTTGCGGAAGGACTTGCCCATCTGCGCGATACCGAACGGCGGCTTGCGGCGCGAGGTGGTCTGCACCTGGGCGAAGTTGGTGAAGATGCCCTGGGCGGTCTCGGGGCGGAGGTACGCGACCGAGCCGGAGTCCTGGGTCGGGCCGAGGTGCGTCGACAGCAGACCCGAGAACTGCTTGGGCTCGGTGAACTGGCCCTTGTTGCCGCAGTTCGGGCAGTTGATGTCGGCCAGGCCGTTCGCCGGGGCGTGGCCCTTCTTCTCCTCGTACGCCTCTTCCAGGTGGTCGGCGCGGAACCGCTTGTGACACGCGGTGCACTCGGTCAGCGGGTCCGTGAAGGTGGCGACGTGGCCGGACGCGACCCAGACCTCGGAGGCCAGGATGACGGACGAGTCGATACCGACCACGTCCTCGCGCGACGTCACCATGTAGCGCCACCACTGGCGCTTGATGTTCTCCTTGAGCTCGACACCCAGCGGTCCGTAGTCCCAGGCGGCGCGCTGTCCGCCGTAGATCTCACTGCACGGGAAAACGAAGCCACGGCGCTTGCTCAGGCTGACGATGGTGTCGATCTTGTCGGCGGCCACGGTGCTCTCTTCATGACGATTACGGCGACTGGCGTTGAAGCGAGATGCTTCCAGCTTGCGAATGATTCAGGTTACCGGCGCAGGCTCCCCCACGGCCAAATCGGCCCCTGTTAAGCAGCCCCGGCAGGCCTTGTTGACAACGGTTTCCATATTTGTTGAAAATGACTGTCATGAACGTACGACGACGCCTCATACCCGCCGCCGCGGTCACCGCCGTGACCGCCCTCGGCCTCGGCACCCTCACCGCCTGCTCCGGGGACACGGCACAAGCGGCGAACACCGGCAAGTTCGACGTCGTAGCGTCCTTCTATCCCATGGCCTTCCTCGCCGAGCGCATCGGCGGGGACCACGTCCACGTCACCAGTCTGACCTCCCCCGGCCAGGAGCCGCACGACCTGGAGCTCAGCCCCCGGCAGATCGCGGGGCTCGAGGACTCCGACGCGGTCCTGTACCTGAAGAACCTCCAGCCCTCCGTCGACGACGCGGTGGCCCAGTCCCCGGTGAAGACGAAGATCGACGCGGCCTCCCTGACCACGCTGGAGGACCACGGCAACGAGGTCGGCGGCCACGCGGCCGCGCACGACAGCCACCAAGGCGAGGAGTCGGCGGGCAAGGACCCGCACATCTGGCTCGACCCGGTGCGCTACGCCCAGGTCGCCGAGGGCGTCGGCAAGGTCTTCGAGAAGGCCGACCCGGAGCACGCGGCCGACTACAAGAAGAACACCGCGGCCCTGGTCGGCCAGCTGAACGGCCTGGACCAGCGGTTCAGGGACGGACTGGCACACACGAAGACCAAGGTCTTCGTCACCACCCACGCCGCCTTCGGCTATCTCGCCGAGCGCTACGGCCTGACCGAGGAGGCCATCAACGGCCTCGACCCCGAGTCGGAGCCCAGCACCGCCCGGGTCAGGGACCTGGAGACGATGGCCAAGGCCGACGGCGTCTCCACCGTCTTCTACGAGACGCTCGTCAGCGACAAGACCGCGAAGACCATCGCGAACGACGCCGGCCTGAAGACGGACGTCCTGGACCCGCTCGAGGGCATCACCACCAAGTCCCGCGGCAGGGACTACCTCTCCGTCCAGCAGGCCAACCTCAAGGCGCTCCAGCAGGCCCTGGGCGCCAAGTGACCGACAGGGAAGGCAGGATCATGGCAGAGCCCGTCATAGCCCTGCGCGGGGTCACCGCCGAACTCGGCGCGCGTCCCGTGCTGCGCGGCATCGACCTCACCGTCGGCCGCGGCGAGGTCGTCGCACTGCTCGGCGCCAACGGCTCCGGCAAGTCCACGGCGGTCCGCACGATCATCGGCCAGGTCCCGGTCAGCGGCGGCACGGTCGAGCTGTTCGGCACCCCGCGCCGCTCCTTCCGCGACTGGGCGCGCGTGGGCTACGTACCGCAGCGCACGACGGCCGCCGGCGGCGTCCCCGCGACGGTCACCGAGATCGTCTCCTCCGGCCGCCTCTCCCGCACCCGCTTCGGCGTCTTCCGCAAGGCCGACCGGGCGGCCGTGCACCGGGCCCTGGAACTGGTCGGCATGGCGGACCGCGCCAAGGACCCGGTGAACGCCCTGTCCGGCGGCCAGCACCAGCGGGTGCTGATCGCCCGTGCGCTGGTCGCCGAACCCGAACTGCTGATCATGGACGAGCCGATGGCGGGCGTCGACCTGGCCAGCCAGGAGGTGCTGGCGCACACGCTCCGGGAGCAGGTGGCCGCCGGTACGACGGTCCTGCTGGTCCTGCACGAACTCGGGCCGCTGGAACCCCTGATCGACCGGGCGGTCGTCCTGCGCGACGGCTGCGTGCTGCACGACGGCCCGCCGCCCCGCGCGGTCGGCCAGCATGCCCTGCCCGGCCACGACCACGTACACCCGCACGCACCCGCGGGCGCCGAACCGATCCGCACGGGACTGCTGAGCTGATGGACTTCCTGAACTACGCCTTCATGCAACGGGCGCTCATCGCCGCCGTCCTGGTCGGCGTCACCGCGCCCGCGATCGGCATCTACCTCGTCCAGCGCCGCCAGCCCCTGATGGGCGACGGCATCGGGCACGTGGCGATGACCGGCGTCGGCCTCGGCTTCCTGCTGCACGCCTCACCGGTGTGGATGGCCACGGCCGTCTCCGCGCTCGGCTCGGTCCTGATGGAACTGATCCGCTGGTACGGCAGGACACGCGGCGACATCGCCCTCGCGATGCTCTTCTACGGCGGCATGGCCGGCGGTGTGATGTTCGTCAACCTCGCACCCGGCGGTTCCAACGCGAACCTGACCTCGTACCTGTTCGGCTCGCTGTCGACGGTCTCCCCGTCGGACGTCACGGCGATCACCGTGCTCGCCGCGTTCGTCGTCGTGGTCACCCTGGGACTGCGCCGCCAGCTGTTCGCGGTCAGCCAGGACGAGGAGTTCGCGCGGGTCACCGGGCTGCCGGTGCGCGCCCTGAACCTCCTCACCGCGGTCACCGCGGCCGTGACGGTCACCGTCGCCATGCGGGTGGTCGGCCTGATCCTGGTCTCCGCGCTCATGGTGGTGCCGGTCGCCGCCGCACAGCAGCTCACCCGCAGCTTCGCGGTGACCTTCGTGATCGCCGTCGCCATCGGCGTCGGCGTGGCGATCGGCGGCACGATCACCTCGTACTACCAGGACGTGCCGCCCGGCGCGACGATCGTCCTGCTGACCATCGCCGCGTTCGTCGCGCTCACGGTCCTGGCCGCCCCGCTGGCCCGCCGACGCGCCCGCGCGGCCGCCGCCGCACACCCCGCCGGGGACCCGGCGGAGTGCACGATTCCGGCCACGAGAGGGGCCGCGGACGAGATCGGCGTCTGACCGCTGACGGTCCGGGCTGGCACAATGGCCGCCCGGGCACAAGCGAGACGTGAGGAGACAACGGTGACGACCGCTGGACCGCCCGTGAAGGGCCGCGCGACCCGCCAGCGTGCAGCCGTGGCGGCGGCCCTGGACGAGGTCGAGGAGTTCCGCAGTGCGCAGGAACTGCACGACATGCTCAAGCACAAGGGCGACTCGGTCGGGCTCACCACCGTCTACCGCACGCTGCAGTCCCTCGCCGAGGCCGGCGAGGTCGACGTCCTGCGCACATCCGACGGCGAGTCCGTCTACCGCCGCTGCAGCACCGGTGAGCACCATCACCACCTCGTGTGCCGTGCGTGCGGCAAGGCGGTGGAGGTGGAGGGCCCGGCGGTGGAGACGTGGGCCGAGGCCATCGCGGCGGAGCACGGGTACGTCAACGTGGCGCACACGGTGGAGATCTTCGGCACGTGTGCCGACTGTGCCGAGGGCTGATCCGGGACGCTGACCGAGCTCAGCCCCGCCCGAAGCACCGCTCCAGTTCGTCCAGGTCGTAGAAGGCGCTCCCCTTCTCGACCGGACGGCAACCCGCCTTGAAGGCCGTCTCCTTCTCGTTGTAGAGCATGCGTACGAGGTAGCGGTCGCCCTTCCTGAACACGTCCCACTGGATGTTCGCGCCGAGCGGCGCCACTGCCGCGCCCCGCCAGGGGTTGTCGCCGTACGTGTACGCCTCCCCGGGCGCCGCCGGCTCGCTGCTCCCCGGCAGCCCCATCAGCGCGGCCAGCGGAATGATCTCCTCGGCGTGGGTGAAGCGCAGCTCGGCCCCGAGATCGCCGGTTCCGGCCCGCTTGGCCTCGGCCTGCTTGAAGAAGTCGTCGAGGAGAACGTCCGCCATCTTGTAGGTGATGTCGCTGTCGGAGAAGCCGGGACCCTTCTCGTAGAAGTCCTCGGCGTCGGACAGATACCCGAACCACTCGGCGTCCGACCGGGAGACGAACCGCTCCATCCGCCAGCCGCTGCCGTCCGGGCTCTCCTCGCTCATCGCGGGGGCGATGGCGTACAGGTTGTAGACGGCCCGCGCGGCGCCGACCTGGTCGGTGATCCGGTCGACGAAGGCTTCCGTGAAGATGCGGCGCAGGACGCTGTGCGCGGCCTCGTGCGTGCGGGGCTGGTCCTCGACCGCGTTCAGGGTGTCCTTGAGGCGCTGGTCGGTCGCGAGGTAGTCGCGGTACGCGGCGCCGCCCGCCGCCTTGTGGAAGTACAGCAGGTCCTTGTCCGTCCGGGTCGCCCCGATCAACGGCTTCAGCGCCGGGTCGGCCGCCGCGAGCGCCCCGGTGAACTCCCCCGCGCTGTCCACGGCCCGCCCCTGCCCGGAGCTGACCACGTCGATCTTCTCTCCCTGGTCGGCGATCTCCCCGAACAGGGTGGGCAGCCGGCGCTCCATGCGCGTCGCCGTGTCCCGCATCTCCTGTCGCCCGCGCCCGCTGAGGTCGCCGTACCCGACCTTCTCCATGGCGGCCGTCAGTGCCCGCACGCGCGGCCCGAACTCCTCACCCGCGCCGGTGAGTTGACCCTGCTCCCGCGCCTTGTCCCACAGTGCGAGGACCAGGTCGCCGTCCTCGCCGTCCGTCGCCGCACGGGAGCCGTGCCGGGAGACGCTCTCGGTGAAGACGGCGGTGTAACCGGCCGGGGGCCGCTGATAGGTGTGCGCGCTCTGCTGAGGCTCGTACGGGGCCTTGGTGCCGTAGCTGTCGCGGTGCGCGGGACCGTCGTCCACGGCGTGCGCCGGCAGCGCGGTGAGCAGCAGGGCGCCGAGGGCGAGGACAGGGGTGAGACGTCTCATGAGTCCCGCATCCTCGGCGGCCCGGGTGAACCCGCGGTGGCTACGAGGTGGACTCGCCCTTCATGGCGGCCTCCATGGCGAGGAGTTCCTCGTTCGGGACGGCGCCGCCGAACCGCCGGTCGCGGGAGGCGAATTCGACACAGGCCCGCCACAGGTCACGGCGGTCGAAGTCGGGCCACAGCACGTCCTGGAAGACCATCTCGGCGTACGCGCTCTGCCACAGGAGGTAGTTGGAGGTGCGCTGCTCCCCGCTGGGGCGGAGGAAGAGGTCCACGTCCGGCATGTCCGGGTAGTACAGGTACTTCTGGAGGGTCTTCTCGTTGACCTTCCCCGGGTCCAGCCGCCCCGCCCGCACGTCCTCGGCCAGCGCCTTCGCCGCGTCGGCGATCTCGGCCCGCCCGCCGTAGTTCATGCAGAAGTAGAGCGTGAGCAGATCGTTGCCCTTCGTCTGCTCCTGGGCGACCTGCAGCTCCTTGGCGACCGACTTCCACAGCTTGGGCATACGCCCCACCCAGCGCACCCGGATGCCGAGGGCATCGAGCTGGTCGCGGGTCTTCCGGATGAAGTCGCGGTTGAAGTTCATCAGGAAGCGGACCTCGTCGGGCGACCGCTTCCAGTTCTCGGTGGAGAAGGCGTACAGGGAGATGTTGCGCACACCGATCTCGATGGACCCCTGGAGGACATCGAGCACCCGCTCGGCGCCGACCTTGTGTCCTTCCGTGCGCGGCAGGCCCCGCTCCTTTGCCCACCGCCCGTTGCCGTCCATGACGATGGCCACGTGGTTCGGCACCAGCTCGCCGGGGAGCCTGGGCGCACGCGCACCGGACGGATGCGGCTCCGGCGCCTTGTACTCGCGCCGGTGGCGCCCCAGGATCCCGCGTACGACCATGTGCTTCTCGTCTCCCTCTTACTTCTCGACGTACCTGAGCGAACGCAGCCCGCGCTCCAGATGCCAGTGCAGGTAGGCGGACACCAGCCCGCTGCCCTCGCGGACGTACCGGGCCTCGCACGCGTCCGCCGTCTCCCAGTCTCCCGTAAGCAGCGCCCCGAGGAGCACCAGGGTCTGCGGGGACGGTACGACACTCCCGGGCACCCGGCAGTCGACGCAGACGGAGCCGCCGGAGGCCAAGGAGAAGAACCGGTTCGGCCCGGACATGCCGCACTTCGCACAGTCGGTGAAACTCGGGGCATACCCGTTGACGGCCAGGGAGCGCAGCAGAAAGGCGTCGAGCACGAGATGGGGGGCGTGTTCCCCCCGGGCGAGCGTCCGCAGGGCGCCCACCAGCAGCAGATACTGCTGCACGGCCGGCTCCCCCTCGTGGTCGGTGAACCGCTCGGCGGTCTCCAGCATGGCCGTCCCGGCGGTGTAGCGGGCGTAGTCGGTGACGATCCCGCCGCCGTACGGAGCGATGGTCTCACTCTGCGTACACAACGGCAGCCCGCGTCCGATCAGCTCACTCCCCCGCGCGAAGAACTGCACGTCGACGTGGGAGAAGGGTTCCAGCCGGGCCCCGAACTTGGACTTCGTCCGCCGCACCCCCCGGGCCACGGCCCGCACCCGCCCATGCCCCCGCGTGAGCAGCGTGATGATCCGGTCCGCTTCGCCGAGTTTCTGGGTCCGCAGAACGATGCCGTCATCCCGGAAGAGACTCACAGCCGACCCTCGCTTCCGGCCGGCCGGGGGTCCGGGGGTTGTCCCCCGGGACAGCACAGCATGATCCGGTCCGCCTCACCCAGCTTCTGCAGCTTCTGGGTGCGCAGCACGATGCCGTCGTCGCGGAACAGACTCATGGGACCCATTCTCGCCCATGGGTGCGCGTGGCCGGGCCGCCTCGGCCGGACGTCCGGCGCGCCTAGGGCACCTCACCCCGACTGCGGGCGTTCGCGTACGCCGTCTCCGCGCTGATCCGCTCGGCGGGGGTGGCCGGCCGTACGGCACCGGGCTCGGCGTCCCACTCCCGGCCCCCGCCGTACGGCCTCAGCTGGATGTAGGGCCCCTCGTGCCCCATGACGATCCCGACCCGCCCGGACCCGGTGTCGAGGGCGTGGCTGCCGATGGGCGGCTTCACCGGGCCACTCCCGTCAGGACAGCCGCGAGCAGCCGTGCGGTGTCCACGGAACACCGTCCCAGTTCGACCAAGGGACAGGGCGCCTCCCGCGCGAGACTCACCGGATCCAGTCCGAGTGACGGCAGCACGATCCCGGCCTCCCCGAGAGCCGACCGCAATTCCTCCAACGTGTCCTCCGCCTCTTCGACACACAATGCCGAGTGTGTGGTCCGTCGCGCCGTCACCGTGCTCCCCATCCTTTTCGCGTTTCACGCTTCGCACATCCAGGGTGACTCTCCGCCACTACACTCGGAAGGAGTCTGCGCCCTACAAGCACGAGGCAGGCAAAGGGGGTTGGCTGTGACCAGCGGTTCACGGCAGGCGGTATGGGAGTTCTTCGGCACGGAGCTGAAGAGGCGCCGGGAAGACGCCGGATTCACCCAGGTGGAGCTGGGGGCGCGCGTCTTCGTCTCCGGTGCTTACATCGGACAGTTCGAGCAGGCCATTCGAAAACCTCAGCTGGATATCGCCCAGCGGATCGACGAGGCCCTGCAAACCGACGGTATTTTCGAGCGCCTGTGCAGGAAGCTGATCGACGACCGCCGGTACGCGGAGTACTTCGCGGAGGTCGTGGAGCTGGAGCGGGTGGCGACGCGGATCTGCGAGTTCGCGCCGACTGTGGTGCCGGGTCTGCTGCAGACGAAGGCATACGCGGAGGCAGTCACGCTCGCCGCCAATCCGTTCGTCACGGACGAGTACGTCGAGGACATCGTCACGGCTCGCCTGGAGCGGGCACACATCCTCAAGGACGCTACAAGGCCCGAGTATTGGGCGATCCTGCACGAGAACGTCCTGCGCATCCCGGTGGGCGGCCGGCGGGAGATGGCGGAGCAACTGGACCACGTTGCAGGGCTGATGCGGGAGCGGACGGTGTGGGTGACGGTGATTCCGTACGCGGCGGGGGCACACGCGTCGATGACGGGTGACTTGCGGCTCATGGACTTCGAGGACGCGCCGCCGGTCGCCTATACAGAGACATCGTTTTCGGGCACGTTGATGGACGGTCCAGCCGTGGTGAAGCGGGCACAGCGCGCCTACGATCTGCTCAGGGTCGCCGCGTTGTCGCCGAAGGCGTCCCTCACCTTGATCGAGTCGGCGGCTGAGGACTACAGACGATGCACCAGTACGACCTGAGCAACGCTCGTTGGCGCAAGAGCACGTACAGCAACGGCGAGGGCGGCAACTGCGTCGAGGTCGCCGACGGAGTCCCCGGTGTCGTGCCGGTCCGGGACAGCAAGGTGCCCGGTGGTGCGGTGCTCGTGATCGGGGCGTCCGCGTGGACCGAGTTCATCGGCGCCCTGGAACCCTGAGCCACCGCCCACCACCGTTCAGTAGGTGAAGTCCTTCTGGAACCCCTTCACGTTCGCGTTCGTGATGTTCGGCGGTGGAGAAGAACCGGCGGGGTACACGCTGAGGCACACCGTGTACCGGGCTCCCTGGACCAGGTTGATGCCCACCTGCGCCTGTTGCCACTGCTGCTCGGGTGAGTTCGCGGGGTAGGCGCCCTGGCCGCGGTAGGCGAGGGCCCGAGTTTGCGGGAAGACCGCTTTGCCGCTCGCGTCCTTCAGCCAGAGATAGACGTCCACCGTTTCCGCGCCCTGTGTGGTCTGCCACTCCCCGATCATGTAGACGCGTGAGCCGTCGCGCCGCCAACAAGGGCGGACCTTGACGTCGGGCAGCTCCAGCACCGCGGTCCAGGGCCGGCAGTTCTTGGGATCCGCCGGATTCGGCGGGGCCGCCGACACGGGGGCGGAGCCGTGCGTGCCGGGGATCGGGTCCTCCGGCGGGGTGGAGCGCTTCGTGGTGGTGTCGGCCTTGGGTGGGGCGCTGTGCGTCTTCGCGGAGGGGGAGGCCGACGGCGAGCCGGCGGCGGACGGGCCCGCGGAGTGCGGGGCCTTGCCGCCCGCGGTGGCGCCGGGCGACCTCTGGTCCAGCCACAGCCATGTGCCGCCGCCGGCCAGCGCGGCCAGCAGGACGACGGCGGTGGAGACGCCCCAGAACAGTGCCAGCCTGCCCCTGGCCGGGCGGGCCGCCGCGGGGGCGGGGTGAGTCACCGGCCCGTGGTAGTGGTGCTCGTGGAAGTGCTGGTTTCCGGCGGCCTGATAGGCCCGGCCGGTGTCCGACGGCGAGGAGTTGAAGGACGCCGACGCGCCGGGCCCCTCAGTGGGTGACGGTCTCTCGGTCATCGCTCGTGGAAGTTCTGGTCACGGCCGGCCTGGTAGACGCGGGCGTTTCCGGTCGGGTTGGCGTGGAAGACGACGGGTGCGGCCTGGGCCGGCGCGGGCAGTGCGGGGACCAGTTCCTCGTCGAGGATGCGGCGCACCTCCTGGGCGAACTCCGGTTGCGTGGTGAGCAGCCGGCGGAACCTGCCGCGCCACTCGGCGATCCCCTCGTCGAATCCCGGGGTGCCGGAACCCGTCCGCTCGCCCGTGCCGAGCAGCAGTTCCCGCGTTTCCAGCAGCTCGGCCTCGACGGTCTCGGCCCGGTCGGGACAGGCGCGCCCCCACAGGGCGGCGACCGCTGTCCTGGCCCTCTCCCACGCGTCGGTGGTCAGCAGCGTGACCACGGTCGTACCGGCCGTCGAGGCGAGCGTCATCAGCTCTGCGTCCACGCGCAGACCCTTCTCTCTTGCTGTCGTAGACGCGACATCATAAGCCGTAACACCGGCTCTCCCACGCGAAGTTGACGCCTGACGCCGCCCCCGGGCCATTGGTGCGACCTGTGGCGGCTACGCCATTCGTGTGCGTGCCCTTGACCACCCCTGGGGGCCCTCCTATGGTCACGCTCACCAACCGGACGTAGGACGTCGTACCTCTCCTCCCCTTCCCCGACCTCGCTGGAGGACCCGTGCGTGACGACGTGACCCGCGACATGCCGGCCCCGCACCGGCGGACCTTCCTGAAAGGCGCCGGTGCGCTCGGCCTGACCGCCGCTCTGCCGTCCGCACTGGCCGCCTGCTCCGCCGGGCCGGAGTCCACGAACGACACCGGGGGCGGCAGCGGCAAGGACCGGACGCTGACCGCCGTGATCGGCTACGGCAACGACGGCAGCTGGGATCCGGCACAGACGGCGTCGGCGTTCGCGATGGCCGCGAACAACCACATCTACGAGGGGCTGCTGGACACCGACCCGATCACCCGGGTGCCGTATCCGGCGCTCGCCACCGAGGTGCCCGCGGACGCAGGCGCCACCACCTGGCGGTTCACCCTCCGCCCCGGCGCGACCTTCCACGACGGCAAGCCCGTCACCGCCGACGACGTCGTGTTCGTCTTCGACCGGATCCTCGACCCGAAGACCCAGACGCTCGCCAAGGGCTTCTTCGCCGGCTGGCTCGGCGGCGTCGAGAAGGTCGACTCCCGCACCGTCGAGCTCCTCCTCGAGTTCCCCTTCCCCGACGGGCTCTCCCGGCTCACCCTGGCCAAGATCATGCCCAAGCACGTCTTCTCCCGGCCCGGCGCCTGGGACGACGCCGTCAGGGGGCTGGCCGTGGGCTCGGGACCGTACCGGCAGACCGCGCACCATCCGAAGTCCAACACCGTCTTCGAGGCGTTCGCCGGCTACAACGGACCCCGCAAGCCGGCCTTCCGGCGTATGAACTGGCTGACCATCGTGGACGCCGCCTCCCGCGTCGCGAAGATCTCCGGGACCGGCGCCGGTGCGCAGATCGCGGACAACATCCCGTACGCCAACATCGCCCGCCTGGAGCAGGGCGGGCTGAAGGTCGCGGGCGGCGCCGGGATGAACAACCTCTTCCTGATGTTCAACACCCGGCACAAGCCGTTCGACGACGTCCGGGTGCGGCAGGCCCTCCACTACGCCATCGACACCGACAAGATGGTGCACGTCGCCCTCAAGGGGCACGGAAAGCCCGCCTCCTCGTTCCTCAACGAGGGCAACCCCGCCCACCGGCGGGCCAAGACCGTCTACGACCACGACCCCGAGAAGGCGAGAGCCCTGCTCAAGGCCGCCGGAGTCAGCGGTCTCAAGGTCGACGTCCTCGCGGTCAACGTCAGTTGGATCGTCGACTGCCTGCCGACCATCAAATCGTCCTGGGACGCGGTCGGCGTGGAGACGACCCTCGCGCCGCAGGAGACCACCGCCGTCTTCACCAAGATGGACCAGAGGCAGGACTACCAGGTCGTCGCCGCCGCCTCCAACCCCAACCAGTTCGGTCTCGACGCCGATCTGATCATGCACTACAACTACGGGCCGCAGAACCTGTGGATGGGGTACACCCGGTGGGCCGGCGATCCCGTCGCCAAGCAGCTCTTCAGGGACATGGACCGGGCGACCCGGGAGCCGGACCCGGCGAAGAAGAAGACGATGATCCAGGACTACATCGACGTGGTCGCCGAGCAGGCCGTGCTCTACCCGGTCGTCCACAACGAGCTGATGACGGCGTGGGACCCGCACAAGCTCAGCGGGATAAGGGCACAGCCGTACCCCGGCATCAGCCTTCTCCAGGCCGGCTGGGCCTAGCGGCATGACAGCCGTCGTACGGATCCTGCTCCGACGCGTCGCACTGCTCGTGCCGCTGCTGCTCGGGATCGTGCTGTTCGTGTTCCTGGTGATGCGGTTCTCGGACGTCGACCCGGCGTCCGCGTTCTTCCAGGGGGCGAATCCGACGCCGCAGCAGTTGCACGACTTCCGGGAGCGCAACGGGCTGCTCGACCCGCTGCCCGTGCGGTACGTCCACTTCGTCGGCGCTCTGCTCCACGGCGACCTCGGCACCAGCGCCCTGACCCGGGCCCCGGTGGTCGACCAGGTCACCACCGCGCTTCCGCTCACCCTCCAGCTGACCTTCCTGGGCCTGGCCCTCGCGGTGGTGCTGGCGCTGGCGGGCGGGGTCACGGCGGCCGTGTACCGGGACCGGGTCCCGGACCAGGTCATCCGGGTGGTCTCGCTGGTCGGAGTGGCCGCGCCCGGGTTCTGGCTGGCGCTGCTGATGATCCAGTACCTGGCGGTGGACCGGGGCTGGTTCCCGACCGGCGGTTACGTCAACCCGGCCGACTCCGTGACCGGCTGGCTGAAGACCATGGCGCTGCCCGCCCTCGCGCTCTCGCTGCCGGTGGCCGCCCAGCTCACCAGGATCGTGCGCACCTCCGTCGTGGAGGAACTGGACAAGGACTATGTCCGTACGGCCGTCGGGAGCGGGTTGCCGCCCCGCGTCGTGGTCGGCCGGAACGTCCTGCGCAACGCCCTCGTCAATCCCCTGACCGTGCTCGGCCTGCGGGTCGGCTATCTGCTCGGAGGTGCCGTCGTCATCGAGACGATCTTCTCGTTGCCCGGCATGGGCAAGCTGATGATCGACGCCGTGCAGAACGGCGATCCGGCCGTCGTCCAGGGGTGGTCCTCACCACGGCCACCGGGTTCGTCGTCGTGAACCTCGTCATCGACATCCTCTACCTCCTCGTCAACCCACGTCTGAGGGCGGCCTGATGCTCACGCGTGCGCGCCTCACCGAGCGGCTCACCCGGCCCGGCGTCCGGCTGCCCGGCCGGCGTCGGCTGCCGATGCCGTCGAAGGCCGCCGTCTGCTTCCTGGCCCTCGTCGTCCTCGTCGCCGTACTCGCTCCGCTCCTCGCCCCGGACGACCCGCTCGACCAGCAGGACCCGGTCGGCGGCAGCGGGCATCCGTCCGCCGCGCACTGGCTCGGGCAGGACAGCCTCGGCCGGGACGTCCTCAGCCGGCTGATGTACGGGGCCCGCTGGTCGCTGGCGATCGGGCTGGGCGCCACCGGTCTCGCCCTGGTCGTGGGCGCCGTCGTCGGAGCGGTGGCCGCCACCTCCCGCAAGGCGGTCGACGAGACGCTGATGCGCTGCCTGGACGTGGTGATGGCGTTCCCGGGGATCGCGCTCGCGGCTGTGCTGGTCGCCGTGTTCGGCGGTGGGATCGGCGTGCTGATCTGCGCCATCGCCTTCCTGTTCACGCCGCCCGTCGCCCGGGTCGTACGGGCGAACGTCCTCGACCAGTACGGCGAGGACTACGTCACGGCGGAACGGGTGATCGGCGCCCGTACCGCGCACATCGTGCTGCGGCACGTGGCCGTCAACTGCGCCGCCCCCGTGCTCGTCTTCTGCACGGTCCAGGTCGCCGAGGCGATCGTGTTCGAGGCGTCGCTGTCCTTCATCGGAGCCGGGGTGCGACCGCCGGACCCGTCCTGGGGCAGTGTCATCGCCGACGGCAAGAACATGGTGCTGACCGGCGGCTGGTGGGCGACCGTCTTTCCGGGGCTGCTGATCCTGCTGACCGTGCTGTCGCTGAACATCCTCTCCGAGGGCGTCTCCGACGCGTGGGCGGCACCGGCGGCCCGCGAGGTGGCGGCGCCCCGGGACCGGCTTCGGGCGCCGGAGCCCGGCAGCGGTGAGGTGCTCCCGCTGCCCGGCCTCGCCGAAGCGGCCCGGCGGCTGCGGTCCCGGGCCCGGCCCCGCCCCGCCCCCTCCGGTCAGCCGGTGCTCGCCGTGGAGGACCTCACCATCGGCTTCCCGGACCGGCACCGGGGCGTGGACATCGTGGCCGGGGTCGGCTTCGAGGTGTACCCCGGCGAAGTACTCGGTCTGGTGGGCGAGTCGGGCTGCGGGAAGTCGCTGACCGCGCTCACGGTCATGGGGTTGCAGCCGAGGGGGGCGCGCATCGGCGGCCGGGTGCGGTTCCGGCAGCGTGACCTGCTCGCCGAGCCGATGCGGGTACGGCGGCGGCTGCTCGGGCACGAGATGGCGATGGTCCACCAGGACGCCCTGTCCTCGCTGAACCCGGCGATGACCATCCGTGCCCAGCTGAGGCAGCTCGTCCGGCGCGGTGGGCGCCGCGGTCCGCGCGAGCTCCTGGCACTGGTCGGTCTGGACCCCGACCGCACCCTGCGCAGCTACCCGCACGAACTCTCCGGCGGCCAGCGCCAGCGCGTGCTGATCGCCATGGCCCTCTCCCGCGACCCGAGCCTGATCGTCGCCGACGAGCCGACGACCGCCCTGGACGTCACCGTGCAGGCCCAGGTGATGGAGCTGCTGCTGCGGCTGCGCGAGGAGCTCGGCTTCGCGCTGATCCTGGTCTCGCACGACCTGGCGCTGGTCGCCGACGTCACCGACCGGGTGGTGGTGATGTACGGCGGGCAGATCGTGGAGAGCGGGGTGACCGCCGACCTGGTGGCCGCACCGGCCCACCACTACACGCGCGGTCTGCTGGGCAGCGTGCTGTCACTGGAGTCGGCCGAGGAACGGATGACGCAGATCAGGGGAGTCGTACCGGCCCCGGCCCACTTCCCGGCGGGCTGCCGCTTCGCCGACCGCTGCCCGCTGGCGACGCGGGTGTGCCACCAGAGCGCCCCGGTCCTCGCCGGTACGGCCACCCACACGGCCGCCTGCCACCACCCGGCGGTACCCGTGGAAGACGAGGTGGTGCAGTGAACGCCGTCGCGGAGGTCCGGGACGTCCATGTGGTGCACAGGGCCCGCAGCGGCGGGCTGCTGAGGCGCGACCGGGTGTACGCCCTGACCGGAGCCGGTCTCGCCGTGGCCGCCGGCGAGACGGTGGGCGTGGTCGGCGAGTCCGGGTGCGGGAAGTCGACGCTGGCCAGGGTGCTGGTGGGCGTCCAGCGGCCGGCCTCCGGGACAGTGGCGTTCCAGGGCCGTGACCTGTGGGCGATGCCGCCCGCCGAGCGCCGGGCCACCGTCGGCGCGGGCGTGGGGATGGTCTTCCAGGACCCGTCGACCGCGTTGAACCGGCGGCTCACGGTGCGGCGGATCCTGCGCGACCCGCTGGACGTGCACGACCGTGGCACCAGGGGCGAACGGGAGGAGAGAGTCAGGGAGTTGATGGCCCTGGTCGGTCTGCCCCGCGCCCTGGCGGACGCGTTGCCCGGACAGCTCTCCGGCGGGCAGCGGCAGCGCGTCGCCATCGCCCGCGCGCTCGCCCTGGACCCGGCCCTGGTCGTCGCCGACGAGCCGACCAGCGCCCTGGACGTGTCGGTGCGCGCGCAGATCCTGAACCTCCTGCTGGACCTGAAGGAGCGCCTCGGCCTGGCCCTGGTGTTCGTCTCGCACGACATCCAGACGGTACGGCGGATGAGCGACCGGGTGATCACCATGTACCTGGGCCGGATCGTCGAGGAGACCCCGGCCGACCGGGTCACCGACGCCGCCCGGCACCCGTACACGCGTGCCCTGTTCTCCGCCACGCCCGGCCTGCTGGACCCCCTCGACCCGATCCCGCTGACCGGTCCGGTGCCGTCGGCGACCCGGCCGCCGAGCGGCTGCCCGTTCCGCACCCGCTGCTGGAAGGCGGACGGGCTGTGTGCGCGGGTGATGCCGGACTTCTCGGCCGCGTCACGGCCCGGACACCGCTACCGCTGCCACCATCCTGTCGAGGAGGACCAGTCGACTCGCGACCTAGCACGCCAGGAGCCCTGAATGACGTTCCCCGTCCCGCTGAGCGGTGTCGTCCCGCCCGTCTGCACGCCCCTGACACCGGAGCGCGAGGTGGACGTCCCCTCGTTGCTCAGGCTGGTCGACCATCTGGTGGACGGTGGGGTGCACGGGCTGTTCCTGCTCGGGTCCACCTCCGAGGCGGCGTTCCTGACGGACCGGCAGCGCCGGCAGGTCGTGGAGGCGGTCGTCGGCCATGTGGGCGGCGGACTGCCCGTCCTCGCCGGCGCGATCGACATGACCACCCCGCGCGTCCTGGACCACGTCAGGGCCGTGACGGCGGCCGGTGCGCAGGCGGTCGTCGTCACCGCCCCGTTCTACGCCCGCACCCACCGTTCCGAGATCGTCCACCACTACCGCCGGATCGCCGCCGCGTCCGCGGTGCCGGTCATCGCCTACGACATTCCCGTCGCCGTGCACACCAAGCTTCCCGCCGACCTGGTGCTGGGGCTGGCCGGCGACGGGGTGCTGGCCGGGATCAAGGACTCCAGCGGGGACCTGGGCGCCTTCCGCGAGGTCGTCACCGGGGCTCGGGCGCACACCGGGTTCAGCGTGCTGACCGGCTCTGAGCTGATCGTGGACTCCGCGCTGGCGCTGGGCGCCGACGGGGCCGTGCCGGGGCTGGCCAACGTCGACCCGCACGGGTACGTCCGGCTGTACCGGATGTGCCGGGCCGGCGACTGGGACGGGGCGCGGACCGAACAGGAGCGGCTGTGCGCGCTGTTCGGGATGGTCGGGGTCGGGGATCCGGCGCGGATGGGCGGCAGTTCGTCGGCGCTGGGCGCGTTCAAGGCCGCGCTGCATCTGCGGGGCGTCATCGACTGCGCGGTCACGGCGGAGCCGCAGGTGCCGCTGTCCGGGGAGGAGGTCGAGCGGGTGGGGAAGTTCCTGGCGGCGGCCGGCCTGCTCTAGGGGATCGTCACTCGACGGAACTCCAGCGTGTCGTAGGCGTGCGCGGTGCCCGTCTCGTACAGGACGCCGACTGTGGCGTGGCCGAGCTGGACGAGGTCGGAGTAGGCGGCCGGGCGGTCCGAGAGGGTGAGCAGCCGGGTGAAGGTGCGGCCGGCGTCCGTGCTCGTCCACAGGGCCAGGGCGCGGCGGGCGGTCGGTACGGAGGGCGCGGCGAACACCAACGGGGCACCGGGCCCGTGGAGTTGGAGGACGCTGCCCTGGACCATGGGGACGTCGTCCAGCGTGGGCTGGACGGCGTACGGGCGGTCCAGGGTGGCGCCGCCGTCGGAGGAGTAGGTGTCGAGGCGGTTGCCGGGCGCGCTGCCCTTCTGGTCGCGGGCGCTGAAGTAGAGGCGGCCGTCGGGGAGCTGGGTGGCGCTCGTTTCGTTGGTGTTGGTCACGCCGTCGTAGGTGGCGTCGACGAAACCGAGGTGCCAGGTGCGACCGCCGTCGTCGCTGTAGAGGGCGTGGCCGCCGTAGTACCTGGGTTCCTGGCCGGTGTCGGAGGACCCGGCGGGCGGGGCGGCGGAGTGGTTGGCCGGGACCAGCAGGCGGCTGGGGGTCCCCCCTCGGGGGGAGCGCGGGCCCCGGGTGAGGACCACCGCGTGGCCGGGGCCGGTGGCGTACCAGCGCCAGCCGGGCCGCTTCACCTGCGCGGTGATGTCCACCGGGGGCGTGAAGTGCCGGCCGCCGTCCCCGCTGCGCTGGACGAACACCCGGCGGCCCCGCTCGTCCGGGACCTCACCGCGCATGATCTGCTCCTCGGTCACCGAACCGCTGTTGCCGCAGGTCACGAGGATGACGGCGCCGGTGCGGGGGTCCAGGACCGGCGCCGGGTTGCCCCGGGTGTCCCCGTGGCCCGCGGTCACCACGGTCAGCGGGCCCCAGGTGCAGCCGCCGTCGGTGGAGCGGCGCAGCACGACGTCGATGTCCCCGGTGTCGCCCGCGCTGTCGTGCCGGCCCTCGGCGAAGGCCAGGATCGTGCCGTCCCGCGTCCTGACCACGGCCGGGATGCGGTACGTGTGATAGCCGCCCTTCCCCGACACGTACGGCTCCGAGGAGACGCAGCCGGAGGCGGAGGCCGCGTGGGCGGGCGGGCGGGCGGCGAGCGAGGTGAGGAGCGCGAGGGCGGTGAGCAGGGTGCGGCTCTTCGGTGTCACCTACCCATGCTCCCCGGAACCATCGGTCCCGATTCGTCCCGAGGATCCCTCGTACGGGCGACACCGGGACCGCACCCGCCCGGGTCCGGCTCCCGGAACCCCGGCCGCGCCGGCCCCTCGGGCCCCCGTCCCGGCCGCCGGGGAACCCGCGGGAACCGCCCGATCAGGCGATCCGTGGGACCGGACCGGAGGCGGGCCGGTCAGGACGGTGTGCGGGCGGCGGCCAGGAGGCGGGTGACGTCGTCGGCGCAGATGGTCAGGGCCGCGCCGACCGTGCTGAGGGCGTCGCGTTCGGCGGGGGTGTAGGGGCCGTCGGCGAGGGCGATGCGGGCGGCCTGGAGGAGCAGGGACTCGCGGCCCGCCGGCGCGAGGTGCGGGGCGAGCGGGTCCAGGGCCTCGTGCAGCTCTATGGTCAGGCTCGTGCCGCACTCCCCGCCGAGGACCCGGCCGGTGTCGGCGGCGAGGGCCTCGACCAGGGCGGCCAGCTGGTCCTCGGTGCAGCCGTCGAAGCCGGCCGCGCGCACGGCGGTGGCGGCCGTCTCCAGCGCCGCACGGGAGGAGGTGCCGCCCGCGGCGAGCACGGCGAGGGCGACGGTGTGCACGGCGTCGCGGAGTATCGCGGAGAAGCGGCGCGTGGTGGGGTGGTCGAGGACGTCGGTGCCGTAGTGCTGGCGGCAGGCGGCGCACTCCACGACCGGTCCGGCCGTGCCGCGCGGCAGCAGGGGCACCCCGAGCAGGGTGAGCCGGCGGCGCCCGGTGAGCCGCTGGTAGTTGCGGTCGCCTCCGCAGCCGGGGCAGAAGAACTCGCCGTCCCCGATCGGTGTCCATGCGGTGCGTGTGCCCAGGAAGCGCAGGGCCTGGCCGTCTCGTCCCCGTACTGGCAGCACGTCGCACCTCCGTAACCGCACGGCAACATCGCCGCGCTGGCGTGATGTTAGCCACATCACGCAGGCTGAGTCAGTACCCCGGAAGAGACCTGTCCGTGACCCGAGCGGGGCGATGGCCGATAAACGACGGCGCCCTGGCCGCCGTATACAGCGGTCAGGGCGCCGAAAGGCCCGGTCGGAGCGGTCAGCGGGCGGCGCGGTTCACCGCGGAGACGACGGCCTTCAGCGACGCACGCGTCGTGTTCGCGTCGATGCCGATGCCCCACAGGACCTTGCCGTCGATCGCGCATTCGATGTAGGAGGCGGCCTGCGCGGAGGCGCCCTCGCTCATCGTGTGCTCCTGGTAGTCCAGCAGGCGTACGTCGATGCCGATGGACTCCAGGGCGTCGAAGAAGGCCGAGATCGGACCGTTGCCGGAACCGGTCAGGACCGTGTCCTCGCCGTCGACCGTCGCCTCGACGGTCAGGGTGTCCACGCCGTCGGTGTCCGTCGTCGACTGGCCGGTCCTGACCTGGATGCGGCCCCACGGGTTGTCCGGGTTCGGCAGGTACTCGTCCTGGAAGACCGCCCAGATCTCCTTCGGCGTGATCTCGCCGCCCTCGGCGTCCGTCTTCACCTGGATGAGCTTGGAGAACTCGATCTGCATCCGGCGCGGCAGGTCCAGCTTGTGGTCGTTCTTCAGGACGTAGGAGATACCGCCCTTGCCGGACTGGGAGTTGACGCGGATCACGGCCTCGTAGGAGCGGCCGACGTCCTTCGGGTCGATCGGCAGGTACGGGACCGCCCACTCGATGTCGTCGACGGTGACGCCCCTGGCCTTCGCGTCGGCCTCCATCGCGTCGAAGCCCTTCTTGATGGCGTCCTGGTGGGAGCCGGAGAAGGACGTGTAGACCAGGTCGCCCACGTACGGGTGGCGCGGGTGGACCTCCATCTGGTTGCAGTACTCCCACGTACGACGGATCTCGTCGATGTCGGAGAAGTCGATCTGCGGGTCGACGCCCTGCGAGAACAGGTTCATGCCCAGGGTGACCAGGTCGACGTTGCCGGTGCGCTCACCCTGCCCGAACAGGCAGCCCTCGACGCGGTCGGCGCCGGCCATCAGCGCCAGCTCGGCGGCGGCCACGGCCGTACCGCGGTCGTTGTGCGGGTGGACGGACAGGCAGACGTACTCGCGGCGGGTCAGGTTGCGGTGCATCCACTCGAAGCGGTCCGCGTGCGTGGAGGGGGTCGAACGCTCCACGGTGGCGGGCAGGTTGAGGATGATCTCGCGGTCCGGGCCGGGCTGCCAGACGTCCATGACCGCCTCGCAGACCTCCAGGGCGAAGTCCAGCTCGGTGTCGGTGAAGATCTCGGGGCTGTACTGGTAGCCGAACTCGGTCTCGGGGCCCAGCAGTTTCTCGGCGTACTCCATCACCAGGCGGGTGCCGTCGACGGCGATCTGCTTGATGTCGTCCTTGGAGCCGCGGAAGACCACGCGCCGGAACACGGGAGCCGTCGCGTTGTACAGGTGGACGGTGGCCCGCTTGGCGCCCTTCAGGGACTCCACGGTCCGCTCGATCAGGTCCTCGCGGGCCTGGGTCAGCACGGAGATGGTGACGTCGTCCGGGATCGCGCCCTCTTCCTCGATGATCGAGCGCACGAAGTCGAAGTCGGTCTGGCCGGAGGCGGGGAAGCCGACCTCGATCTCCTTGTAGCCCAGCTTGACCAGCTGGTCGAACATCCGGCGCTTGCGCTCGGGCGACATGGGGTCGATCAGGGCCTGGTTGCCGTCGCGCAGGTCGGTGGAGAGCCAGCGGGGGGCGGCGGTGATCCGCTGGTTCGGCCAGGTGCGGTCCGGGATGTCGACCTGCTCGTAGCGGCCGTACTTGTGGATCGGCAGGGCACTGGGCTGCTGGCGGTTGGCCATGGTGCGTGGGCTCCTCAGGGTGTCCGGAGATCCGGATGTCCGGGTGGACGGCCGACGACGCAACGCCAAAGCTCCGCGGGGAGGGAGTCGGCCTTGTGACTACAGGCCCTCGCCGCGGCAGCTAAGGAGAAGCAGCCCGAAACGCATGATGCGTCGCAGCCTAGCCGAGCCGCCCCGGACCCGGGGGACGCGTATCAGTATGCGGGACCGTGGCCGCAAAAGGGACAAAAAGTGCGCTGTACCACATCGCCCTACCACATCGTCACGGAGCGTCGCGCTCCCTGTCCCGGTATTTCACCAATCATGGTGGCAGCTAGTGACATCAGGATCACTGAGTGCGATGGTGCGGGACATGACCACCAACGGGGGCTTCGAGCCCGTCTTCTGCACGATCGTGCCACCGCACCTCCTCGACAAGCTCGCGCAAGCCGAGGACTCCGCGCTCTCCGGCCCGGCCCGCCGGTCCCTGGAGCACGACGCCTTCCAGCGCACCAAGCGCCGCCTGACCACGGTCATCGGCGCACCCTCCGTCGCCGCTCCCGCGGGCGCCGCCGCCGACCAGCCGCACCGCACCATCTACGACGCCCACCACACCCAGGACCTGCCCGGCACCAAGGTCCGCGAGGAGGGCTCCGACCCGGGCTCCGACGCCACCGTCAACCGCGCCTACGCGGGCCTCGGCGCCACCTTCGAGCTGTACCTCAAGGCGTACGGCCGGCACTCGATCGACGGCGACGGGCTGCCGCTGGACGCCACCGTGCACTTCGGCGAGGGCTACGACAACGCCTTCTGGAACGGCGAGCGGATGGTGTTCGGCGACGGCGACGGCCAGGTCTTCCTCGACTTCACCCTCCCGGTCGACGTCATCGGCCACGAGCTGACCCACGGCGTCACCCAGCACACCGCGAACCTGGAGTACTTCGGCCAGTCCGGCGCGCTCAACGAGTCCGTCTCGGACGTCTTCGGCTCGCTGATCAAGCAGTACACGCTCGGCCAGACCGCCGCCGAGGCCGACTGGCTGATCGGCGCCGGGCTGCTCGCGCCGGGCATCCACGGCACCGCCCTGCGCTCGATGAAGGCCCCGGGCACGGCGTACGACGACCCGAACCTCGGCAAGGACCCGCAGCCGGCGACCATGGACCACTATGTCCGCACCGGCCGCGACAACGGCGGCGTGCACATCAACTCCGGCATCCCCAACCACGCCTTCTACCTGGTCGCCACGGCCATCGGCGGCAACTCCTGGGAGAAGGCCGGGCAGATCTGGTACGACGTGCTCACCGGCGGCGACCTCAAGCAGGACGCGCTGTTCGCCGACTTCGCCACGCTGACGGTGAAGGCGGCCCGGGAGCGGTACGGCGCCGGGGACGAGCTCCAGGCCGTGCAGAAGGCGTGGGAACAGGTCGGGGTGCGGACGCTGTAGTACGGCGGCGCCGACGTACTGGACACTGGGCCCATGCGGATTCAAGTGAGGCGCACGGGCGGTTTCGCGGGCATCGAGCGCCGGGCCGAGGTGGACACCGCGGGCCGGCCCGACGCCCCGGCATGGCAGGCCCTGGCCGAACGCGTCGTCGCGTCCGGCCAGGGCACCCCGCCCGCCGGCGTCCCGGACGGCTTCCGGTACGAGATCACCGTGGACGGCCGCACGGTGTACGCGGCCGATCCCCGACTGACCGGGGACGAGAGGGAGTTGGTGTCCCGGGTACTGAAGGAGGGTGCGTAACCGCCGGTTCCCGCCGGGGCGTTGACTTCTGTTACCGGGGGTAAGGATGATCCGGCCATGGCGACTGACGCAGACGGCCCGGTACCCGCCCCGATCCCCCGTTTCCCGGACGGCTTCCTGTGGGGCGTCTCGACCTCGGCCCATCAGATCGAGGGGGCGGCCGAGGAGCGCGAACCGTCCGTGTGGGACGTGTTCACGGCCGGACCGGGGCGGGTGAAGGACGGTTCGACGGCGGCGGTGGCCTGCGACCACTACCACCGCTACCGCGAGGACGTGGCCCTCCTCGCCGGCCTCGGCGTGGACGCCTACCGCTTCTCGGTCTCCTGGCCCCGCGCGAACTCCCCCGGCGGACTGGACTTCTACGACCGCCTGGTGGACGAGCTGTGCGCGGCGGGCGTACGGCCCGTGCCCACCCTCTTCCACTGGGACCTGCCCGCTTCCCTGGACTGGCTGGAGCGGGACACGGCGGCCCGGTTCGCCGACCACGTGACGGCGGTGGCCGAGCGCCTCGGCGACCGGGTGAGCAAGTGGATCACCCTGAACGAGCCCGCCGAGCACACCCTCCTGGGCCACGCCCTCGGCGCCCACGCCCCCGGCAGGCGGCTCCTGTTCGACGCGCTCCCGGTCGCCCACCACCAGCTCCTCGCCCACGGCCTCGCGGTACGGGCCCTGCGCGCGGCCGGGGCCACGGACGTCGGCATCGCCAACTCCCACGGCCCCACCTGGCCCGCCTCCGCCGAACCGGCGGACGTCGAGGCGGCCGGCTTCTACGACGCCCTCCTCAACCGCCTGTTCGCCGAGCCGGTCATCCTCGGCGCCTACCCGGACGGCCTGGGCGAGTTGATGCCGGGCGACGTGCAGGAGGACCTGAAGGTCATCGCCGAGCCCGTCGACTGGTACGGGATCAACTACTACGCGCCCACACGGGTGGGCGCACCCGGCGGCACCGGCAGCGAGTACGGCGGTCTGCTGCTGCCCGCCGAACTTCCCTTCTCTGTCCGGGAGATCGAGGGCCGCCCGGTGACCGACTTCGGCTGGCCGGTCGTCCCGGAGGGCCTCACCGAGCTGCTGTGCGACTTCCGCGAGAGGTACGGCGACAAGCTGCCGCCGGTCGTCATCACCGAGAACGGCTGCTCCTACGACGGCCTCGACGACCAGGACCGCATCGCCTACCTGGACGCCCACATCCGCGCCCTGCGCGCTGCGATGGAGGCCGGCGTGGACGTGCGCGGCTACTTCGTGTGGTCCCTGATGGACAACTTCGAGTGGGCCGAGGGATATGCGCGCCGCTTCGGCCTGGTGCACGTGGACTACGAGACGCTGAAGCGCACCCCGAAGGCCTCCTACCACTGGTTCCGGGACCTGCTGCGGGCCCGGAGATGACCACGGCCGGCGGTCCCGCCGGCACTCCGGCCGCCGCCCTGGCCGAGCCCGTCGAACCCGTCGGCCGGGGCTGGACGGCGGCCCTGGCGCTGGCCAACGGGGCGATCTGGGTCGGCTGGTTCGGCCCGCTGCAGATCCTGCTCGCCTCCCAGGCGAAGGACTTCGCACCCGGCTCCGGAATGTCCAAGGAGACGCTGCTGGCCTGGGTGACCGGCGCCGGCGCGGTGGTCTCACTCCTCGCCAACCCGCTCTTCGGCGCGCTGTCCGACCGTACGACGGCCCGCCGGGGCCGCCGTACGCCGTGGATCGTGGGCGGGGCGGCGGGCGGCGCGGTGTCCCTGCTGCTGCTCGCGCGGGCGGGCGGGGTGTGGTCCATGGCGGGGGCCTGGGGCCTGGTGCAGCTGACCCTGAACGCGGCGTTCGCGGCGGTGACGGCGGCCGTACCGGACCGGGTGCCCCGGCTCCAGCGGGGTGCCGTGGGCGGCTGGCTGGGGGCGGCGCAGATCCTGGGCGTGGTCGGCGGCACGGGCCTCGCCACGGCGGCGGGCGGGATCGGCGCCGGGTACACGGCGTGCGCGGTGTGCGCGGCGGCGGGGGTGCTGCCGTACGTCCTGCGCCACCCGGATCTGCGGCTGGCGCGGGCGGACCGGCCGGCGTGGTCGTGGCGGTCGTTCCTGGCGGGGTTCTGGCTGAGCCCGCGCCGCCACCCCGACCTCGGCTGGGCCTGGCTGACCCGCTTCCTGATCAACCTCAGCAACTCCCTCGTCCTGCTGTACCTCCTGTACTACCTGCGCGACCGCCTGCGCTACGCCGACCCCGGCCGGGGCGTGCTGGTCCTGACCGCCGTCAACAGCCTGACGCTGATGGCGACGGTCGTGGCCGGCGGCGCCTGGTCGGACCGGGTGGGCCGGCGCAAGCCGTTCGTCGTCTGGTCGGGCGTGCTGATGGCGGTGGCGACGGCGGCCCTGGCCGGCTGGCAGACCTGGCCCGGCGCGATCGTGGCGGCGGCCGTGCTCGGCGTCGGCTTCGGCGTGTTCACCTCCGTCGACTTCGCGCTGATGACGGACGTCCTGCCGAAGGCGCTGGACCGGGGCAAGGACCTCGGCGTGATCAACGTGGCCAACGCCCTGCCGCAGGTCGCGGCCCCCGCCCTGGCCGCGCCGATCGTGACCTACCTCGGCGGGTACCGGGTGCTGTACCTGGTGGCGGCGGTGATCGGGCTGGCCGGGGCGGTGCTGGTGGGCCGGATCAGAGGGGTCGAGTAGGTCAGAGGGCGCCGGCCTCCCGAGCGGCCCACACGGTCGGGAAGAGCGGGCGGAAGCCGAGGTCCCGGCGGATCCGATCGGTGGACATGATCCCGAACCAGGGGTCGGGATCGGTCAGGGTGTGCAGGTCGGCGGGCACCTCGGCGCCGTTGAGCTGGTGCAGCTCGACCGCCGTCACCGGGGCGTCGTCGGCGATGTTGTAGACGGGCCCGCCGACCGCCGGCGCGTACAGCAGGCGCAGCAGCCCCTGGGCGACGTCGGCGTGGTGGCCCATGTGCAGCCGCTGGGTGGACGCCCAGTGCATGGCCCACCGCAGGGACTGGGCGAGATGGGGATCGCCCTCGCCGTAGACGAAGGGGAGCCGGCCGACGCGCACCTCCATGCCCTCCAGCGCGAGCAGCTCCCGCTCGGCCGCGGCCTTGGACTCGGTGTAGGCGCCCCACATCGCACCGCCGGGCCGGGTCTCGTCGTCCTCGGTCAGCGGGCGGCCCCGCCCGACGCCGTACACCAGCCCCGTGCTGACCTGCACGAAGCGCCCCACTCCGGAGGCCAGCGCGGCCCGGCCCAGGGCCACGGCCGCGTCCCGGTTGACGGCCCACGCCTCCTCGTCCGGCACCCCGCGGAAGGACGCCGCGACGTTGACGACCGCGTCCACCCCGGCCACCGCCTTGCCGAGCGCCTCCGCATCGCGCAGATCGCCGACGACGACCTCGGCACCCAGTTCGGCGAAGCGCTCGCCACGTGATGCGTCCCGCACCAGAACCCGTACCTGTTCGCCCGGCCGCCGCTGCGCCAGCAGCCTCGGCACGAAGCGCCGGCCGACCTGTCCCGTCGTCCCCGTCACCAGTGTCAGCATGATCCGTTCCTCTCGCTGGATGTGCCTCCACCCTCGGCTGTCGCGCTCCGGCCCGGGAGAGACCTCCCGATCAGGGGATCGGCAGTCCCTGGATAAGACCTGCGCCCTGCCCCACCCTGGAGGGGTGAACCGAGCCGAACTCGCTGACTTCCTGCGCCGCAGCCGTGCCCGCCTGGACCCGTCCGACGTGGGCCTCACGCCCGGCGCCCGCCGTCGCACCCCCGGCCTGCGGCGGGAGGAGGTGGCCTCGCTGGCCGGCATGTCGGTCGATTACTACACCCGGCTGGAACAGTGCCGGGGCCCGCGCCCGTCCCGCCAGATGCTCACCGCCCTGGCCCGGGCGCTGCGGCTGACCGACGACGAGCGGGATCACCTCTTCCACCTGTCGGGCGAGGAACCGCCCCGCCGGGAGACGGCCTCCGCCCACGTCCGGCCAGGGCTGCTGCTGGTCCTGGACCGGCTGCACGACGCGCCGGCGCAGGTGGTCACGGACTGCGGTCTGGTGCTGGCTCAGAACGCGCTGGCCAAGGCCCTGGTCGGTGATGCGCTGGCTCGGCCGCCGCGCGAGCGGAACCTGACCCGTCGGTTCTTCCTGGACCCCACGGCCCGCGCCCTCTTCCCGCCCGAGGATCTGCCCGCGCACGCCCGCGACCACGTGGCCAACCTCCGCGCGGTGGCGGCTTCCCGCCCCGACGACCCCGAACCGGCCGCGCTGGTGGCCGAACTCCGCTCAGCCAGCGAGGAGTTCGCACACCTCTGGGACGAACACGAGGTCTCCCTGCGCCGCCCGGCCACCAAACGCTTCCTGCACCCGGTGGTGGGTCTGCTGGAACTGGACTGCGAGGTCCTGCTGAGCCACGAGAGCCGCCACCACCTCATCATCCACACGGCCCGCCCGGGCACGGAGTCCCACGAACGGCTCCAGCTGCTGAGGGTGGTGGGGCTGCAGGACATGACCCCGCAGGGCGCCGTCGGCTAGAAGCCGAGCTTCCTCAGCTGCTTGGGGTCGCGTTGCCAGTCCTTGGCCACCTTGACGTGCAGGTCGAGGAAGACCGGCGTACCGAGCAGCGCCTCGATCTGCTTGCGGGACTTGATGCCGACCTCCTTCAGCCGCTTGCCCTTGGGGCCGATGATGATGCCCTTCTGGCTGGGGCGCTCGATGTAGACGTTGGCGTGGATGTCCAGGAGGGGACGGTCCGCGGGACGGTCCTCGCGCGGGAGCATCTCCTCCACGACCACGGCGATGGAGTGCGGCAGCTCGTCGCGGACCCCCTCCAGCGCGGCCTCGCGGATGAGTTCCGCGATCATGACCTGCTCGGGCTCGTCCGTCAGATCACCCTCGGGGTAGAGCGCGGGGCCCTCCGGCAACAGCGGGATCAGAAGGCCGGCCAGCAGATCCACCTGCTTGGCACCCACCGCCGACACCGGCACGATCTCCGCCCACTCGATGCCCAGGTCCTTGCCGAGCTGGTCGATGGCGATCAGCTGCTCGGCCAGGGCCTTGGAGTCGACCAGGTCGGTCTTGGTGACGATGGCGACCTTCGGGGTCTTCCTGATCCCGGCCAGCTCCTTGGCGATGAAACGGTCACCGGGACCGATCTTCTCGTTCGCCGGCAGGCAGAAACCGATCACGTCGACCTCGGCCCACGTCGTGCGTACGACGTCGTTGAGCCGCTCGCCGAGCAGCGTGCGCGGTTTGTGGAGCCCCGGGGTGTCCACCAGGATCAACTGGGCGTCGGGCCGGTGCACGATGCCCCGTACCGTGTGCCGCGTCGTCTGCGGCTGGTTCGCGGTGATCGCCACCTTCTGCCCGACCAGAGCGTTCGTGAGGGTGGACTTGCCCGCGTTGGGGCGGCCCACGAAGCAGGCGAAGCCGGCGCGGTGGACGGTCTCGGCCGGCTGCTCGGAAGACTGGGTGCGAACGCTCATGCCGTTCATTGTCCCTGATCCACGACCCCCCGCCGCACCGTGAGGTTTCGGTAACCCTCGTGCAACGAAACGTCACGGAAACACACCCGTAGACGACCGGAAACGCGCACCGGTGACCCTCTGACGAGCCCCGACCCCGTTGGAGACGCCCGTGACCCTCGCCGCCGCGCACGTCGACACCGGCGACACCGCCTGGCTGCTCGCCGCGACCGCCCTCGTCCTGCTGATGACCCCGGGCCTGGCCCTGTTCTACGGCGGCATGGTCCGCACGAAGAGCGTCCTCAACATGCTGATGATGAGCTTCGTGTCGATCGCCCTGGTCACGGTGGTGTGGCTGGCGGCGGGCTACTCCCTCGCCTTCGGGGACGACGCGTTCGGCGGCCTCGTCGGCGGTCTCCACCACGCCGGCATGGCGCACATCACCCCCCACAGCGCGCACGGCACGGTCCCCACCCTCCTCTTCGCCACCTTCCAGCTCACCTTCGCGATCATCACCGCCGCCCTGATCAGCGGCGCGGTCGCCGACCGGATGAAATTCTCGGCCTGGCTGGTCTTCGTCCCGGTGTGGACCCTGCTCGTATACGTTCCCGTCACCCACTGGGTGTGGGGCCCCGGCGGCTGGATCCTCGACAGGCTCGGGGCGCTCGACTTCGCGGGCGGTCTGCCCGTCGAGATCACCTCCGGCGCCTCCGGCCTGGCCCTGTGCCTGGTCCTCGGCCCGCGGCTCGGCTTCAAGAAGGACGCCATGCGTCCGCACAACCTGCCCATGGTGATCCTCGGTGCCGGGCTGCTCTGGTTCGGCTGGTTCGGCTTCAACGCGGGCAGCGCCCTCGGCGCCAACGGCCTCGCGGCCGCCGCCTTCCTCAACACCCTCGCCGCCGGCTGCACCGGTCTGCTCGGCTGGCTCTTCGTCGAGCAGAAGCGCGACGGCCACCCGACCACCCTGGGCGCCGCCTCCGGCGCGGTCGCCGGCCTGGTCGCGATCACGCCGTCCTGCGGCACGGTCTCGCTGCTCGGCGCCCTGGTCGTCGGCCTCGCCGCGGGCGTGGTCTGCTCCTACGCCGTGGGCTGGAAGTTCAAGCTCGGCTACGACGACTCCCTGGACGTCGTCGGCGTCCACCTGGTCGGCGGTGTCATCGGCACCCTGCTGATCGGCCTGTTCGCCGAGAAGGCGATGACCGGCGGCCCGGAGGGCCTCTTGTACGGCGGCGGCGTCGCCCAGCTCGGCAGGCAGACGCTCGCCGTGGCCGTCGTGGCCGGGTACGCCTTCGCGGTGACGTACGGCCTCGGCAAGCTGCTCGGCAAGGCGATGGGCCTGCGCGCGAGCGAGGAGCAGGAGTACACCGGCCTGGACCTTACGGTGCACGCCGAGACGGCATACGATCACGGCGTCCTGGGCCACGGCGCCCCGGTCACCTCGCCCGTCCTCGCCTCCACCCAGAAGCCCCCCACCCAGAAGGTCGACACCCAGGCATGAAGCTCATCACCGCGATCGTCAAGCCGTACCGGCTGGACGAGGTCAAGACCGCCCTGCAGGAACTGGGCGTGCACGGTCTGACCGTGACCGAGGCGAGCGGCTACGGGCGGCAGCGCGGCCACACCGAGGTGTACCGGGGCGCCGAGTACCGGGTCGACCTGGTGCCGAAGGTGCGCATCGAGGTCGTGGTGGAGGACTCGGACGCCGATGCCGTGATCGACGCGATCGTCAGGGCCGCGCAGACGGGGAAGATCGGGGACGGGAAGGTGTGGGCCGTACCCGTGGAGACGGTCGTCCGGGTGCGGACCGGCGAACGCGGCCCCGACGCGCTCTGACCAGCAGCACCCCGGTCGCCACGCCCGCGACGAACACGAGGGCCACGGCAAGCCACGGCAGCGCGAGGAAGGCCGCGCTCGCCGACTGCCGGGTACCGGGCGCGCTCGCCGTCAGCGTCACGTCGCCCCGGTCGAGTTGGGGCGCCCCGCGCCAGGTCTCGGTGAGCCGGACCCGCTGTCCCGGCAGCAGCTCGGACGGCACCCGGGTCAGCTCCCGGTCGAGCAGCGTACGGCCGAACAGTCCGCGCGCCTTCAGTTCGACCTTGGGGTCGAGGGTGACGTTCCCGGTGTTGCGCAGGGTGTAGGAGATGGTCGCCGTGCTGGCGCCGAGGCCGGGGACGAGCGGCTGGTGGTGGCTGATGTGCACCTGCCCGACGGAGAGCGCGGGCAGGGCGGGCCCGCTGACCCGGAGGTAGACCCGGGCGCCGACGGCCCGCCGCACTCCTAGCGCGAGCCGCCCGCTGCCGGGATCGACCCGCTCGTCGAGGGCCACGATCGCCCCGGGATGATCACCGGGCGCGGCCCCTTCCGGGACACGCAGCGTCAACGGCACGGTGACGGTCCGGTGGCCGGGCACGGTGATCCGGGACTTCGCGGGCTTCGCCCAGGCACCCACCCCGAGCATGCGCTCCTTGACGGTCCGCACGGCGAACCCGCCGTCCCGGGCGGTGTTGTAGGCGTCGGCCGCGTAGAGCCGGAAGGTGAGCGGCTCGCCGGTCTTGTTCTGGACGGCGACCTTGTCGGTGAGGGTCTGGCCGGGGTCGGCGGAGAGGTAGAAGCAGGGCCGCGCGGCGACGTTCGAGGCGACCGGGTAGACGGACCAGCTGCCGTTGTCGGCGGCGTGGGCGGGCGTGGCCTGCCATGCCAGCATCAGACCCAGGAGGAGGACGTACAGCTTGCGCATGGGTGCGGACCCCCACGGACGAGAGACAGGGGAACGGGCGGGTGCGGACGCCCGTACGCTCAGGTGAGCGTCAGGGTGAGCACACCGGAGTACGCGCCCGGAGGCGTGAACGCCGGTACGTCCAGGGAGAGTCCGGCGTCGACGGTGAACTCTCCGCCGGTGAGCGTGCCGTCGGAGGCCGACGCGAGGGTCGCGCCCGAGCCGCCCAGGGCGCCCGCCGAGCCGGCCTTGCAGGTGCTGGGGCTGCCCGGCTTGGTCGCGCAGGCCGGGGTCCAGCTCAGCCTTCCCGCGTCGATCCTGCCGCCGGGGCCGGTGAAGTCGGTGACCTTGCCGGTCAGGGACCAGCCCGCGGGGCCGCCTCTGAAGTCCTGCACGGTCACGGTCTGGAGCTTGCCCGTGGAGGCCCCGCCCCTGCCGAAGTCGACCGCCGACAGCGCGGCGGAGCCCCCGGCCTGGGACATGGACAGCGTGCCCGCCTTGACGGTGGTGGACAGCTTCTGACTCCCGGGCGGGACAGGGGTGTTGTCGTTGACGACGTAGGCCGCGGGACCGGCCCCCTTGTCCGCGTTCCAGGAGCCGCCCTCGTAGGCCACGATCCCGGTCGTCGTCTTGTCCCTGACGACGAGGGAACCGCTGAAGGAGCCCTGGGCGTTCACGGTCACGGTCGCGGTGTCCGCGGTCTGGGTGCCGCCGGAGCGCCCGGCCAGCGTGACGGCCGCGCCCGCGGTGAAGTGCGTACCGCTCACGGTGACACTGGCACCCGGGTCACCCGAGGCCGAACTCAGGGTGATGGCACGGGTGTTGGCCGGGGTCCCGTCGGTCGCCGTCACGGTCTGGGACACCGGGGCGGGCGGGTTGGTGACCGTGCAGGGGGTGTCCAGCTCCATGATGTAGCTGGTGTGGATGTTGTAGTCACCGGGCGAGAGGGTGATCTGGCCGGGCTTGGTGACGGTGAACGTCCCGGTCATGGAGAAGGACGGGAAGGCGGCCTTCCCCGGCACCGGCGGGTTCTTCCTGGGCCCCGCGACGGTCACGTCGCCCGTCTGCGCGCCACCGAGGGTGACCTTCCCGGTCGGGGTCATGATGTCGGCCGGCAGGGCCAGGTCGGTGGGGTTTCCGGCGGCGGCGGCGACCACGGTGTAGGTCACGGTGACGGTGTCGCCGACCTTGGGACTGGCGTTGTCCACGGACACGCCGGCGGTCGTGGTGCCGTCGATCGGCGGCAGGCCCGCGACGGCGGGCGGGATGCAGTGCGTGGCGAAGTCCACGTTCGTGCCGGCGGCGCCGGCCGGACAGGCCAGCGCGCCGCCGGCGGTGACCGCGAGCGCGGTCGCCCCGAGCAGTGAGCTCCAGCGCCACCGTCGGGATCTTCGTGGTCTTGGGGGTGTCGAACCCATGGGGCCCCCTCCTGAGGGTTGCGGGCGCAGCGGCTCGTCTGCGCCGACAGGGGGCATTGATGAGGAGCGGGGGTGAGAAGTCAAGGGAGATGCCGCAGAAACCTGACGGTTCATCAGTTTCTGCGGCATCCGGAACAGATCGCTCAGTTCAGTCAGTCGAACACGAAGGGGCCGGGCGACTGCGGACCACTCGCGGTACAGGTCACCGTGACGCCGAAGATCACCATCTTCAGCGAGCCGCCGTAGGCGTCCAGGCTGTCACCGGAGGCGACGGTGCCGGGGAGCGGGCCGACGCTGACCGGGTCGCCGGTGTTCATGGCAGGGTTCCTCGTCCCGCCGAACACCACGGAGCCACCGCCGGCCCTGGCCAGGGTGAGGGTGGAGGAGATGGAGTCCTGGGCCACCGCGACCGGCGCGGTGATGGCGGAGGAGGTGAGGGTGACGGTGGCCGAGGTGCCGCTCTGGGTGGCGGTGAGCGTGGCCGTGCCGCCGCCGAAGATGCCGCAGCTCGCGGTGATGGTCGCCGACTGTGGGGTGACGGCGGCCGCGGTGGGCGCGAAGGCGAGTCCGGTGACCGCGAGGGCCCCGGCGACCAGCGCCGCACCCGTTGCCGTGCGCTTGCCTCTCATGGGGATCCGCTTCCCTTCCCTGTGGGGGGTGCCGTGTGGGGGGACGCCGACGGGCGGGGAGGCCGGAGCAGGCGGGTGCGGACACACTGCGTGGGCGGTGCGGATCTGACGGCCCGTCGGAACGTACGGTTCCATTGATGCGCAGGAGCACAGCCCCAACAAGGTTGAATTCCAGCCGACCTGCCGTTCGGCCGGTACGTCCTCAACCGCCCGAGTCCCCTCGTGGGCCAGCTCGGCCCGAGGTCCAGGGGGCGCAGCCCCCTGGGACGTCAGCCCGCGGAGACAGTCAGCCGCACGACACCGTCAGGGCCGGCCAGCAACACCGGCGTCCCCGCACCTCCAAGGTCGGCGACAGCAGCCCGGTCCTCGTCCGGCAGGACCTCCGCCTCACTCACCACCGCCGCCGCCTCCAACGACGTGGCCCCCGACGCCACCGCCATGGCAACGGCAGTACGCAGTGCGCTCAGCGTCAGCGACGGCAGCGACACCGCCCCGGCGACATACGTACGCCCGGTCTCGTCCCGTACGGCCGCCCCCTCCGGCACACCGTTACGGGCCCGCACGGAACGGGCCAGGGTGACGATCTTGCGGTCCTCGGGATCAAGCGCGTTGCTCTCGGTCATGCCCCGAGCATACGAAGCCGCACCCGCCGCCCCGCCCTTCACCCCGCCACGGGGTACATCGCGCCCCGCCGCCCCTCCGGAGAGGCGAGCCACTCCAGCTTCGCCGCGGTGTTCGCCTCCTCCAGCGGAGTGTGCAGCACGATCATCAGATCGGGCCGGGCCGGCACCTTCATCACCGTCGACTCCACGACCAGCAGCCCGGCCAGCGGATGGTCCAGCTCCTTGCGGATCTGTCCCTGGTCCTCGATGTCCCGCTCCGCCCACATGTTCCGGAACTCGGCGCTGGCCTCGCTCACCTCGGCGAGCACCGCCCGGAACCCCTCATCGTCCGGCCGCGCCGCACACGCCGCCCGGAACTGCGCGACGACCGTGCGCGCGTTCCGCTCCCAGCTGTGGCTGCGCGACCGGTACAGGGGGTCGACGAAGAAGTCGATGAGACAGTTCTGGGTGTTGTCCGGCCGCATGCCGAGCACGATCGCCGCCGCGTCGTTGTACATCACGCAGTTGTAGTACAGGTCCATGATGTGCGCCGGATACGGCATCCAGGTGTCGATCAGCCGCCGCAGCCCGTCGCACATGTCCCGCTTGCCGGGCACCACTTCGGGCGCCGGCGGGTTCAGCCCGGCCAGCAGATACAGGTGCCGGCGCTCGGCGTCGCTCAGCCGCAGCACCCGCGCCACCGCGTCGAGCACCGACGGCGAGACGGAGATCTCCCGCCCCTGCTCCAGCCACTGGTACCAGGAGGCGCCCACGCCGGCGAGCACGGCGACCTCCTCCCGGCGCAGCCCGGGCGTACGGCGCCGGCCGCCCCCGGCGGGCAGTCCGGCCTCCTCGGGACTGACCCGGGCCCGCCGGCTCATCAGGAACTCGCGCAGTTCGTTGCGCCGTTCACTCCTCATCGCCCCCGCAGCAGGCACGTACCGCTCCTCCCCCGTCGTGTCTGGTGGTGCCACCACCACCATAAGTTCCGACTCCCCATGTTTCTTCCGCCGGCCGCAAGCTCGTGCCATGGCGATCGACACCACCACCCAACCCACCACCCCCACGGGCACCTCGCTCGACACCCCCCGGCCGCCCCGGTTGTCGACGCGTGACAAGCTCGTCCTGTTCGTGCTGTGCGCGGCCCAGTTCATGGTCGCGCTGGACTTCTCCGTCCTGAACGTGGCGCTGCCCGATCTCGGCACCGACCTCGGTATGAGCCGCTCGGCGCTGCAGTGGGCCGTCACCGCGTTCGCGCTGCCCTCCGGCGGCTTCCTGCTCCTCTTCGGCCGCATCGGCGACCTGTACGGCCGCCGCAAGCTGTTCCTGACCGGCCTGGCCCTGTTCGGCGCGGCCTCCCTGCTGGCGACCCTGGCCTGGGACCCGGCGTCCTTCCTGACCGGACGCGCGCTGCAGGGCCTCGGTGCGGCGGCGATCGTCCCGACGGGGATGTCCCTGCTGACCACCACCTTCCCGGAGGGCCCCGCCCGCGACCGCGCCCTCGGCATCTCCGGCACCCTGATGTCGCTGGGCTTCACGGTCGGCATGATCGCCGGCGGTGTGCTGACGGACGCGCTCGGCTGGCGTTCCACGATGGCCCTGCTGACGGTGTTCGCGCTCATCGTGCTGCCGCTGGCCCCGGGCCTGCTGCCGGAGTCGCGCACCCCGCAGGGCCCGCGTCTGGACGTGCCGGGCGCGGTCACCGTCACCACCGGCCTGCTGTCCCTGATCTACGCCCTGTCCACGGCCGCCGACCACGGCTTCGCCCGCCCGGACGTCATCAGCACCCTGATCGCCGGCCTCCTCCTGCTGACCGCGTTCACGGTGATCGAGGCCCGCTCGGCCGCTCCCCTGGTCTCGCTGCCCATGCTGCGCCGTCGCACGGTGGCCTGGGGCAACGTGGGCGGTCTGGTCACCTTCTCGATGATGTCGACGGTCATCTTCGTCCTGACCCTGTACCTGCAGGAGACCCTGCGCCTGTCGGCGTTCGAGACGGGCCTGGTCTTCGGTGTCCAGGGCGTGCTGTCGGCCGTCGCCGGCACGCTCGCCCCGAAGGTGATCGGCCGCTTCGGCGCCCGTCGCACCCTGGTCGGCTCGCTGACCGGCCAGGGCGCGCTGATCGCGACGCTGCTCCTGCTGAACGCCCACACCTGGTCGGTCTGGCTCGCCACGGCGGCCGTGTCCCTGGCCAGCATGTGCCACCTGGGCGCGATCATCTCCTACGGCCTGACCGTCACCTCCGGCGTCCCGGACGAGGAGCAGGGCCTGGCGACCGGTCTGGTGACCTCCACCCAGCAGGTCGGCATCACGGTCGGCATCCCGCTGCTGGGCGTGCTGGCCACCACCTCCGGCGACCTGCTCAGTGGCGTCCACACGGTGCTCGCCCTGGACGCGGCGATCGTCCTCGTCACCGCCGTCCTGGTCGGCCTGGGCCTGCGCCGGGGCCAGTCCAGGGTCTGAACGATCTCGCTCCGCGCGGCCGTGCACACCACACGGCCGCGCGCGCCGTTGACCGGCGGAAGGAAGCCGGGCCTCACGGCCGGTCCAGCCGCAGCCGCTCCGCCCTCGGCAGCCCCGCGACGACGAGGTCGTACGAGTCCTCGATCAGCTCTCGCACCAGCCGCTCCGGCAGTCCGCCGGCCACGGTCACGGTGTTCCAGTGCCGCTTGTTCATGTGCCACCCGGGGACGATCAGCCCCTCGTGCTCTGCGCGCAGCCGGACCGCGTCGTCCGGGTCGCACTTGAGGTTGACCGTCAGGGGCCGCGCGCCCAGGTTCGTCAGGGCGAACATCTTGCCCAGCACCTTGAAGACCGACGTCTCCGGATTGAACGGGAAGTCCTCCTCGGCCGCGTTGAAGGACAGACAGAACGCGCGCAGCGCCTCGGGGCTCACTCGGGTTTCGCCTCCTCGGCGGGCTCGACCAGTACCGTCACGATCTTGTTCCGGCGTCCGGCCGCGGCCTCCGCGGTCAGCTTCAGCCGGCGTTCGTCGGGCAGTTCGACCTCGGCGGACGCCCCCGCGATGGGGACGCGGCCCAGGGCCTTGGCGAGCAGTCCGCCGACGGTCTCCACGTCCTCGTCGTCGTACTCCTCCAGGCCGTACAGCTCGCCGAGGTCGGTGATGTCCAGGCGGGCGGTGACCCGGAAACGGTTGTCTGCGAGGTCCTCGACCGGCGGTGTTTCCCGGTCGTACTCGTCGGTGATCTCGCCGACGATCTCCTCGAGGATGTCCTCGATGGTGACGATGCCGGCGGTGCCGCCGTACTCGTCGATGACGACGGCGACGTGGTTGCGTTCCTTCTGCATCTCGCGCAGCAGGTCACCGGCGTTCTTGGTGTCGGGCACGAAGACCGCGGGCCGCATGGCGGTCGAGACCAGCTCGCTCTCCGCGTCGCGGCTGATGTGCGTCTTGCGGACCAGGTCCTTCAGATACACGATCCCGACGATGTCGTCCTCGCTCTCGCCGGTGACCGGGATCCGGGAGAACCCGGAGCGCAGCGCGAGGGTGAGGGCCTGCCGGATGGTCTTGAAACGCTCGATGGTGACCAGGTCGGTCCGCGGCACCATGACCTCGCGGACCAGTGTGTCGCCCAGTTCGAAGACCGAGTGCACCATCCGGCGCTCCTCGTCCTCGATCAGCGACTCCTGCTCGGCGAGGTCGACCAGCGCGCGCAGCTCCGCCTCGGAGGCGAAGGGGCCGCGCCTGAAGCCCTTGCCGGGCGTGAGCGCGTTGCCGATGAGGATCAGCAGGGACGGGATCGGGCCCATGATCCGGGCGAGCGGCAGCAGCACGTACGCGGACACGGTCGCCGTGTTCAGCGGGTGCTGGCGGCCGATGGTGCGCGGCGACACCCCCACGGCGACGTACGACACCAGCACCATCACCCCGATGGCGACCAGCAGGGCCTGCCAGGTGGCGGCGAACTCCTGCAGACAGGCGTACGTCACCAGGGCCGCGGCCGCCATCTCGCAGGCGACGCGGACCAGCAGGGCCACGTTGAGATAGCGGGTGGGGTCGGCGGCGACCTGGGCGAGCCTGGCGCTGCCGCGCCGCCCGGACTTGACGGCCTCCTCGGCGCGGAAGCTGGAGACCCGGGCGAGGCCCGCCTCCGCGCAGGCGGCGAGCCAGGCGACGACGACCAGCGCGATCGCGCCGACCACGATCTGCGGAGACATAAGGCCCGCTTACGAGACGGTCGGCGCCGGGGACGGCCCGGTCAGGCCGCGCTCGCCCCGCCACCCGTCGACGATGGCGGCCTGCAGCCCGAACATCTCGGCCTTCTCGTCGGGCTCCTCGTGGTCGTAGCCGAGCAGATGCAGCACCCCATGGACGGTGAGCAGTTGCAGCTCCTCGTCCATGGAGTGCTGGGTCGGCGCTTCCTCACCCTGCTTCTTGGCGACCTCGGGGCAGAGCACGATGTCCCCGAGCAGCCCCTGCGGCGGCTCGTCGTCGTCCTTGGACGGCGGCCGCAGCTCGTCCATCGGGAACGACATGACATCGGTCGGACCCGGCAGGTCCATCCACTGGATATGGAGCTGCTCCATGGCGTCGGCGTCCACGACGATCACCGAGAGCTCGGAGAGCGGGTGGATGCGCATCCGCGCGAGTGCGTAGCGGGCGATGTCGAGGATCGCCTGCTCGTCGACCTCGGTGCCGGACTCGTTGTTGACGTCGATCGACATGGTCGTGCTGGTCTACTTCCCCTTGTGTCCGGCCTTGCCCCGGCCCTGCATCTTGTGCGCGCCGTTCTGGGTGCCGTGCTTGCTGTCGTACTTCTCGTACGCGTCGACGATACGGCCCACCAGCTTGTGCCGTACGACATCGTGGGACGACAGCCAGGAGAAGTGGACGTCCTCGACGCCCTCCAGGATCTCCTGCACCTGCCGCAGACCGCTCTTGGTGCCGTCCGGGAGGTCGACCTGGGTCACGTCACCCGTGATCACGATCTTCGAGTCGAAGCCGAGGCGGGTGAGGAACATCTTCATCTGTTCGGGGCTCGTGTTCTGGGCCTCGTCCAGGATGATGAAGGCGTCGTTGAGCGTGCGGCCACGCATGTAGGCGAGCGGCGCGACCTCGATGGTCCCGGCGGCCATGAGCCGTGGGATGGAGTCCGGGTCGAGCATGTCGTGCAGCGCGTCGTACAGCGGGCGCAGGTAGGGGTCGATCTTCTCGTAGAGCGTGCCGGGCAGGAAGCCGAGCCGCTCACCGGCCTCCACGGCGGGGCGGGTGAGAATGATCCGGTTGACCTGCTTGGACTGCAGGGCCTGCACGGCCTTGGCCATGGCCAGGTAGGTCTTGCCGGTACCGGCGGGCCCGATGCCGAAGACGATCGTGTGCTTGTCGATCGCGTCGACGTAGCGCTTCTGGTTGAGGGTCTTCGGGCGGATGGTGCGCCCGCGCGAGGACAGGATGTTCTGTGTCAGTACCTGCGCCGGGGTCTCGGGCCCGTCGCTCGTCCCGTTCTCGCTCGCCTTGAGCATGGCGATCGAGCGTTCCACTGCGTCCTCCGTCATCGGCTGTCCGGTGCGGAGCACCAGCATCATCTCGTCGAACACGCGCGAAATGAGGGCGACGTCGGTGGGGTCGCCGACCGCGCTGATCTCATTTCCCCGGACGTGTATGTCGGCCGCCGGGAAGGCCCTCTCGATCACGCGCAGGAGGGAGTCGCCGGAACCCAGCACGGTCACCATGGGGTGCTGGGCGGGGACGGTGAGCTGCGCTCTCGCCTGCTCCTGCGCGGAGGCGGTGTGAGCTGTGGGTGTCTCTGTCATGGGCCGGCGCTGAAGGCCTGCGCTTCCTCCTTCTCACGGCCGCGTAGCTGAGGGCGGCCTCGCGCTTCCAGGGTACGACGGTGCACTGACAAGCCCGTAGGACTTTTCCGCGACAGTCGCAGCCGCGCCCCTCCGCCGTCACGCCGAACGACGGAACCCGATGGTCGGCACGGCACGGCGCAGGGGCCAGGGCCGGTCCAGTTCCTCCGGCACCAGCCCGTCCAGAAACGCGTACCGCCGAAGCGCCGCCGGATCCTGCCCCGGCACCGACTGGACCCGCCGCCACCACGCTCCGATCTCCGACCACCCCGGCGCCGACAGGGAACCCCCGAACTCCTGCACCGACAGAGCCGCCGTAAGTCCGGCGAACGCCAGCCGGTCCGCCAGCGGCCACCCCGCCAGCGACCCCGTCACGAACCCGGCGACGAAGACGTCCCCCGCCCCCGTCGGATCCAGCGCCTCCACGGCGATCGCCGGCACCTCCGCCGCGTCCCCGGTCCGCCGGTCCACCGCGTACGCCCCCTCCGGCCCCAGCGTGACGACAGCCACCGGCACGTACTCGGTCAGGGCATGCGCGGCGAGCCGCGGGCAGTCCGCCCCCGTGTACCGCTTCGCCTCCTCCGCGTTCGGCAGAAACGCCTCGCAGTGCTGCAGATCGGCGAGCCCGGCCAGATCCCACGCCCCCGTCTCGTCCCAGCCGACGTCGGCGAAGATCCGGGTGCCCTCTCGCGCGGCCTGCGCGATCCACGGCGCACGCGTACCGGGCGTCAGCGAGGCGACGGCCGCACGCGCGCGGGGCGGGCGCGCCGGGGCCCCCTCCGCACCGAACACGGCCTCCGGCGGCGGCTCGTGCCCGTGCGAGACCATCGTCCGCTCCCCCTCGTACGCCATCGACACCGTCACCGGCGAGTGCCAGCCGGGCACGGTCCGCGACGCCGACAGGTCGATGCCCTCGCCCTGTTCGAGCGCGTCCCAGCAGTACTCGCCGTAGTGGTCGTCCCCGAAGGCCGCCGCGAGCGAGGTCCGCAGCCCGAGCCGGGCCAGGGCCGTGGCCATGTTGGCGACCCCGCCGGGGCTGGACCCCATGCCCCGGGCCCAGGACTCGGTGCCGCGCACGGGCGCCGAGTCCAGGCCGGTGAAGATGATGTCGAGGAAGACCGTGCCCGTCAGGTAGACGTCCCAGGGCGGGTCACCGGGTGCGCGCAGCGCGGCGAGCGGGTCGACCTGGGCCTGACAGCGTGCGGTGGGGGTGAGGTGTTCCGGTTCCTCTCCGGTGATGGTGTGCGACGGGGTCACGGTGCGCTCCCTGGCGTGGTGCGGGTCTGGCCAGTGTGCACCAATCAGCCCGTCGCACAGGGGGTTACCAGCGGGGCATCGCCGGTCGCCGCCAGCCCGGTTCGGCCACCCGCATCGCCGCCGCGTCGTCGCGGTCGCGCAGCGAGCCGTCGTCCTCGGCCCACCGCCGGTGCAGCCGGGCCAGCTCGTCCCGGTCCGGCTCGACTCCGAGGCCCGGCGCGTCGGAGACCACGACCCGCCCGTCACGGAACACCGGCCGCTCGGTGAGGACGTCCTCGGACTGCCAGGGGTAGTGGGAGTCGCACGCATGGCGGAGACCGGGGACCGTGGCCGCGACCTGGGTCATCGCGGCAAGGCTGATCCCCAGATGGGTGTTGGAGTGCATCGACACCCCGACCCCGAAGGCGGCGCAGACCGCGGCGAGCCGCTGGGTGTTGCGCAGCCCGCCCCAGTAGTGGTGGTCGCAGAGCACGACCTGCACGGCGTCGCGCGTGAACGCCTCCTTGATCTCCCCGAAGGTGGTCACGCACATGTTGGTGGCGAGCGGGACCTCCGTTCCCGCCGAGACCTCGGCCATCGCGGCCGTACCCAGCGTCGGGTCCTCCAGGTACTCCAGGACGTCCCCGAGTTCGGCCGCCACCTTCAGCGAGGTCGCGACCGACCAGGCGCCGTTGGGGTCGAGGCGCAGCGGATGCCCGGGGAAGGCCCGGGCGAGGGCCCGTACGGCCGCGATCTCCTCATCGGGCGGGAAGACACCGCCCTTGAGCTTGAACGACGTGAACCCGTACCGCTCCCTGAACAGCCGCGCCTGCGCCACCACCCCCGCCGGGTCGAGGGCGGCTCCCCGGTCGTCCGGCTCGCAGGCCACGCCCTCCGGATGCCGGGCCCACTTGTAGAACAGGTAGGCGCTGTACTCGACGGCGTCGCGCACCTTGCCGCCGAGCAGGGCGTGCACGGGCAGCCCGAGCGCCTTGCCCTGGGCGTCCAGGCAGGCGACCTCGAAGGCGGACAGCACCGACAGCCGCAGCTTGTCGGCGCTCTGCGCCCCGCGCAGCCCGCCGGCGTCCACCTGCCCCTCGACCCGCGACTCGTCCACCCCGAGGTCGACCCCGAACAACTTGTTCACATCCATGACCGACCGTCCGGTGAGCCGCTCGGCCAGCCGGCGGGCCAGTTCCAGGTACTCGGTGTCGCCGTACGTCTCACCGAGGCCGGTGATCCCGTCGGCGGTGACGACCTCCACGATCAGCCGCGGAGTGTACGGCTGGTGCACGCCCTGGGTGTTGAGCAGCGGCGGGTCGGCGACCAGGACCGGCGTCAGCCGCACCTCGGCGATGGTCAGGTCACGGGTCACAGGAAGGCTCCTACGAGGTCGAGTCCGGCGGTGAGCAGCACCCTGAGGTCGGCGAGGCGGCGGGTGCGGGGTCGGTGAGCGGGGCGCGCACGGGATCGGGGGAGCCGTCGTCATGGAACGCGGTGAGCGGGAAGGACAGCGCACCGCGCGCCATGCCCTCGCGCAGCCACCGCGCCACGCCTTCGGGACCCGGACCGCGGCCACCCTGACCATCTCCTCTTATGAATACCGTCCATGTATGCGAACGCGTGTCATTCTTCTTACCCGAGACCTCGCCATGCAAACAGGAAAGTGACGCAGATCGCACCCCCTGATCTTCTTCCGGAACCGCGTGCTTGATACAACTTGCTCGCGCGTTCCTGTCCCTCGACGGTCGTCGCCCCTCCCCCTTCTTCGCACCTCGCCTTCGCCTGCCCTGGGAACGCCCGTGTCCGCCCCCCGCACCCTGCCCTGGCCCCTCGTCGCCCTTTTCACGGCCGGATACCTCGCGCCCTATCTGCTGCCGACCACGGTCGGCCGACTCGATTCCGCGCTTCCGCTCACCACGACCCAGGCCGGCGCGATCGGCAGTGCGCTGCTGCTGAGTTCGGCGGCGGCGGGCTTCCTGCTCGCCTCCAGGGTCGACCGCGTCGGCCCCCGCACGCTCGCCCGGCTCGGCCTCACGCTCGCCGTCCTCGGCTACGGCTGTGCCGCCCCGACCGCCTTCGTACCGGCCGTCGTCGCGGGCGCGGTCATCGGCGGACTCGGATCCGGCACGGTCACCGCGGTCGCCGCGAGCGGGATCGCCGCGCAGAGCGACCCGCACCGCGTCACCACGTTCGGGCTGCTCGGCGTCTCCGCCCTCGCGGGCGCCCTGTACCTGACGATCCCGCACCTCGGTCCCGGCCACGGCCTGCCCCTGGCCGCCCTCGCGCTCACCGCGCTCGCCGTCTGGCCGCTCACCGGCCGCCTGTCCGGACCTACGGCACCGGCCCGTACGGCCGTCGCCCACGGCCGGCTCCCCCGTCTGCGCGCCGGACTGCTGCTGGCCGCCGCCATGCCCTGCTGGTCCCTCGCCCAGAACTCCCTCTGGGGGGTCAGCGGCCGGATCGGGCTCGACCAGGCCGGTCTCTCCGAGGTCACCGTCGGCGCGGTGTTCGCGGTCGCGCTCGGCGCCGGGCTCGTCGGGGTCGTCGGCGCGGGCGCCCTCGGGCAGCGGCTGGGCCGGGCCGTACCCATCGGCGCCGGCACGGCGCTGATCGCAGGCTGCATCGCACTCAGCGCGTCCGCGCGGGACCTGCCGGCCTTCGCGGCGGGCGAGATCTGCTGGAACCTGGTCTACCCGGTCGTCCTGTCGTACGTCATCGGCCTCGCCGCCTGCCTCGACCCGCGTGGCCGCTGGGCGGTCCTGGTCGGCTCGGCGTCCTCACTGGGGACGGCGGCGGGACCGCTGACGGGGAGCGTGCTGGCGGCGGGCGCGGGCTTCCCGGTGACGGGCAGGGTGCTCGGCGCCGGACTGCTGCTGGTCGCCGTCCCGATGACGGCGGTGGCGCTGCGGGCGGGCAAGCGCCCCCTGCCGGTGGTGGAACTCCCGGTGGAGACGCCCGCCGTACCCGCACAGCACGCCTACGACACCGCGTCCCCGAACTCGTACGCCTCCACCTCGGCGAGGTAACGGGCCCTGCGCTCCTCGTCGTCCTCCAGGAAGGAGGCGAGGAAGGAGTTGCGGGCCAGTTCGCGCAGCCGGTCCTCGGACAGGCCCAGGGTCCGGTGCACGGCCGCGAAGTTGTCGCCCGCGTAGCCGCCGAAGTACGCCGGGTCGTCGGAGTTGACCGTGCACAGCAGCCCGGCGTCGAGCATGGCGGGGAGGGGGTGGTCGGCGAGGGTGTCGACGGTCCGCAGGCGGACGTTGGACAGCGGGCACAGCGTGAGCGGGATCCGCTCCCGCACCAGCCGCCCGACCAGCGCCGGGTCCTCCATGCAGCGCAGCCCGTGGTCGACGCGCTCCACGCCGAGCACGTCCAGGGCCTCGCCGATGTACTCCGGCGGCCCCTCCTCACCGGCGTGCGCGACGCGGCGCAGCCCCAGCCCGGCCGCGGCCTCGTACACCTCCCGGAACTTCACCGGCGGATGCCCGACCTCGGCGGAGTCCAGGCCGATGCCGGTGAGGCGGTCCAGGTACGGCCGGGCGGCCTCGAGCGTCTCCATGGCCGACTCGGCGGACTCGTCCCGCAGGAAGCACAGGATGAGCCTGGTGGAGACGCCGTGGTTCTGCTCGCTGCTGCCGAGCGCCCGCCACAGCCCCTCCACGACCGTGCCCATGGACACGCCCCGCGCGAGGTGGGCCTGCGGGTCGAAGAAGACCTCCGCGTGCCGGACGCCCTGCGCGGCGGCGCGGGCCAGGTAGGCGTTGGCCAGGTCGGCGAAGTCCTGCTCGGTGCGCAGGACCGCCATCAGCTCGTAGTACAGGTTCAGGAAGGACTGGAGGTCCTCGAACCGGTAGGCCTTGCGGAGCGCGTCCGTGTCGGCGTACGGCAGCTCGACGCCGTTGCGGGCGGCCAGCTCGAACGCCAGCTCCGGTTCCAGAGTGCCTTCGATATGGAGGTGCAGTTCTGCTTTCGGGAGGGGCATCGAAGCATCGTACGGGTGTTTTATCGCCGTTTCGGAACCAGCACCCGCTGCAGGTCGTGCGCCACGGTCAGCTCCCCGTCGAAGCCGGCCACCCGCGCCTGCCGCTCGAACTCCTCCGGTTCGGTGTAGCGCTGGCTGAAGTGGGTGAGGACGAGGTGCCGTACCCCGGCCTCGCGGGCCACCGTCGCCGCCTGGCCCGCCGTCAGATGACCGTGCTCGACGGCCAGTTCGACGTCGTCGTCCAGGAAGGTCGACTCGATGACGAGGAGGTCGCAGCCCTCGGCGAGCGCGTGCACACCGTCACAGAGCCGGGTGTCCATGACGAACGCGAACCGCTGCCCTCGCCGCACCTCACTGACGTCCTCCAGCGTGATGTCCCCGAGCCTGCCCTCGCGTTGCAGCAGGCCGACGTCCGGGCCCTTGATCCCGTGCGCGGCGAGCCGGTCGGGCAGCATGCGACGGCCGTCGGGTTCGATCAGGCGGTAGCCGTAGGACTCCACCGGATGCGACAGCCTGCGGGCCTCCAGTGTGTACGACGGGGTCACCGCGAGGATGCCGTCGGCGGCGACCGGTTCCTCGGTGAGGCGGACCGTCTCCCGGTAGGCCGTCGCGTAGCGCAGCCGGTCGAAGAAGCGCTGCCCGGAGCGCGGGTAGTGCGCGGTGACCTCGTGCGGCACCTGGTCGAGGTTGATCCGCTGGATGACGCCGGCGAGGCCGAGGGAGTGGTCGCCGTGGAAGTGGGTGACGCAGATCCGGTTCAGGTCGTGGGCGGCGACCCCGGCGCGCAGCATCTGCCGCTGTGTGCCCTCGCCGGGGTCGAACAGGATGCCCTGGCCGTCCCACCTCAGCAGGTAGCCGTTGTGGTTGCGGTGCCGGGTCGGGACCTGGCTGGCGGTGCCGAGGATCACCAGTTCACGTACGGACACGACTGGCTATCCGGGGGGCCACTGCATGCCACGGCCGCCCAGGACGTGCGCGTGGGCGTGCCAGACGGTCTGGCCGGCGCCGCTGCCCGTGTTGAAGACCGTGCGGTAGCTGTCGAGCTTCTCCTCGTCCGCTACGGCCTGGGTCTCGGCGAGCACGTCGGCGGCCAGTTGCGGTGCTTCGGCGCCGAGGGTGGCGGCGTCCCGGTAGTGGGCCTTGGGGATCACCAGGATGTGGGTGGGGGCCTGCGGGTTTATGTCCCGGAAGGCCACGGTGGTGTCTGTTTCGCGGACGATCGTCGCCGGGATCTGGCCCGCGACGATCTTGCAGAACAGGCAGTCGTCCTGGGGTTCGCCTGCCATGCGTGTGCCTCCTCACGCTGGTGATCAATACCGGTGCATCGTAGTCGTATCAGGTCGGCATTCCCGGCGGAGTTTTCGCGGGCCGCTCCTCCAGTGCCTCCAGCGCGAGCCTGATTGCCGCGTCCAGCTGCGCATCCGTGCCGGACGCCCAGTCCTGCGGACGCTGCACGACCTCCACGTCGGGGTCCACCCCGTGGTTCTCGACGTCCCAGCCCACCCCCTCCAGCCACATCGCGTACTTCGGCTGGGTGACCAGGGTGCCGTCGATCAGGTGGTAGCGGCTGTCGATGCCGATGACGCCGCCCCAGGTGCGGGTGCCGACGACCGGGCCGATGCCGAGGGCCTTGATCGCCGCGTTGACGATGTCGCCGTCGGAGCCGGAGAACTCGTTGGCGACGGCGACGACCGGGCCGCGCGGGGCGTCGAGGGGGTAGCTGGTGGGGCGCATGCCGCGCGGGAGGTCCCAGCCGATGATGCGGCGGGCCAGCTTCTCGACGACGAGCTGGGAGGTGTGGCCGCCGCGGTTCTCGCGGACGTCGACCACCAGACCCTCCCGGGCCACCTCCACGCGCAGGTCGCGGTGGATCTGCGCCCAGCCGGGGGCCTGCATGTCGGGGACGTGGAGGTAGCCGAGGCGGCCGTCGGAGGCCGCGTGGACGTGGGCGCGGCGGCCGGCCACCCAGGCGTGGTACCGCAGGGGTTCCTCGTCGGCGATCGGGATGACGACGGTGTGGCGGGGTTCGCCGCCACCCGCCGGGGAGATGGTCAGTTCCACCGGGTGGCCCGCCGTGCCGACGAGCAACGGGCCCGGTCCCGTCACCGGGTCGACGGGGTGGCCGGCGACGGCGATGACCGCGTCGCCGGGCCGGACGGCGACTCCGGGCGCGGCGAGCGGGGAGCGGGCGTCCGGGTCGGAGGTCTCCGCGGGCAGGATGCGGTCGATGCGCCAACTGCCGTCCGGGTGACGGGAGACGTCGGCACCGAGCAGACCGTGCCGGGGGCCGCCGGAGGAACCGCCGGAGGGGATGACGTAGGCGTGCGAGGTGCCGAGTTCGCCGTGCACCTCCCACAGGAGGTCGGTCAGGTCGCTGTGGGTGGCGAGGCGGGCCAGGAGGGGGCGGTAGCGGTCGAGGACGCCGGTCCAGTCGGCGCCGCCGAGGTCGGGGCGCCAGAAGTGGTCGCGCATGAGGCGGCCGGTCTCGTCGTACATCTGCCGCCACTCGGCGGACGGGTCGAGGGTCTGCCGGACGCGGGCGAGGTCGACGCAGACGCTGGTGTCTCCGTCGTCGTCGGTGCCGGTACGGCGGTCGCTGGGGACGACCCGGAGCCGGCCGTCGCTCCACAGCAGCACGCGTTTGCCGTCGCCGCTGACCTCGAAGTGGTCGGCGTCGGAGGCCAGGTGCTCCAGGCGCCGCTGGACGAGGTCGTAGCGCTCCAGCCCGGTGTGCGGATCGGGGTCCTCGGGGTGGGCGCGGGCGGCGCCGAGGACGCCCTGCACGGGGTGGTGCAGCCAGAGCACGCCGTCCTTGGCGGCGCGGAGCATGGAGTACCGGCCGGCCTCCACCGGGAAGGGCACGATGCGGTCGGCGAGGCCCTCGGGGTCGATGCGGGTGGCCGGCGTGCCCTCGCTGTCGGGGGTCTCGTCCTTGTCGGGGGTCTCGAAGGGGCGGCCGTGGCGTTGCGGGCCGAAGGGCGAGGGGGTGGTGGCGGCCAGGGTGATCAGGTGCGGGCGGGCGCCGACCACGAACGCGAGGTCGAAGACGTGCTCGTCGTAGACCGGGTCGAAGGCGCGGTTGGAGAGGAAGGCGAGGTGTCTGCCGTCGAGGGTGAAGGCCGGGGCGTAGTCCTGGAAGCGCAGCGGGGTCGCCTCGGTGACCGAGAGGTCGGTGGTGTGGGCGATGCGCAGTTGCGAGAGCGGGCGCGGGCCGGGGTGGGCCCACGCGAGCCAGGCGGAGTCGGGTGAGAAGGCGAGGCCCGAGACCTCGCCGTCGTCGCTGCGGTCGACCTCGCGGACCTCGCCGGTCTCCCGCTCGACGAGCAGCAGCCGCCCGTCGTGCGCGGCCACGGCGGCCCGGCTGCCGTCGGGGGCCATGGCCAGCTCCAGGACCCGGCCGAGCTGTCCGGCCGCGAGGCGGCGCGGGGGCGCGCCGGGCACGGTGCCGGTCGCCGGGGCGAACTCCAGGGCGTCGTCGCCCTCCGCGTCCGTCACCCACACCACCCACTCCTCGCCCTCGGCGCGGAAGGCGCGCGGCATCCGGGCGCGCACGCCGGGGGTGGCGGCGAGGGCGCGGGCGGGCCCGGAGCGGTGGGTGACCCAGTGGATCCCGCCGCGCACGCACACGGCGCTGCCGCGCGCGGTGTGGTCGGGGGACGCCTCGCCGAACCAGCGGGAGGCGTTCACCGGACGGGGGCGCAGGTCGATCCGGGGCCCGCCGAGGCGCACGTCCAGGCGGCGCGGCTCGGCGTCCTCCAGGTCGTCCAGCAGCCACAGTTCACCGGCACTGCTGTAGACGACGCGGGTGCCGTCGCCGGAGGCGTGCCGGGCGTAGAAACCGTCGAGCGGGGTGTGGCGGCGCAGGTCGGAGCCGTCGGCGAGGGAGGAGTACAGGGCGCCGGTGCCCTCGTGGTCGGAGAGGAAGGCGATCCGGTCCCCCGCCCACACCGGGCACTCGATGTTCCCGTCGAGGTCCTCGTGCAGCCGGACGAACTCCCCGCTCCCCTCCCGGTCGATCCACAACTTGCCCGCCGTACCGCCCCGGTAGCGCTTCCAGTGGGCGGCCTCGCGGCCCATCGGCGCGGACAGCAGCACGGTGGCCGGGCCGAAGGCCACATCGCCGACCGGGCCGTACGGCAGGGTCTCGGCGGGTCCGCCGTCCAGCGGGACGGCATGCGCCCAGCTGTGCCGGAAGCTGTGCCGGCCGTGCGCGCCGAGCGCGAGCACCCGTCCGTCGGCGGTCCAACCCCTGACCTCGGTACGGCGGTTGCCCCAGTACGTCAGCCGGTCGGCGGGGCCGCCGTCGACGGGGGCGACATGTACCTCGGGCGCACCGTCCCGGGTGGACGTCCAGGCGAGGAACCGTCCGTCCGGCGATATCCGGGGCATGGTCACCGGCCTGTTGTCGGCGCTGACCCGCCAGGCCCGGCCGCCGTCGAGCGGCGCGAGCCACACGTCGTCCTCGGCGACGAAGGTCACCAAGTCGCCGCGGAGGTGGGGGAATCGGAGATAGGCGGAGGACGTCGTGGTTCCGGTCGTGGTTCCCGTCGTAGCACCCTGAGTCACCCCGTCACTGTACGCAGTGACCGGCACACCCCGCTCGGGTTCCGATCACTTGCCCTGCACGGGCCAGCAGGTGGGGTCGCCCTTGCACCAGAGGGTCCGCGTGACGGTGACGGTCACGGTCGGCCGACCGCCGCCGGGACGATAGGTGGGCGGCCGGTACGTCGGTCCCGTAGTGGCGTCACAGTCCCCGAGTCCGTCGACGTGGAACACCTGCCTGCCGCCGACCCTGCCCGTCAGATCGCCGCGCACACACGCGCCGTCGACGGCCTTGGTCACCTTCCCGGTGACGGTGATCTTCCGCCCGTCCCTGGTCGCACCTCTGCAGTCGACGGAGACGACGGTGCTCTCACGCGGCGAGGGTGACTTCCCCGTCGAGCCGCCCCCGTAGTTCCCGGTACAGGTGAGCCAACTGACGTCGACGTGCTGCTGCCTGAGCTTGGCGGTCGCGGTGGTGTCGGTGGTGTAGGCGGCGGAGGCGGAACTGAGATCGGTGGGCTGACACGCCACGACGGCCGCCCCGACCCCCACGGCCAGCCCAGCGGCGGCCACCACCCGCGCTCCGCGTCGTTTCCCTCTCAGAACCCCCATGCAGGGCAGCGTGCCACCGGCCCAGGCACCGGGGAAGACCGCATACGGCCACTCACCCGTTCGGGGAACCGCGCGAGCAACCCGGCGAAGCCCCCGTCAGCCGTGCAGCAGCAGCCACTGCTGGAGTTCGACGAGGTTGCCCTCCGGGTCCTTGAGGTGGGCCACGCGCATGCGGTCGGTCGTGGGGGCCGGGCCGTGCAGCAGGGTGGCGCCGCGGGAGGTGATCTGCGCGCAGTAGGCGTCCAGGTCGTCGACGCGCAGGACGACCAGGGAACGGTGACCGGTGGCGGTCTCGCCCAGCTCCTGCAGGACCTCGGCCATCATCGAGCGGTCCTGCAGCGCGATCCCCGCGGAGCCGGCGTGCGGGCTGAACTTCTCGTACGGGCCCTCGGTCGCCCCGGATTGCGGCCTGAGGCCCAGGACGTCGGCGTAGAAGTGGTAGCAGGCGGCGAAGTCGGTGACCAGGAGCCGGACTTGAGCGAGTTCCACGGTGTCCCCAGGCGGTGTCAGGACCAGCGGCCGGTGCGGCCCAGGAGCAGGGCCACGGCGGCGGTGCCGGCGGTGGATGTACGCAACACGGTAGGACCGAGCACGCAGGCCTTCGCACCCGCCTCCTCGAAGAGCGCCAACTCGTCGCGCGCCACGCCGCCTTCGGGGCCGACGACCAGCACGATCTCACCTTCGGCGGGGAGTTGGGCGGTGGCCAGCGGCTCGCTGACGTGCTCGAAGTCGGAGTGCAGCACGGCGGCGAAGTCGGCTTTGGCCAAAAGTGCGGCAACCTGCTTGGTGTTCGCCGCGTCCGCGACCTCGGGGAAGCGCAGCCGGCGGGACTGCTTGCCGGCCTCGCGCGCGGTGGCCCGCCACTTGGCGAGTGCCTTCAGACCCCGCTCGCCCTTCCACTGGGTGATGCAGCGGGCGGCCTGCCAGGGCACGATCGCGTCGACACCGGTCTCCGTCATGGTCTCGACGGCGAGTTCGCCCCGGTCGCCCTTGGGGAGCGCCTGGACGACGGTGATCCGGGGGCTGGGCTCCGGCTCCACCGGGAACTCGAACGGCTCGACCACCAGATGGTCCTTGCCCGACACACTGACGACGACCCCGGCCGCACCCCGGCCCCTGCCGTCCGTCAGCACCACGTGCTCGCCGGGCTGCAACCGTCGTACGGAGACCGCGTGCCGCCCCTCGGGACCCGTGACGTCGACGGCCGAGCCGGGGCCCACGCCCTCCAGCGAGTCGACGACGAACACCGGCGCGGTCATCGCAGGCCCCCCTTGGCCGACAACGCTGTCCGAGCGGCGTCGAGTTCCTCGGCCAGCACCTCCACCAGCCGCCCGGCCGGCAGCTCGCGGGCCATCCGGTGGCCCTGGCCCGCCCACAGCGCCATGCCCTGCGCGTCCCCGGCCTTGGCGGCGGCCTTGCGCAGCGGCGCGGTGAGATGGTGGAGCTCCGGGTAGGCGGCGGGGGCGTACGGGCCGTGCTCGCGCAGGAACCGGTTGACCAGGCCGCGGGCCGGCCTTCCGGAGAAGGCGCGGGTCAACCCGGTGCGCGCGAACAGGGGGTTGGTCAGCGCCTGCTTGTGCAGGGCGTGGGCGCCGGACTCGGGCGTGGCGAGAAAGGCGGTGCCCAGCTGGGCCGCGCTCGCGCCGGCCGCGAGGACGGCGGCGATCTGGCCGCCGCGCATGATGCCGCCGGCGGCGACGATCGGGATGCGCACGGCCTCGCGGATCTGCGCGACCAGCGAGAGCAGCCCGATGCCGGAGCCGTCGTTCTCGGGGAGGTCGCGGTGGCTTCCCTGGTGACCGCCGGCCTCCACGCCCTGCGCGATCACCGCGTCCGCACCGGCCTGTTCCACCACGCGGGCCTCCTCGGCGGTGGTGGCGGTGACCAGGGTGAGGGTGCCGGCCCGGCGCAGCTTGTCGAACACCTCCCGGCTCGGCACACCGAAGTGGAAGGAGACCACCGGCACCGGGTTGTCGAGGAGCACGGCGAGCTTGGCGTCGTATCCGTCGTCCCGGCCGCTGTCCGGGTCGCCCAGCTCGGTCTCGTACCAGGCGGCCTCGCCGGCCAGCTGGTGGGCGTAGACCTCTACGGCGCCCGACTCGGCATAGTCGGGCTGCGGCATGAACACGTTCACGCCGAAGGGGCGGCTCGTGAGCCCCCGCAGCTGCTTGATCTCCTGGTACATGCCGTCGGCGGTCTTGTATCCGGCGGCGAGGAACCCGAGGCCGCCGGCCTCGGAGACGGCGGCGACGAGCTGCGGGACGGAGACTCCGCCCGCCATGGGGGCCTGCACGATCGGGTGGGGGAAGAGATCGGTCAGCGCGGAGGACATGACCGCATGTTGTCACGTCCTTTGAACAAGTCCGAATCGGGGCGTCGCACGGCATAGGACAACGGCATAGGGGGTGCCGAAGCACCCCCTCGTCCCAGGTCGCAGCGCCCGTCGGCGGCATCCTCCAGCCGGCGTCAGCGGCCGTTGAACGCATCCTTCAACCGCGAGAACAACCCCTGCTGCCCCGGCTGACCGTGCCTGCCCGGGGGCCACCCCCCGGACCCCCGGCCGCCGCTCCAGCCGGCGTCAGCGGCCGTTGAACGCATCCTTCAACCGCGAGAACAACCCCTGCTGCCCCGGCTGGAACTGCCCCTGCGGACGCTCCTCGCCGCGTAGCTTGGCCAGCTCGCGCAGCAGTCGCTCCTGCTCGGGGTCCAGCTTGGTCGGGGTCTGCACCTCGACGTGCACGATCAGGTCACCCCGGCCGCCGCCGCGCAGATGCGTGACGCCCCGGTTGTGCAGCGGAATCGACTGGCCGGACTGGGTGCCGGGCCGGATGTCGACCTCCTCCATGCCGTCCAGTGTCTCCAGCGGCACCTTCGTACCGAGCGCGGCGGCCGTCATCGGGATCGTCACCGTGCAGTGCAGGTCGTCACCGCGCCGCTGGAACATCGGGTGCGGCAGCTCGTGGATCTCGACGTACAGGTCACCGGCGGGACCGCCGCCCGGCCCGACCTCGCCCTCGCCGGCGAGCTGGATCCGCGTGCCGTTGTCGACACCGGCCGGGATCTTCACCGTCAGCGTGCGGCGGGAGCGGACGCGGCCGTCGCCGGCGCACTCCGGGCACGGGGTGGGGACCACGGTGCCGAAACCCTGGCACTGCGGGCAGGGACGCGACGTCATGACCTGGCCCAGGAAGGACCGGGTGACCTGCGAGACCTCACCGCGGCCCCGGCACATGTCACACGTCTGGGCGGTCGTACCGGGCGCCGCGCCCTCGCCGTTGCAGGTGTTGCAGACGATCGCCGTGTCGACCTGGATGTCCTTGGTGGTCCCGAAGGCCGCCTCGTCCAGCTCGATGTCGATGCGGATCATCGCGTCCTGGCCGCGCCGGGTGCGCGAGCGCGGCCCGCGCTGCGACGCCGTACCGAAGAACGCGTCCATGATGTCGGAGAAGTTGCCGAAGCCACCGGCCCCGAAGCCGCCCGCACCGGCGCCGCCGGACTGGGAGAGCGGGTCGCCGCCGAGGTCGTAGACCTGCTTCTTCTGCGGGTCCGACAGCACCTCGTAAGCGGCGTTGATCTCCTTGAACCGCTCCTGGGTCTTCGGATCCGGGTTGACGTCCGGGTGCAGCTCGCGCGCGAGCCGACGGAACGCCTTCTTGATCTCATCCTGCGACGCGTCGCGGCGCACGCCGAGAACGGCGTAGTAGTCCGTGGCCACTTACGACTCCGCCAGGATCTGTCCGACGTACCGTGCCACTGCGCGTACCGCTCCCATCGTTCCCGGGTAGTCCATGCGGGTCGGTCCGACCACGCCGAGCTTGGCAACCGCCTCGCCGCCCGAACCGTAGCCCACCGACACCACCGAGGTGGAGTTGAGTCCCTCGTGGGCGTTCTCGTGCCCGATACGCACGGTCACGCCCGGATCCTTCGCCTCGCCGAGGAGCTTGAGGAGCACGACCTGCTCCTCCAGGGCCTCCAGGACGGGCCGGATCATGAGGGGAAAATCATGCCCGAAGCGGGTGAGATTGGCGGTGCCGCCGATCATCAACCGCTCCTCGTTCTCCTCGACGAGCGTCTCCAGGAGAGTGGAGAGCACCGTCGAGACCGTACCGCGGTCCTCGGCCTCGAAGGCCTCCGGAAGGTCCTCGACCAGCCTCGGCACGTCCGCGAACCGGCGGCCCGCGACCCGGCTGTTCAGCCGCGCGCGCAGGTCGGCGAGCGAGCTCTCGCCGAAGGGCGCCGGGCAGTCGACCATCCGCTGCTCGACCCGTCCGGTGTCCGTGATCAGCACGAGCATCACGCGCGCGGGAGCGAGCGAGAGCAGCTCCACGTGCCGGACGGTGGACCGGGTCAGGGACGGATACTGCACGACGGCGACCTGCCGGGTCAGCTGCGCGAGCAGCCGCACCGTGCGCGCCACGACGTCGTCGAGGTCGACGGCGCCCTCCAGGAAGTTCTGGATGGCCCGCCGCTCGGGCGCCGTCATGGGCTTGACGCCGGCGAGCTTGTCCACGAACAGCCGGTAGCCCTTGTCGGTGGGGATGCGCCCCGCGCTGGTGTGCGGCTGCGCGATGAACCCCTCGTCCTCCAGGGCCGCCATGTCGTTGCGGACGGTGGCCGGGGAGACCCCGAGGTTGTGCCGCTCGGTCAGGGCCTTCGACCCGACCGGCTCCTCGGTGCCGACGTAGTCCTGGACGATGGCGCGCAGCACCTGAAGCCTGCGTTCACTCAGCATTCGGCGCGCACCTCCAGCACGTCGTCCCCTCTGTTCCGCGGTTCGTCTGCCTGGCACTCTTCGCACGCGAGTGCCAGCGTTCCCGGGCCCAGTGTACGGCTGCCGGGTACACCCAGGGCAAGGTCGGTACGGTCGCGGCGGGCTCGTGCAGCTAGCGTCGCGGTATGACGGTGACTTGGGAAGAGCTGGGGTGGGAACGGCTGGCCGCCGGGGTCGGACGCCGCCGTCTCCCGGGCTGGGACTGTACGGTCGGGCTGGTCCTCGGAGCGGGTACGGCCCTCATGGTGGACGCCGGTTCCAGTCTGGCCGAGGGCGCGCGGCTGCGGGCCCAGGCCGAGGAGCTGACCGACGGCCGTGTGACCCATCTCGCGCTGACCCACCCCCATTTCGACCATGTCTTCGGGGCGGCGGCGATGGCGGGCGCGGACGTGTACGGCCCGGTGGGCCTGGACGCGGTCTTCGCGTACGAGCGCGAGGAGCTGCGCCTGGACGCGATCAGGAACGGGCTGCCGGTCACCGACGCCGACGAGGCGGTGGACGCGCTGCGCCCGCCCCGGCATCCGGTCTCCGGCGAGTGGACGCTGGACCTCGGGGACGGTCGCCAGGCGCTGCTGGCGAACGTGGGCCCGGGTCACACGGCGCACGACCTCGCGGTGCTCGTGCCGGGAGATCCCGAGGTGGTCTTCTGCGGCGACCTGGTCGAGGAGTCCGGCGAGCCCCAGGCGGGCCCGGACGCGGTCCCGTCCCGCTGGCCGGACGCGCTCGACCGGCTGCTCGCCCTGGGCGGTGAGGACGCGGCGTACGTGCCCGGTCACGGAGCGGTGGTGGACGCGGCGTTCGTGCGACGCCAGCGTGATCAACTGGCGGCGCGTTTCGGCGTGTCGTGAGTCATGGGGTACGGCTTCTCCTATCGTCATCCGAATGCGCCCACCCGTCTCCCGCCCCCGCCCTTCCCACGAGGGCCCTTCGGGCCCGCGCCCTCGTCCGTACTCCGCCGACCTGACCCCGCCGTGGAAGAAGCCGGAGCCCGCGCCGGAGGTAGCGGCGGAGCCGGGCCTGGTGGTGGAGGAGCCCGGCACCGGGTTCTGCGGGGCGGTGATCCGCTGCGAGGCGGGCACGGTGACGCTGGAGGACCGCTTCGGCAAGCACCGGGTGTTCCCCCTGGAGCCGCGGGGCTTCCTGCTGGAGGGCCGGGTGGTGACGCTCGTACGCCCCACGTCCGGTGGTCCGGTACGACCCACCCGTACCGCCTCCGGCTCGGTCGCCGTCCCCGGCGCCCGCGCCCGCGTGGCCCGCGCCGGCCGCATCTACGTCGAGGGCCGGCACGACGCCGAGCTGGTCGAGAAGGTGTGGGGTGACGACCTGCGCATCGAGGGCGTGGTGGTGGAGTACCTGGAGGGCGTGGACGACCTGCCGTCGATCGTGTCCTCCTTCGCGCCGGGTCCGGACGCGCGGCTGGGCGTCCTGGTGGACCACTTGGTGCCGGGCACGAAGGAATGGCGCATCGCCGAGTCGGTGACCGGCGCACACGCGTTGGTGGTGGGCCACCCGTACATCGACGTCTGGCAGGCGGTGAAGCCGGCCGTGCTGGGGATCGAGGCATGGCCGGCGGTGCCCAAGGGCCAGGACTGGAAGACGGGGGTGTGCCGGGCGCTCGGGTGGCCGTCGGAGAACACCGGGGCCGTGTGGCAGGCGATTCTGCGGCGGGTGGGGTCCTACAAGGACCTGGAGCCGGAGTTGCTGGGGCGGGTGGAGGAGCTGATCGACTTCGTCACGGGCAGCGGTGGGGCCTGAGGCTCAAGCTCCTCGAGGATCTTCACCAGGCCGGTGGTCACCGGCCGGTCGTTCGGAGGTCCGGGGCGCTTCGCCCGCCGGGGTGATCAGTCCACCAGGTCCCGCACCACCGCGTCCGCCAGCAACCGTCCCCGCAGCGTCAGCACGGCCCGCCCCTCCCCGTACGGCCCTTCCTGGAGGAGGCCCTCCCCCAGCGCCCGCCGGGACGCCGCGAGGCCCTCCTCCTCCAGCAGCGACAGCGGCACCCCCTCCCGCAGCCGCAGCTCCAGCAGGATGCGCTCCACCCGCCGGTCCTCGTCGGACAGCAGCTCCCGTCCGGCCCCCGGCGACTTCCCCGACGCAAGCGCCGCCGCGTACGCCCCCGGATGCTTGACGTTCCACCACCGCACCCCGCCGACGTGCGAGTGCGCCCCCGGACCGGCCCCCCACCAGTCCGCGCCGCGCCAGTACAGCTCGTTGTGCAGGCACCGGCCGGCCTCCGAGGTGGCCCAGTTGGAGACCTCGTACCAGTCGAAGCCCGCCTTGGAGAGGGTCTCCTCCGCGATCAGGTACCGGTCCGCGTGGACGTCGTCGTCGGTCATCGGGACCTCGCCCCGGCGGATCCGGCGGGCCAGTTGCGTACCCTCCTCGACGATGAGCGCGTAGGCGCTGACGTGGTCCGGCCCGGCCCCGATCGCCGCGTCCAGCGAGGCCCGCCAGTCGTCGTCGCTCTCGCCGGGGGTGCCGTAGATCAGGTCCAGGTTGACGTGCTCGAAGCCCGCCGCCCGGGCCTCCGCGACGCACGCCTCGGGGCGGCCGGGGGTGTGCGTACGGTCGAGCACGCGCAGCACATGCTTCCGCGCGCTCTGCATGCCGAAGGAGATCCGGTTGAAGCCGCCCTCGCGGAGCGCGGCGAGGTACGCGGGGTCGACCGACTCGGGGTTCGCCTCGGTCGTGATCTCGGCGTCCGGCGCCAGCCCGAACTCGTCGCGGACGGCCCCCAGCATGCGGACGAGGTCGTCCGCGGCCAGCAGCGTGGGCGTACCGCCGCCGACGAAGACCGTACGCACGGCGCGCGGATCGTCGCCGAGCACCTTCCGCGCGAGCCGGATCTCGTCCGTCAGCGTGTCGGCGTAGTTGTCGCGGGAGGCCAGCACGCCGCCCGTGCCGCGCAGCTCGGTCGCGGTGTAGGTGTTGAAGTCGCAGTAGCCGCAGCGGGTCGCGCAGTACGGCACGTGCAGATAGAAGCCGAGCGGGCGGTCGGCGGCCCCGGCGAGCGCGTGGGCGGGCAGCGCGCCGTCGGCGGGGACGGGCTCGCCGTCGGGGAGAGCGGAAGGCATGTACTCCATTGTCCCGTACGCCGGCGGTCACTCCGCCTGGAGCACCAACAGCGCCAGGTCGTCATCGGGCAGGCCGCCGCCGAAGTCGTGCACCAGGCGGCGGATCCTTTCCGCGATCAGTTCGGCGCTGAGCCCGGCGCAGCCGGACAGGGCGCGGGCGAGCCCGTCGCCGTCGTCGAACTGGCGGGAGCCGGAGCGCCGCTCGGTCACCCCGTCGGTGACGCACAGCAGGCTGTCGCCGGGCCGCAGGTCGAGGGTCTCGCTGCCGTAGGTCTCGTCCTCGACCACGCCGAGCAGGGTCTGCGGGCGGGCGGCGGTGCGCACGGTGCCGTCGGGGCTCAGGACGAGCGGGAGCGGGTGGCCGGCGGAGGCGAGGGTGCAGCGGACCCCGCCGCCCTCGTACGGCGTGAGCTCACCGTAGAGCAGGGACAGGAAGCGGGTCTGCGGGCCGTCCCCGGGGGCCACGGGCCGTCCGCCCGCGGAGACGAGGGCGCGGGCCGCGGCGTCGGCGGCCTCGGTGGCGTCGTCCAGGAGGAGCTGGTTGAGGCGGTCGAGGACGTCGGCGACCCGGTAGCCCTCGCGGGCGAGGAGGCGGAGCCAGGGCCGGGCGAGGCCGATCACGACCGCCGCCTCCGGGCCCTTGCCCTGGACGTCGCCGACGGCGAAGCACCAGCGGCCGTCGCCGGCCGGGAACAGGTCGTAGAAGTCGCCGCTGGGGCCGCCCTTGTCGCAGGGCTCGTACACGAGCGCGCTGCTCACGCCCGGGATCTCGGCGACCGCGCCGGGCAGCAGACCACGCTGCAGGACGGCGCTGATGGTGGCCTGGCGGGCGTACTGGCGGGCCGCGCCGATGGCGAGGGCCACCCGGCGGCCGAGGTCCTCCACGAGCCCGGTGACCTCCTCGGGGAAGCCACGCAGCCCGCAGCGGCCGATGACCAGCGTGCCGAGCGGCCGGCCGCCCGCGATCAGCCGGTACGCCAGCGCCGTGCCGTCGGTGCCCTGCGGACCGAGCGCGTGGCCGGGCCACGGGTACGCCTCGGGGCCGGAGCGCAGCCCGTCGCGCGGGCAGGGCGGCTCCTTCTCCAGGGCGCACCGCAGTTCCTCGATGTGGTTCTCGCTGCCGTGCCAGACCCGGTCGGGACCGCCGCCCGCGCCGCCGCGCACGGTCGCCTCGTCCTCCAGCCACACCGCGCACCAGTCGGCCAGCCGGGGCACGATGAGCTGGCCGGTCAGGGCCGTGACCAGGTTCTCGTCCAGCTGGCCGGCGAGCAGGTCGGAGGCCTCGGCGAGGAAGGACAGCGCGCCCCGGCCGAGCCAGTCGCGGTCGCCGCCCGCGCGGTGCGGCTGGGGGGCCAGGTCCTCGGCGACCTCCAGGGCCGCGTCCGGCGCGGGTGTGTCCGGGTCCGCCACGCCGCCCGGGGGCAGCCGCGCCCAGACCGTCTTGGCGCCGGCGCGGTACGTGACGCCCCAGGACTCGGCGAGCGTGGTGACCAGCCGCAGGCCGCGCCCGTACTCGGGGGTGTCGTACGCCCCCTCGCCGCCGAGGGGGTCGCGCGGGGCCCGGGAGGGATGGCGGTCGCCCACCTCCACGACGAACGCGCCGGTCCCCTCCAGCCGCCAGTCGAGCTCCACGTCCGTACCGGCGTGCACGACGGCGTTGGTGACCAGCTCGCTGACGACGGCCATGGCGTCGTCCAGGAGCCGGGCCGAGACCCCGGGCGCCTCGGCCAGCGCGGCCCGCACCAGCGCACGGGCCGAGCCGGGCGCGAGGGGACTCCCGGACAGCGTGGCCCGCCCCGCCGCCTCCCGGGCCCGGGGCGCCTCGCTCTCCCGCTGCGTGGGTATGGCCGCCATGTCCATTGCGGCCCAGGGTGACAGACAGAGGGCAGCCATAAGCGCTGAGTCACTGAAGTGGGCAGAAGACGGAACCTTTTGGGCGCCGTTGAACACAAACTCCCCAGGGGCGGGGGGAACCGCGCGACAAGCCACAACGGGGCCGCAGTTCCCCACTCACCGAACCGCCCTCTTACTTCTCCCTGGTCCCGGCGTACATCTCATCGATGAGGTGCCTGTACTCCCGCTCCACCACAGGCCGCTTCAGCTTCAGACTCGGCGTGATCTCCCCGTGCTCCACGTCGAGATCCCGCGGCAGCAGCCGGAACTTCTTGATGGTCTGCCACTTCTGGAGCCCCGTGTTGAGCTCCCGCACATACCCGTCGACCATCTCCACCGTCTGCGGCGCGGCGACGACCTCGGCGTACGGCCTGCCCGCCAGGCCGTTCTCCTTCGCCCAGTCCAGGATCGCGATCTCGTCCAGGGCGATGAGGGCCGTGCAGTAGTTCCGGTCGGCGCCGTGCACCAGGATGTTGGAGACGTACGGGCACACCCCCTTGAACTGGCCCTCGACCTCGGCCGGAGCGACGTATTTGCCGCCGGAGGTCTTGATGAGGTCCTTCTTGCGGTCGGTGATGCGCAGATAGCCGTCGGGCGACAGCTCGCCGATGTCGCCGGTGTGGAACCAGCCGTCGGACTCCAGCACCTCGACGGTCTTCTCGGGCAGCTTGTGGTAGCCCTGCATGATGCCGGGGCCGCGCAGCAGGATCTCCCCGTCGTCGGCGATGCGCACCTCCGTGCCGGGCAGTGGCTTGCCGACCGTGCCGGTGCGGTAGGCCTCGCCGGGGTTGACGAAGGAGGCCGCGGAGGACTCGGTGAGGCCGTAGCCCTCCAGGATGTGGATGCCGGCGCCGGCGAAGAAGTAGCCGATCTCGGGGGCGAGCGCGGAGGCACCGGAGACACACGCGCGCAGCCGGCCGCCGAAGGCGTCCCGGAGCTTGGCGTAGACGAGGGTGTCGGCGACCTTGTGCTTGGCGGCGAGGCCGAACGGCACGGCGTGGTTGCCGGTGCGCCGGAAGTTGTCCTGGCTGACCTTGGCGTACTCGCGGGCGACCTCGGCGGCCCACTGGAAGATCTTGTACTTGGCGGGGCCGCCCTCGCGGGCCTTGGCGGCGACGCCGTTGTAGACCTTCTCGAAGATGCGGGGCACGGCCGCCATGTACGTCGGCTGCACCACCGGGAGGTTCTCGATGATCTTGTCGACCCGGCCGTCGACGGCGGTGACATGGCCGACCTCGATCTGGCCCGAGGTGAGCACCTTGCCGAAGACGTGCGCGAGCGGCAGCCACAGGTACTGCACGTCCTCGCTGGTGATCAGCCCGGTCGCGGCGATCGCCTTGGCCATGTACGCCCAGTTGTCGTGCGGGAGCCTCACCCCCTTGGGGCGGCCGGTGGTGCCCGAGGTGTAGATGAGGGTGGCGAGCTGGTCCCTGGTGATCGCGCCGACCCGCTCCTTGATCAGCTGCGGGTGCTGCTCCAGATAGGCGGCACCGCGCCGCTCCAGCTCGGCGAGGGTGATCACCCAGTCGCTGGTCTCGACGCCTGCCGGGTCGATGACGACGACCTTGGCGAGGTCGGGCAGCTCGGCGCGCTTCTCTACGGCCTTGGCGGCCTGGGCCGCGTCCTCGGCGAGCAGCACCCGGCTCTCGGAGTCGGAGAGGATGAAGGCCGACTCGTCCGCGTTGGTCTGCGGGTAGATGGTGGTGGTGGCGCCGCCGGCGCACAGGATGCCGAGGTCGGCGAGGATCCACTCGACACGGGTGGAGGAGGCGAGCGCCACCCGCTGCTCGGACTGCACGCCCAGCTCGATGAGGCCGGCCGCGATCGCGTACACCCGCTCGGCCGCCTGCGCCCAGCTGAGCGACTTCCAGTCGTCGGGGCCCTGGCCGGCGGCGGGCACCGGATAGCGGTAGGCCTCGGCGTCCGGTGTGGCCGCCACGCGCTCCAGGAAGAGGGCCGCCACGGACGGCGGACGGTTCTCGATCAGGGTCTGTGTGTCGCTCACGACATCCTCCGGGGGCCCGCGACGGTGCGGCTGACTCGGTGCGGCTGGGTTAACTCACGGTGGGGGTTCGTGCTGCTGCTTCGGTGTTGTTTAACTCGCGAGTAACTATCGAGCAGGGATCAGAGTAAGCCGCGACCGGCCGCTGCGTAAGGGGCTTCGGCCTGTCACTTTCCACGGAGAGCGACGCTACGGGCGCGTAGGGGCCCGCCGCGCTTTCGCACGACAGGCCCCCACGTGTCCTTTTTGCGGACGCAACCGGTTGTTACCGTCGGTTACTTCTTGCTCTTGGCCGACCCCGCGCTGTCATCGCTGGACAGGACGGCGATGAAGGCTTCCTGCGGAACCTCCACGGAACCCACCATCTTCATCCGCTTCTTGCCTTCCTTCTGCTTCTCCAGCAGCTTCCGCTTACGGGAGATGTCACCGCCGTAGCACTTGGCGAGGACGTCCTTGCGGATGGCGCGGATGGTCTCACGGGCGATGACCCGGGAGCCGATGGCGGCCTGCACCGGCACCTCGAAGGCCTGGCGCGGGATCAGCTCCTTGAGCTTGGCGACGAGCCGGACCCCGTACGCGTACGCCTGGTCCTTGTGGGTGATCGCCGAGAAGGCGTCCACCTTGTCGCCGTGCAGCAGGATGTCGACCTTGACCAGGCTGGAGGTCTGCTCGCCGGTGGGCTCGTAGTCGAGCGAGGCGTAGCCGCGCGTCTTGGACTTCAGCTGGTCGAAGAAGTCGAAGACGATCTCCGCGAGCGGGAGGGTGTAGCGGATCTCCACCCTGTCCTCGGAGAGGTAGTCCATGCCGAGCAGGGTGCCGCGCCGGGTCTGGCACAGCTCCATGATCGAGCCGATGAACTCGGTCGGCGCCAGGATCGTGGCGCGCACGACCGGCTCGTACACCTCGTCGATCTTGCCCTCGGGGAACTCGCTCGGGTTGGTGACGGTGTGCTCGCTGCCGTCCTCCATGACCACGCGGTAGACCACGTTGGGGGCGGTGGCGATCAGGTCGAGACCGAACTCGCGCTCCAGCCGCTCCCGGATCACGTCCAGGTGCAGCAGGCCGAGGAAGCCGACGCGGAAGCCGAAGCCGAGGGCGGCCGAGGTCTCCGGCTCGTAGACCAGCGCGGCGTCGTTGAGCTGCAGCTTGTCGAGCGCCTCGCGCAGCTCGGGGTAGTCCGAGCCGTCGAGCGGATACAGCCCGGAGAAGACCATCGGCTTGGGGTCCTTGTACCCGCCGAGGGCCTCCGTGGCGCCCTTCGCCTGGCTGGTGACGGTGTCGCCGACCTTGGACTGGCGGACGTCCTTCACACCGGTGATGAGGTAGCCCACCTCACCGACGCCGAGGCCGTCGGCGGAGAGCATCTCGGGCGAGTTGACACCGATCTCCAGCAGCTCGTGCGTGGCGCCGGTGGACATCATCCTGATGCGCTCGCGCTTGTTGAGCTGGCCGTCGATGACACGGACGTACGTCACGACACCGCGGTACGAGTCGTACACGGAGTCGAAGATCATCGCGCGGGCGGGCGCGTCGGCGACACCGACCGGCGCCGGGATCTCCTTGACGACCTTGTTCAGCAGCGCGTCGACGCCGAGTCCGGTCTTGGCGGAGACCTTGAGGACGTCGGACGGGTCGCAGCCGACGAGGTTGGCGAGCTCCTCGGCGAACTTCTCCGGCTGCGCCGCGGGAAGGTCGATCTTGTTGAGCACGGGGATGATCGTGAGGTCGTTCTCCATCGCCAGGTAGAGGTTGGCGAGGGTCTGCGCCTCGATGCCCTGGGCGGCGTCGACGAGGAGGATGGTCCCCTCACAGGCGGCGAGCGACCGCGAGACCTCGTAGGTGAAGTCGACGTGCCCCGGGGTGTCGATCATGTTGAGGATGTGGGTCGCGCCCTGGTCGGGGCCCTCGGTCGGGGCCCAGGGCAGACGCACCGCCTGGGACTTGATCGTGATGCCGCGCTCGCGCTCGATGTCCATCCGGTCGAGGTACTGAGCACGCATCTGCCGCTGCTCGACCACACCGGTCAGCTGGAGCATCCGGTCGGCGAGCGTGGACTTGCCGTGGTCGATGTGCGCGATGATGCAGAAATTGCGGATCAGAGCCGGGTCGGTACGGCTCGGCTCGGGCACATGGTTAGGGGTCGCGGGCACGCAGGGTCCTGTCTCTTGAGGCGCCTTATGCCTCGGGTCGGATCGATACGTAGTCTCCATGGTCCCACGCGGAGGGACCGGGCACCGTTTTGGGCCGCTCGCAGGGCCACTGGTACTGTAGATGGCTGTGCCTCATGCCCTCTCAGCGCGAGGCACGTCAGAGAAATTTTGGATCACCGGTACGGGACCCTCGCGGCCCCGCACCAGAACCTGAAAAGGCTCCTTCGTGGCGAACATCAAGTCCCAGATCAAGCGGATCAAGACCAACGAGAAGGCTCGGCTGCGCAACAAGGCCGTCAAGTCCTCCCTGAAGACCGCGGTCCGCAAGGCCCGTGAGGCCGCTGCCGCGGGTGACGTCGAGAAGGCCACCGAGCTGCAGCGCGCTGCCGCGCGTGCGCTCGACAAGGCCGTCTCGAAGGGCGTCATCCACAAGAACCAGGCCGCCAACAAGAAGTCGGCGCTTGCTTCCAAGGTCGCGTCCCTCAAGGGCTGAACCCCTTTGTGATCTGACCGCCGGACGGACCCAGAGCGGGCCCTCTCTCATCCGCTCCCGCCCGGCACCCCAGAGCCTGTTCGCGGCCTGCGTTCGCCACGCGGGAACGGGCTCGACAGCTTGAACCGGGAACCCCGGCATCTCTCCCTTCCCCAGGGTGGGTGCCGGGGTTTTTGACGTGCCTAGCCGCGCCCGCGAGACCGAGCGGCACGCGCCACGGTCACGACCGCCTTCTCCAACGCGTACCCGGGGTCATCGCCCCCGCCCTTCACTCCCGCATCGGCCTCCGCAACGGCCCGCATCGCCAGCGCGACCCCGTCCGGCGTCCACCCCCGCATCTGCTGCCGCACCCGATCGATCTTCCACGGCGGCATCCCCAGCTCCCGCGCCAGATCGGCCGGCCGCCCCCCGCGCGCGGAGGACAGCTTTCCGATCGCCCGCACGCCCTGGGCCAGCGCACTGGTGATCATCACCGGCGCCACGCCCGTCGCCAGCGACCACCGCAGCGCCTCCAGCGCCTCCGCCGTACGCCCCTCCACGGCCCGGTCGGCGACCGTGAAGCTGGAGGCCTCGGCCCGGCCGGTGTAGTACCGCCCGACAACGGCCTCGTCGATGGTCCCCTCCACGTCGGCGACCAGCTGCGACACCGCCGAGGCCAGCTCCCGCAGATCACTGCCGATGGCGTCGCACAGGGCCTGACACGCCTCGGGCGTCGCCGACCGCCCCACCGCCCGGAACTCACCGCGCACGAAGGCCAGCCGGTCCGCCGGCTTGGTCATCTTCGGGCAGGCCACCTCGCGGGCCCCCGCCTTGCGCGCGGCATCCAGCAGCCCCTTGCCCTTGGCCCCGCCCGCGTGCAGCAGCACGAGCGTGATCTCCTCGGCGGGCGCCCCGAGGTACGCCTTCACGTCCTTGACCGTGTCGGCGGACAGGTCCTGCGCATTGCGTACGACCACGACTTTCCGCTCGGCGAAGAGCGAAGGACTGGTGAGCTCGGCGAGCGTGCCGGGCTGCAACTGGTCCGGGGTGAGGTCGCGTACGTCCGTGTCGGCGTCGGCGGCCCGGGCGGCGGCCACCACCTCCTGCACGGCACGGTCGAGCAGGAGGTCCTCCTGGCCCACGGCAAGCGTCACCGAGGCGAGAGGGTCGTCATTCGCAGTCTTCCTGGCCATCACTCACAGCATCCCACGAGGCACTGACAACGGACCCTCGCAGCAGTGCCTCAAGGGCCGGCGAGCGGGGTCGGGTCAGGGCTCCTCCCGCCACCCGTCCCACTCCCCCGCGAACGCGTCCAGCTCCGCCGGATCCAGCCGCCCCTCCTCGTCCCGCAGCACCACCAGCCACTGCGCATCCTCGGCATCGTCCTCGCCGGCCAGCGCGTCCCGGACGAGCCGCGGCTCCTCATCCAGCCCGAACCGCTCCCCCAGCGCCCCGGCCGCCTCCTCGGCAGCATCCCGGTCGGGCAGCACCAGCACGTGTCTCACATCGCTCACGGGCCCATTCTCCGGCACCGCACGAGAAGCGAATCCCCAGGTCAGCCCTCGGTCATCACCCGCGCATCGAGGCCGACCGGAATGCGTGGTGCCGCGGACCGCCGACCCGGCGCCGCATCAGGGGTTCGGCTTCCGGTTCCGCACAGCAGGCACACAGTCCAGCTCGATCCCGAACCGCTCCCGGTACACGGTCAGCACCTCCTCGTCCGTCTCCAACTCCCGTGTCTCGCGCTTCCCGTCACCCGCCGTCGTCTTCAGCACCCGCCCGCTGAGCGTGATCCTCCCTCCGTCCTCGGTGACCCGTGAGCAGACCAGCGACTGGGTGAAGTGCGACAACGGCGAGGTCCTGTGCCACCAGGCCCCGGTCACGAAGTCCCCGAGCACCCGGGGCCGGGTCTCCAGCCGGTACTGCGGCCTGCCGTCCCGTATGACGTCCAGGTCCCCGTCCCCGGCCGGGCCGCCGCCGCGCGCCCCGGCCGCGTCCGGCCCGGCCTCCGCGACCCGGAACACCCCTCCGGGGTCGACCTGCTCCGCCCGTTCCGCGTACCTCAGTGGGTAGTGGCTGTGCGCCCCGAACCCGACGTCCGCGATCCAGATGTCCCCCTCCACCGTCCGCACCCGCAGGGCGAGATGGTCGTACGGGATGCCGAGCCGCCCCTCGTCGTCGTACACGCGGGCCGCGAGCAGGTCGACCTCGTAGCCGAGGGCGGCGAGCAACGCGCCGAACAGGCCGTTCAGTTCGTAGCAGAAGCCACCCCGCCCGCGCCCTGTCACCTTGTCCAGCAGCCACTCCTCCTCCAGCAGGATCTCCTCGTCGAGGTGGACGGACAGGTTCTCGAAGGGGACGGTCCGCAGATACCGCAGATGCAGCTCACGCAGGGCCCGCCCGGTGGGCCGCTGCGGGCGCTCGGCCCCGATCCGGCGGAGACAGTCGTCGACCTGGCTCGAGTTCATGGACCCAGTCTGGGGGAAACCCCGGTCTCAGTCTCTCGCCACCCGCACCTCCCCGCCCGCCCCTCCCGTACCGCCGACCGCCAGCGCCCCGTCCCGGTCGGTGCGCAGCACCAGCGCGCCGCCCGCCCGCAGCGCGGCCACGGTCGCCGGAGCCGGATGTCCGTACGGGTTGTCCGCACCGCAGCTGATGAGCGCCACCCGGGGAGCCGCCAGCCGTATCAGTTCCGGGTCCTGATAGGCCGAGCCGTGGTGGGCCACCTTCAGTACGTCCACACCGGCCAGCTCGGCCGCCACCGGTGACCGTGCCAGAGCCTGCTGGGCCGGCGGTTCGAGGTCGCCCAGCAACAGCAGCCGCAGTCCGCCAGAACGGACCAGCATCGCGACGCTGGCGTCGTTCGGCCCGTCCGGCTCCGGCACCGGGCCCGGCCACGCCGGGTACTGCGGGTCGGACGGCACCCGCGTGCTCGGCGGGGGCCACAGGACCTGCCAGGAGAGCGGACCGGTACGCCGTTCCTCACCCGCGACGGCCCGCGTGAGCGGGATGTGCCGCGCCGCCGCCTCCCTTGTGACCAACTCGGCCTGGTCGGCGGGCTCCTCGAAGCCGGTGGTCGCGATGGCGGCCACCGAACGGCCCCGCAGGACACCGGGCAGCCCCGCCACATGGTCGGCATGGAAGTGGGTCAGGACGAGCAGCGGGACGCGCGTGATGCCCAGCTGCCGCAGACAGTGGTCCACCAGCGCCGGATCGGGCCCGGCGTCCACGACCACCCCTGCTCCCTCGCCCGCCGCCAGTACGGTCGCGTCGCCCTGCCCGACGTCGCACATCGCGAACCGCCAGCCCGGTGGTGGCCAGCCCGTGATCACCCGGGTCAGCGGCGCCGGCCGCACCACCACCAGCACAAGCAGCACCGCGAGCAACCCGGTGCACCACGGGTGCCGCAGCAACCGCCGGCCGGCCAGGACGACGGCCACGGTGACCGCCCCGAGCGCCAGCGCCCCCGGCCAGCTTCCCGGCCAGCCCACTCCCGCACCGGGCAGCGCCGCCCCCGTCCGGGCCACTTCGGCGATCCACCCGGCCGGCCAGCTCGCGCACCATGCCAGTGCCCTGGCCGGTGCCATCGCCAGCGGCGCCGTCACGAGCGCCGCGAACCCCAGCACCGTGGCCGGTGCCACCGCCACCTCGGCCAGCAGGTTGCACGGCACCGCCACCAGACTCACCCGCGCCGACAGCACGGCCGTGACCGGGGCGCAGACCGCCTGTGCCGCGGCGGCCGCCGCCAGCGCCTCCGCGAGCCTCGCCGGCACCCGGCGCCGCCGCAACGCCGCGCTCCAGCCCGGTGCCAGCACCAGCAGCGCGCCGGTGGCCAGCACGGAGAGCAGGAAACCGTAACCGCGGGCCAGCCACGGGTCGTACAGCACCAGCAGCAGAACGGCGGTGGCCAGTGCGGGGACCAGGGATCTGCGGCGCCCGGTGGCCAGGGCGAGCAGTGCCACCGCGCCACAGGCGGCGGCTCTCAGCACACTGGGGTCGGGCCGGCTCACGACCACGAACCCCAGCGTGAGCGCTCCGGCGAGCAGCGCGGTCACCCGCAGCGAGAGCCCCAGGCGGGGTGCCAGGCCGCGGCGTTCGACCTGCTGGGCCAGTCCGGGTGGCCCGATCAGCAGCGCGAGCAGGATGGTGAGGTTGCTGCCGGACACGGCGAGCGTGTGCGCCAGATCCGTCTCCTTGAACGCGTCGTCCAGCTCGGGCGTGATCCGTGAGGTGTCCCCGACGACCAGCCCGGGAAGCAGCGCCCGCGCGTCGCCCGGCAGATCGTCGGTCGCCTCCCGCAGCCCGGCCCTGAGCCGCCCCGCGAGCCGTTGCGGCCCGCTGGGGCCCGCCACGATCCGCGGCCCGGGCCGGCCACGCACCCGCAGCACGGCCGCGGACCGGTCCCCGCCGGTCAGCGCGGGCGCCAGCCGCCCGCCCACCCGCAACCGCGTGGACGGCAACACCCCGAGCCAGGCCGCACGTGCGCCCCGCGTGCCCCGTGTGCCCCGGACAACGGCGCCCGGCGCACTCTCCTGCGCCGAACCGCCGTTGCGAGCGGCACCTTGCGGTGCCGGCACGTCCGCGTCGACGACCAGCAGCACCGGGGCCCGCGTCCGCACGCTCGTACCGTCGGCCCGCTCGACGCGCCGTACCTCCGCCCGGGCCAGTACCGCCACCGGCGCCGCGTGATCACCGCGCACCCGTGGCCGGCTCAGCCAGGGATCGCCGCTCACCTCGACCTCGGCGGTCACCGTCGCATACCGCCGGGCCAGCTCGGGCACCGGTCCACGCCGTACATCCGCTCCGTGCAGTCCGGCAGAGGCGGCCGACGCGGCGACGCAGAGCAGCACGGCGGCGATCGAGGCACGGGCCCACGCGAACCGCTGGAGCGTCCGTCCGCCCCGCGTCTTCCATCCGGCCCGCCCGGTCCGGGCGGGCCTGCGCGCCGACAACAGAACGATCCCGCCCACCAGGCAGACGAACGCGAGGCCGGCCGTCCAGGCCGCCGGTGTGTCCAGCGTCAGGGCCGCCGTGGCCCAGGCGGCGAGCGCGGGCGGCACCAGGCGAAGGTCCATGGGCCCGGCCCGTTCGCCGCGCGGGGTGCCGTCCTCCTCGGGGGCACGGCCCACGGCATCTGCGGAGTCCGGGACCCCCGGCCGCTCGTCCCCTCGCCCGGCATCGGTGAGTACGCCGGGCCTCCCCCGTGCCGGTGGCCCGCCGTCGATGACCTGGCTCATGGCCGTACCCGATGCCGCAGATCGCCGAAGCGGCGGTCGCCGATGCCGTTGACCTCGCGCAGTTCGTCCACCGAGCGGAAACCGCCGTGCTGGGTGCGGTAGTCGATGATGTGCTGGGCGAGCACCGGGCCGACCCCGGGCAGGGTGTCGAGCTGGTCCGCCGTGGCCGTGTTGAGGGAGACGGGCGCCGCCGGGCCCGCAGCGGCCGATCCGGGAGCCGGCCCGGCGGCCGGTCCGGGTGCCGGTGCCGCCCCGGCGGGCGCGCCGACGACGACCTGTTCGCCGTCGACCAGGAAACGGGCCCGGTTGAGCCCGTCGGTGCTCACGCCCGGACGGACACCGCCGGCCGCCCGCAGCGCGTCGGCCACCCGGGAACCGGCCGGCAGACGCCGGATCCCCGGTTCCCGGACCTTGCCGCTGACGTCCACGACGATCTGTCCGCCGGGCGTCGGCGACGCAATCGCTCGCGCACCGGGTTTCGCGCCATCTTCCTTCTTGGCGTAGGGAGTCTCCGCGCGCACCACCTGAGGGGCGCTCACCGACTCCGTGCGCCCGGCCCAGAAGTGCTGTGCGGCGAACACCGCGGCGGCCACGAGGACCACGGAGAGCGCCACGACTCCGCGCCGCTCCACTGCGACCTGCGCCTGCAACCGCACCGGCATCCGCTCCCGCAACGCCAGCCCGGCCCGCTCGCGCCATCCGGGGCCGACGGGCTTCGGGGGCGCCAACGGGTCTGCGGTGTCGGCAGGTTCGGGTTCCCGTCGCGTGCTCGGTCCTGGCCCCGTTTCGTCAGCCGGCGGGGCGTTCGATGGTGTGACCGGGAGAGGTCCGGCAGTCGTCGCTGTCCTCGCCGGACCCGGACCGGGCGCCGGACCCGGACCGGGCGCCGGGCCCGTCGTCGTCACCGTGTCGGTCACCGGACACTCGGGGGCCTCCCCGTCCGGAGGTCCGTTGCCCGACTCCCGCCAGCCCGCGGCCCGTTCGCCGAAGAGAAGTTCCGCTCGGCGGCGCAGTTCCTCGGCCGGTGCCGGCGGCCGGCGGCGGGCGCGGCGGTGGTCGGTGCCGTGGCGGTGGCGGACACGGCCGTCGGAGGTGGGACCACGGCCGGGGCCGCTGGTCGCCGTGGCTGTGCGGGTACGTGATCGAAGTGCCATGCGACGAGGATGGAACATCCCGCCGATTCGCGATGATCTTGGTCAATTCCCGTGGAGGACCGCCCGGTTGTGGATAACTCCACCACCCGCACGAGTGAAGGGGCAGCAGCCTGCGAAGGAAGGACCGGCGGGGTGCTGAGGGATCAGCGGGGCGAGACCACCGCTCCCAGCAGCCCGGGACCGGTGTGTGCCCCGATCACCGCCCCGACCTCGCTGACATGCAGGTCGGCCAGGCCCGGCACCCGTTCCCGCAGCCGGTCGGCAAGCGCGGTGGCACGGTCGGGGGCGGCGAGATGGTGGACGGCGATGTCGACCTCGGCGCTGCCCGCCCGCTCGGCTGCGATCTCCTCGAGCCGTGCGATGGCCTTGGACGCCGTACGCACCTTCTCGAGCAGTTCGATGCGGCCGCCGCCCAGCTGGAGCAGGGGTTTGACGGCGAGCGCGGATCCGAGCAGGGCCTGCGCGGCTCCGATGCGGCCGCCGCGGCGCAGATAGTCGAGGGTGTCGACGTAGAAGTAGGCGGACGTGCCCGCAGCCCGCTTCTCGGCGGCCGTGACGGCCTCGTCCACGGTGCCGCCGGCCTCCGCGGTCTCGGCCGCGGCGAGCGCGCAGAAGCCGAGGGCCATCGCGACCATCCCCGTGTCCACCACCCGTACCGGCACCGGTGCTTCGCGCGCCGCGAGGACCGCCGCGTCGTAGGTGCCCGACAACTCGGCGGACAGGTGCAGCGAGACGATTCCACTGGCGCCGGACGCGGCGACCCTGCGGTAGGTTTCCGCGAACACCTCGGGGCTCGGCCGGGAGGTCGTGACAGGACGGCGCTTCTGCAGCGCCTGGGCGAGCGAGCGCGTCGAGATCTCGGTGCCCTCTTCGAGTGCCCGGTCACCGAGGACGACGGTCAGGGGCACCGCCGTGATGCCGTGACGCTCCATCGTCCGCGGCGGCAGGTAGGCCGTTGAATCGGTGACGATCGCGACATGGCGGGACATGAGCTGGAGGTTACCTGCCGTGGTGCTCGCGCGGCAGCCCGGCCCCTGTGGTGCGGGCCGGGACAGCCGCTCACGTGGTGCTCTCGGGACGGGGCCTCTTCTGCCAGGGGTAAGCGGGGCGGGGCGACGGCGGGGTGATCGCCTGCGGCGGCGGCTCTTCGACGGGGCGGGACGTATGCGAGCGGGCGCGCCACGCTGCCGGGCCTTCCGCAGTGGACGAAGCGGTGGACGATGCGGTGGACGAAGCGGACGCGTCGGGCCGTTGACCGGGCGCCGGTGCGGGCCCGGCCGGGGTCCAGTGGCGCAGGGCGTCGGCCTCGATGTCGATCTGGTCGCTGAGCGCGCCCAGATCGTCGTCGACGAAGCGGCGCGCCCGGTCGCGGGCGGCCCAGCGCAGTGAGTCGGCGGACTTGGTGATGCGCTCCGTGCGGGTGCGCAGCTCGGGCAGCCGTGCGGTGAGCTCGGCCCGGTCCGGCTCCGACTCCAGGCGCCTGAGGTCGGCGTCCAGCTCGTGCCCGTGCGCGCTGAGTCGCTCGAAGAGGCCGAGGGACTCCTTCAGCGACTCGTCCTCCGCCGCGCCCGCGCGCAGCGCGTCCTGCGTGGCGCGCATCGAGGTGCGCAGGGCGAGCCGCAGCTGCGCGATCTCGGCGGCCGGACCGGCCTGGACGAGGGACTTGGCGCGCAGCGTGTGGTCCTCGACCGTGCGGCGGGCCTGCTCGATCCTCCGGTCCACCCCGCGCTTGGCGGCGCCGACCGCCTTGACCGTGGCGTACACGCCCAGCCCGATGAGGAGCAGAAAGAGCAGGGCGAACACGGCGATCACTGCTTCCATGACGCTCCTCCTCCGGCCGGCGCGGCACTCGCCGCTGCGCTTTCCACGGTAAACGCAGCGGGCAGGCCCGGGGTTCCGGAAAAACCCCGATCCTGCCCGTAGGGGACTACCCCGATGCCGGTCGTAGCCGGCGTCCGGTCAGCAGCCCCCTGGTTGCGCTGCATCGACGTGCGTCACGCCGGAACGATGTTCACCAGCTTGGGTGCCCGGACGATCACCTTGCGGATGCCCGCCCCGCCCAGCGCCGCGACGACCTTCTCGTCGGACAGGGCCACGTTCTCCAGCTCCTCCTCGGAGATGGCCGGCGGCACCTCCAGACGGGCCTTGACCTTGCCCTTGATCTGCACGACGCAGGTCACGGTCTCGTCCACGACGTAGTTCGGGTCGGCGACCGGGAAGTCCCGGTGGACGACCGAGTCGGTGTGGCCCAGCTTGCGCCACAGTTCCTCGGCGATGTGCGGGGCCAGCGGGGCGACCAGCAGGACCAGCGGCTCGGCCACGGACCGCGGCACCGCGGTGCCGGCCTTGGTCAGGTGGTTGTTCAGCTCGGTGACCTTGGCGATGGCGGTGTTGAAGCGCAGGGCTTCCAGGTCCTGCCGGACGCCGTCGATCGCCTTGTGCAGGGCGCGCAGGGTCTCCTCGTCCGGCTCGGCGTCGGTGACGGTGATCTCGCCGGTCGTCTCGTCGACGATGTTGCGCCACAGCCGCTGCAGCAGCCGGAACTGGCCGACGACCGCGCGCGTGTCCCACGGGCGGGAGACGTCCAGCGGGCCCATGGCCATCTCGTAGAGGCGCAGGGTGTCGGCGCCGTACTCGGCGGCGATCTCGTCCGGGGTCACCGCGTTCTTCAGGGACTTGCCCATCTTGCCCAGTAGGCGGCTGACCTTCTCGCCCTGGTGGTAGTACGCGCCGTCGCGCTCCTCCACCTCGGCGGCCGGCACCGCGATGCCGCGGCTGTCGCGGTAGACGTAGGCCTGGATCATGCCCTGGTTGAACAGCTTGTGGAACGGCTCGGCCGACGAGACATGGCCCAGGTCGTACAGGACCTTGGACCAGAAGCGCGCGTACAGCAGGTGCAGCACGGCGTGCTCGGCGCCGCCGACGTACAGGTCGACACCTCCGTGCGGCCGGCCCTCGCGCGGGCCCATCCAGTACTGCTCGATCTCGGGGTCGACCAGCTGCTCGCCGTTGTGCGGGTCCAGGTAGCGGAACTCGTACCAGCAGGAACCCGCCCAGTTGGGCATGGTGTTGGTCTCGCGGCGGTACTTCTTCGGCCCGTCGCCCAGGTCCAGGGTGACGTTGACCCACTCCTCGTTGCGCGACAGCGGGGTCTCGGGCTGGGTGTTCGCGTCGTCCGGGTCGAAGGTGCGCGGGCTGTAGTCCTCGACCTCGGGCAGCTCCAGCGGCAGCATCGACTCGGGCAGCGCGTGGGCGATGCCGTCCTCGTCGTAGACGATCGGGAAGGGCTCGCCCCAGTAGCGCTGCCGGCTGAACAGCCAGTCACGCAGGCGGAAGTTGACGGTGCCCTCGCCGATGCCCTTGTCCTGCAGCCATGCGGTGATGCGGGCCTTGGCCTCAGCAACGCCCAGGCCGTCCAGCGAGACCTCGTCGTTGGACGAGTTGATGATCTTCGCGTCGTACGACGCGAAGGCGTTCTCCCACGTCGAGGTGTCCGTGCCGCGGCCGTCGGTCGGCTCGACGATGCAGTGGACCGGCAGCTCGAAGGCGCGCGCGAACTCGAAGTCGCGCTGGTCGCCCGCCGGTACGGCCATGATCGCGCCGGTGCCGTAGCCCATCAGGACGTAGTCGGCGATGAAGACGGGGACCTGCTCGCCGTTGACCGGGTTGGTCGCGTACGCGCCGATGAAGACGCCGGTCTTGTCCTTGGCCTCGGCCTGCCGCTCGACGTCGGACTTGGACGCGGCCTGCGCGCGGTACGCGGCGACGGCCTCGGCCGGGGTGGCGTGGCCGCCGGTCCACACCGCGTGCGTGCCCTCGGGCCATGCCTCGGGGGTGAACTTCTCGACCAGCGGGTGCTCGGGGGCCAGCACCATGTAGGTCGCGCCGAACAGGGTGTCCGGGCGGGTGGTGAAGACCGTGATGCGCTCGCCGTCGATCGGGAAGTCGACCCGGGCGCCCTCGCTGCGGCCGATCCAGTTGCGCTGCTGCAGCTTGATGGCCTCGGGCCAGTCCAGCTCCTCCAGGTCCTCCAGCAGCCGGTCGGCGTAGGCGGTGATGCGCATGTTCCACTGGCGCAGCTTGGCCTTGAAGACCGGGTAGTTGCCGCGCTCGGAGCGGCCGTCGGCGGTGACCTCCTCGTTGGCCAGCACGGTGCCCAGGCCGGGGCACCAGTTGACGGGCGCGTCGGAGGCGTAGGCCAGGCGGTACTCGCCCAGGACGTCGGCACGCTCGGTGGCGCTCAGCTCGCTCCACGCGCGCGTGGAGCCCGCAATCGCGCGCTCACCGGACTCGAACTGGCTGATCAGCTCGGAGATCGGGCGGGCCTTCCGCGCCTCCTCGTCGTACCAGGAGTTGAAGATCTGCAGGAAGATCCACTGGGTCCACTTGTAGTAGTCCGGGTCGATCGTGGCGAAGGACCGGCGCTTGTCGTGGCCCAGGCCCAGCCGGCGCAGCTGGGCCTTCATGTTCTCGATGTTGGCCTCGGTGGACACGCGCGGGTGCGTGCCGGTCTGCACGGCGTACTGCTCGGCGGGCAGGCCGAAGGCGTCGAAACCCAGGGTGTGCAGGACGTTGTGGCCGGTCATGCGCTGGAACCGGGCGAAGACGTCGGTGGCGATGTAGCCCAGCGGGTGACCGACGTGCAGGCCCGCACCGGAGGGGTACGGGAACATGTCCATGATGAACTTCTTGGGCTTGGCGGCCAGCTCGGCGTCGCCGGCCAGGTCGCCCTTGGGGTTCGGCGCCGCGTAGGTGCCGTCGGCGTCCCAGAAGTCCTGCCAGCGTGCCTCGATCTCGGCTGCCACGGCAGCCGTGTAGCGGTGCGGCGCCGCCACCTCGGCGGCAGCGGGGTTCGTCTCGCTCATGATCCTCAAAGCTCCATCGATCGTCTCTGCCTGCGGCTGTGACATTCAAAGAAACGAAAAAACCCCTCGCACAGGAGGGGACGCCGCGCCGATGCCGACCTCACGGTTCGACCGGGGGTCGGTACTGATCAGCGCGGCCCGCTAAGCAGAAGGCGTACGGCACGCATGGCGCTAGGGTACCGCAGGCCCCGAGCGAGCCGCGACGACCTCGGGCAAGCGGGGACGGCTTGAGCAAGCCGCGACGCGCCTCCGTATCCCTTGTGGACATGCCAGGAACCCCGCCCGGAACTGAACCAAGGTCAAGGATTACTTCGCGTACCGTCCACTAAGGGACATCGCCCCAGTCACATCGTCCGTTGATAACAACGCAATAACTCAAACCCCGTACTGATCGGTATGGCGCCACTTAGAGTTCGGCAGCGGGACCGCTTTCCCGAAACTGCTCGGAGTTGCCCCCATGAACCCTCGTCGTAGTACCAGCTCCCTTCCCAAACCGGGCCGCTCGGCCTATGGGGTGGCGTCGGCTGTCGTCCTGCTGCTCATACCCGTGGTCGTGCTGGTCGGAGGCAACCAGTTCCGCGACTTCCTGAACTTCGGCGCCGGCGTGCTCTCCCTCGTCTCGCTCAGCTGCTCGGTGATCTGGGGCCTGTTCGCCCAGGACCGGATCTTCCTGAACACGCGGCAGCGCATCGTCGGCCAGGCGGTGCACCGGACGACGGCGGTCGCCTCGATCGCGTTCCTGCTGCTGCACATCACCACGAAGGTCGCGCTCGGCCACACGCAGATGATCGCCGCGATCATTCCGTTCTCGCTCGGCGTCACCGGGATCGGCGGCCTGATCGGGCTGGGCTCGCTGGCGGGCCTGCTGATGATCTTCGTGGGTGTCACCGGCGCCCTGCGCAGCAATTTCGCCACCCCGGCCCCCGTCGCCGCCCGCTGGCGCGCCATGCACATGCTGGCCTACCCGGCCTGGTGCGCGGCGCTGATCCACGGTCTCTACGCGGGTCGCTCGGCCAAGCCGGTCTTCGTGATCCTCTACAGCCTGTCGCTGCTGGCCGTGATGGGCGCCGTCGCGCTGCGCGCCGCCCCGCGCCCGGTCAAGCGCAGGGTCGCCGACCGGCTCGTGGCGCTGTTCGGCAGCTCGGAGCGGCCGGGTCTGGAGGAGCTGGACGCCAGCCGCTCCCGGGTGACCGAGCCGGCGTCGGCGGGCTTCGAGGGCCGGAGCGCGCCCAGGGCGGCAGCCGCCCCCTCCGCGCCGCTGTACCAGTCCCCCGTCACCCCCGCCGCGGAACCCGCGTCGGGCTTCGCCGCCGCCTACCGCGCCGTCTCCGCGCCGGGCCGCTCCCAGCCGTCGTACGCGGCCGGTCAGAGCACCCGCATGGACCTGCCGCCGGACCTGCAGGCCACGGAGGCCGTCCCGCGGGTGGACGGCCCCTCCAGCACCTCGGGCAGCTGGCCGATCCCGTCCCCGCCGCCGGTCGGCGAGGCCCCGCCGTCCGCGTACGACCCGTTCCAGGACACCGGGCAGACCATCCCGGTCTACGGCAATGCGGACGCCGCCGGTTACGGCGGGAGTGACATGTACGACACCCGTGAGACAAACGGCTTCTACGGCGCGTACAACCCGAGTGACACGTACAACAGCGGTCCCGCTACCGAAACGCTGCCCGGCGCGTCGTTCGACACACCGGGTTCGGGCGAACCTTGGAACATGCCGTCCGGAGGCTTTTAGTGAACGAGGCCCTGCCCGACGTCCCCGAAGTCCGCGTGGTCGGCCTTCCCCAGCTCACGTCGGGCTTCGACCTTGTGGAACGACTCGACCTGCCCATGCACCTGAAGGTGCACGGACCGCTCGACCCGCTCGGCGGCGAGCAGCTCGCGCAGCTCGCCGAACGCATCAACCTCAAGGGCCGCGGCGGCGCGGGCTTCCCCTTCCACAAGAAGCTGCGCTCGGTGGCCGAGTCGGCGATCAAGCGCGGCGTGCGGCCGGTCGTCGTGGTCAACGGCAGCGAGGACGAACCGGCCTGCCGCAAGGACACGGTGCTGATCAACCGCGCCCCGCATCTGATCCTGGACGGCGCGCTGCTGTGCGCCGAGGCGCTCGGCGCACGGACGCTCGTGATCGGCGTCACGCGTGAGTCCACACAGCGCTCCATGGAAGCCGCGCTCGCCGAACGCGGGCTGAGCAACAGCCGCAGATCGGCGCTCCGCGCGTGGGTGCAGCGCAATCCTGTGAGGATGGTCACCGGGGCCGCCGCCTCGCTGATCCGCTCGATCGACGGCGGCCCGGCGATCCCGCCCGGCCGCAAGATCAGCGCCTCGCAGAGCGGTGTCGGCGGCGCGCCCACACTGCTGTCGAACGCCGAGACGTTCGCGCAGCTGGCCATCGCCGCCCGTATCGGCCCCGAGCGCTACGGCAACACCGGCCTGTACGACGAGCCGGGCACCGTCATGCTCACGGTCTCCGGTGCCGTCGCCCGCCCGATGGTGATCGAGGTCCCCACGGGCGTGCCGCTGCGCTACGTGCTGCAGCTGGCGGGCGCCCCGCCGGTGCCGCAGGGCGTGCTGACCGGCGGCTACCACGGCAAGTGGATCGACGCGGCGACCGTCAACGAGGCGATCGTCTCCCGTAACTCGCTGGACGCCGTGGGCGGTTCGCTGGGCGCGGGCGCGATCCTGCCGATCAGCCAGGAGACCTGCCCGCTGGGCGAGTCGCTGCGGGTGGCGCAGTGGCTGGCCGAGGAGAGCGCCGGCCAGTGCGGCCCCTGCTACCTCGGACTCCCGGCGGCAGCGCGCGGCATGGAGGACATCCTCAACGGCGGCGGACCGGCCGCCCTGGAAGCGCTGAAGCAGGTCGCGAAGAACGTCAAGCGCCGTGGCGCGTGTTCGCATCCGGACGGCTCGGCGATGTTCCTGGAGTCGACGGTCAAGGCGTTCACCGACGACCTGGCGGCGCATGTCCTCGGAAACGGCTGCGGACGGCCCGTGGAGGGCGTTCTGCCGCTCTTCGAGGGGGGCAAGGCCCCCACGGGCATCCCGGGCGGCGCAGAGCCCGAGGAGACCGGCTCCAGCCGCCAGAAGATCTACGTCGACTGGACACTGTGCCGGGGCCATGGACTGTGCGCCGACATCCTCCCCGAGGTGTTCGAACTCGGCGCCGACGGATTCCCGACCGTCGCCCAGGCACAGGTGCCGCGCTACGCGGAGGCGAAGGCCCTGCGCGCGGTGCGTCGCTGTCCGGCACTCGCCCTGCGCATCGAGGAGGACACGCGCGGGCAGGCGCCCTCCCGGAACCTGCCGGTCGTCTCCCAGGGCCGCGGCCGGCGCGCTCTCGGCCGCTGAGCACACGAAGGGGTGGGTCACCCGAACCGGGTGACCCACCCCTTGTTCGGGCTCGTCCTTGCGCAACACGCCGAAGGCGGATCATCCTTCGGATGATCCGCCTTCGTTTTCTGTGGAGCTAAGGAGAATTGAACTCCTGACCTCCTGCATGCCATGCAGGCGCTCTACCAACTGAGCTATAGCCCCTTGTTCTGCTGTTTCGCCCGGTTCCCCCGGCGACGACGTAAACATTACAGGCCCGGGCGCGCAGCACCAAATCGGTTTCACCTCCCCACCGATGCAACCGCTAATGTCGGTTTTGTGCCAGTGATCGTGTCGTCAGCATCCCCCCGTCGGGTGCCGGTCGCGCTGGGAGTGTGCCTGGTGTCCTTCGCGGCGTTCTGGGCCGCACAGCGGGCCGCACACGTGTCGATGATCGATCTGCTGGTGTACCGGGCCGAGGGCGCCACCGTGCGCGCCGGCGGCGACCTGTACGCGCTGCGGGCGACGGCCGCGCATCTGCCCGCCACCTACCCGCCGTTCGCGGCCCTGCTCTTCACCCCGCTGACCCTGCTGGACACCGCGCCCCTGCGCGTCCTGGCGACGGCCGGGAACCTCGCGCTCCTGGTGGTCTTCGTACGACTGTCGCTCAGACTCGTCGGCCACGCGCGCGTGGATGCCGTCTGGTGGGTCGCGGCACCGGCCGTGTGGTGCGAGCCCGTGTGGACGACCCTGCGCTACGGCCAGGTCAACCTGCTGCTGGCCGTCCTGGTGCTGTGGGACCTGTCCCGCCGCCCCGCCGACCGGCACGTCCCCTGGCCGGGAGTGGGGCTGGGGCTGGCCGCGGCGGTCAAGCTGACGCCCGCGCTGTTCCCGGTGTGGCTGCTGGCGACGGGCGTCGTGGCACACCTGCGGGGCAGGGACGCGGGGCCGTGGTTGCGGCACGCGCGCGGGGCGGGCGTCGCGTTCGCCGCGGCGACGCTGCTGGCGGCGGCCGTCCTGCCGTACGCCTCGTGGCGGTTCTGGACGGACCTGGTGTTCCGCCCGGGACGGGTCGGGCATGCCGAGGACACCGCCAACCAGGCCCTGCGCGGCGTTCTGGCCCGCCTTCTGCACACACCCGAGCCGGGAGCGCTCTGGGCCGCCTCCGCGGCTGTCGTGGCCGTCCTGGGCCTCGCGGCCGCCGTGGCAGCGGAGTTGCGCGGGGGGCGGGACTGGGCGGTGTGCGCCTGCGCCGTCACGGCGCTCCTGGCCGGCCCGGTGTCGTGGACGCACCACTGGGTGTGGTGCGTGCCACTCGTGCTGCTGCTGTGGTCGTACGGCTCCAGGACTGCGGCCCTGGGCACGCTGCTGGTCTTCTGCTCGTACGCCCCCTGGTGGGTGCCGCACGGGACCGGGCGCCCCGAACTGCACCTGGGCGCCCTGGAATTGACACTTTCGGCCCTCTACGGAGGCGCCGGCGCGTGCTTCCTCGTGCTGACCCGGACATCGTTGCCGGAGCGCGGCGGCATGGTGTCCGGCGTCAAGCCGTCACGAAGGAGTAGAACCGCTTGAGTGTGCAGTGCTCCTCGAGGAGGCGGCCGTAGATCGGCTCGCCCTCCAGTTCCCGGTACGTCTCGATCGGGTCGCCTTTTATGATCAGCGCCCGCGCGCATTCCTCGCACCAGTACTGGTAGTCGGGATTGATCGGCTCCATGTCACGGACGATCGGCGTACCGCTGCCACACCAGTCGCACTTTCGCCTGTGTGCACCCATCGATCAGCTCCAGCTGTGGCCGCAGGCCGTGCACACGTAGGAGATTCCGCCGTTGTCGCCGAGAACCTGGGCGACATGCGCGGAACCGCAGGAAGGGCAGCTCAGCCGGGTGGTCGTGTCCCGTATCAACGCCGCACCGAGGAGGTGGCCGACCTCCCCAAGGATGCTCGCAGGCATCGCTACTCCCTCCCGTCGGGCCACGCCCCCTTCCGGCCGTTTGATTCTGCCACGGCCGGAGCAATACGGTCAGCGACGCCTCAGTACCAGTCCGGACACAGCCCCCGCGGCGGCCGTTGCGGCCAGCGCCCAGGCGCACACCCAAAACGCCTCCGCGGAGGTATACGAGCGCAGGACGCCGAGTGACTCAAGCCGGTTCAGGAACAGTGTGCCGAAGGACGCCACGCCGATCAGCTGACCGAGCTGCGCGACCGTCGCCAGCAGCCCGCTGGCGTCCGCCGCGTCCTCGGGCCGAACGGTGGCGAGCGCTCCGGTGAGCGTGGGGCTGAAGGCGAGCGCGAGCCCGGCGCCCACGCCCGCGTATCCCGCGTACAGGACCGCTCCCCCGTCGCCGCCCGCGTGGAAGGCCAGCCCCACGACGGCCACAGACACCGCGGTCAGCGCGAACCCGGCGGGGGTCAGGACGCGCCGCAGGCCGGCGGGCCACCTTTGCCAGGTCAGGCCGACGGCCCCGAAGACGGCGGCGGTCGGGGCGAAGCTCAGCCCGGCCCGCAGCGCGCTGTATCCGAGGCCGCCCTGGACGTGCAGGGTCAGCGCGAAGAGGAAGCCGGCGTTGACCGACATCACGGCGAGGATGCGGAAGACGGCCAGACCGATCCCGGGATGACGCAGCACCCGGGGCGCGATCAGCGGGGCGCCGCCGCGCCGGGCCAGCCGGGACTCGTACCCGCAGAACAACCCGAACAGCACCGCGGCTCCGGCCAGCGAAAGCCAGGACCACACCGGCCAGTCCTCCTCCTGCCCGAGCACCAGCGGCACCGTCAGCAGCGACACGGCCGCGCCGAGCAGCACCAGTCCGGGCAGGTCGAGCGCGCGGGCCCGCTCCTTCCGGCCCGAGGCGCCCATCGGCAGGACCCGGCGGCCCAGTACGAGCAGCAGGGCACCCACCGGCACGTTGACCAGGAACACCGGCCGCCAGCCCGTGCCGAGGAGGTCAGCGCCGACCAGCACTCCGCCCGCGATCTGACCGGCCGCCGCGCCGACGGCGAGGACGGCCGAATAGGCGCCGAGCGCCCGGGCCCGCGCCTCGCCGGTGAACGTGCGCTGGATGAGGCTGAGCACCTGCGGGATGGCCAACGCCGCGCCGGCGCCCTGCACCAGCCGGAAGACGATCAGTTCGGTCGCCCCCTGTGCCAGGCCGCAGGCGAGCGAGGCCCCGGTGAACAGGGCGACGCCGGCGAGATGCACCCGACCGTGGCCGAGCCGGTCGCCGAGCCGGGCACCGGTGATCATCAGCACGGAGTAGGAGACGGTGTAACCGGCGATGACCAGCTGGAGATCGGCGCCCGAGGCATGGAGTTCGGAACCGATGGTGGGGGCGGCGACGTTCACGATGAAGACGTCGAGGGCCGCCATGAACAGGGCGGCGAGCAGGACCCCGAGCAGCAGCCCGGGCCGGTTGTCGGTGCCGGGTGCTTCACTGTCGGTGACGGGGGATTCCGCACTGTCAGCGATCGGATGGCCACTGTCAGTGGCGGGTGCTTCACTGTTCGCAGGGTTCGGAACGGGCTCGGTGCCCGGCCCGGTCCGGGATGTCGTCGTCATGGCGTCGAGCCTGACGACGGGCCGGTACCGGTGCCGAGTGCCCGGCGATGCTGGTACCGCCAGCACCTGGCAGGGCTGGGCCCGGGTGCCGACGATGGAGACGGGGACGACGGGGGGCTGGACGATGGCGACGGAGCCGACGGTCACGACGAGGGCGACACGGTCGCCGAGCACACAGCGGCGCAGGCCGGAGCTGGCCGCCTTCCTGCGCAGCAGGCGGGCGCGGGTGACCCCGGCCGACGTGGGGATGCCACCGGGCCTGCGGCGGCGCACGCCGGGGCTGCGCCGTGAGGAGGTCGCCCAGCTCTCCGGTGTGGGCGTGACCTGGTACACATGGCTGGAGCAGGGCCGGCCGATCAACGCCTCGCCGCAGGTGCTGGACGCGGTCGCCCGCACACTGCGGCTGGACTCGCCGGAGCGGGAGCATCTGTACCGGCTGGCGGAGGTGCCGTTCGAGGCGGCACCGGAGGGGCTGCCCCGGCGGGTCGCCCCGCAGGTGCAGGACGTCATCGACGCCCTCGACCCGCTGCTGGCCGTGGTCTACAACTCGCGGTACGACGTCCTGGCCGCCAACCGGGCCTACCGCGACCTGTTCACGGTCCCGGAGATCCGCGGGATCGGTGTGCCGAACGTGTTGTGGACGCTGTTCACGGTGCCGGAGGAGACGTGCCCGGTGGTGCACCGGGAGCGTGAACTGCCGGTGATGGTGGCGACACTGCGGTCGGCGTACGGCCGGCACGTGGGCGAGCCGGCCTGGGAGGACTACATACGCGCGCTGTCGGCGGCGAGCCCCTGGTTCCGGAGACTCTGGGCGAGCGGTGAGGTGATACCGCCGGGCCCTCGGGGGAAGACCTTCCGTCACGCGGCGGTGGGCGACATGCGACTGGCCTCGCAGTCGCTGTCCATCGACGGGATGCCCGAGTGCCGGATCGTGGTCTACACGCCGCAGGACGAGACGTCACGGGCGAAGGTCGCGGCGCTGCGCGAGCGGAGAGAGCGGCTGTGGCCTCCCGCCCGCACAACAGAAAATCCCGCCCCCTGAGGGGACGGGATCCTCATCATCGATCTTTGACAACTCAACAGAGTGTCGAGTGGAGCTAAGGAGAATTGAACTCCTGACCTCCTGCATGCCATGCAGGCGCTCTACCAACTGAGCTATAGCCCCTTCATTCTTCCCGCTCGGCGGGGCGAACAAGAAGAACTTTAGCCTGTGACCTGCCAGAAAGTGAAATCCGGGGTCCGGGATCCTGCGGCGGTTCAGTCGTCGTCGCCGAGGACGGGCTCCGGAAGGGTGCCCGCGTTGTGCTCCAGCAGGCGCCAGCCGCGGGCGCCCTCGCCGAGCACGGACCAGCAGCAGTTGGAGAGGCCGCCGAGGCTCTCCCAGTGCTGGGCCTCCAGGCCGAGGAGCCGGCCGATGGTGGTGCGGATGGTGCCGCCGTGGCTGACGACGACGAGGGTGCCGTCCTCGGGCAGCTTCTCGGCGTGGCGCAGGACGACGGGTGCGGCGCGGTCGGCGACCTCGGCCTCCAGTTCGCCGCCGCCGCGACGGACCGCCTCGCCGCGCTTCCAGGCGGCGTACTCCTCGTTGTAGCGGGCGATGATCTCGTCGTGCGTCAGCCCCTGCCAGACGCCCGCGTAGGTCTCGCGCAGGCCTTCCTCGCGGGTGACGTCGAGGCCGGTGAGGGCGGCCAGCTCGGCGGCCGTGTTCGCCGCCCGCTGCAGGTCCGAGGAGACGATCGCGTCGGGCCCCAGGGAGGCCAGCAACCGGGCGGCGCGGCGGGCCTGGCCGATACCGGTCTCGGTCAGCGCGACGTCCGTGCTGCCCTGGAAGCGGCGCTCGACGTTCCAGGCGGTCTGCCCGTGCCGCCACAGGATGATGCGGCGGCCGCGGCCCTTGCGGTCGGTCACCTCTCCGGTGGCGCTCATCACCATTCCCCGCCCGGCTCCTGCTCGGCCTCGGCGGCCTGGAGCCTGGCGTGCTCCGCGGCCTTGCCGCGGGTGGCCTTGGCGTCGGCGGGCAGCTCCAGCTCGGGGCAGTCCTTCCACAGCCGCTCCAGGGCGTAGAAGACCCGCTCCTCGCTGTGCTGGACGTGGACGACGATGTCGACGTAGTCGAGCAGGATCCAGCGGGAGTCGCGGTCGCCCTCGCGGCGCACCGGCTTGGCGCCGAGGTCCTTCAGCAGGCGTTCCTCGATCTCGTCGACGATGGCCTTGACCTGGCGGTCGTTCGGTGCGGAGGCCAGCAGGAAGGCGTCCGTGATCGACAGGACGTCGCTGACGTCGTAGGCGATGACGTCGTGGGCGAGCTTGTCGGCCGCCGCCTGGGCGGCGGTGTTGATGAGCTCAAGAGAACGGTCGGTGGCGGTCACTACGAAGCTTTCGGTCGGCGGTCACTGGACCTCAAGGGTCTCACGGACCGTCGGGCGCACCCCACGTGATTACGGTGGCACGTGGGGTGCGCGGGCCCAGGTCAGGATGCGGCGGGCTTGTAGTCCTGGCCGAGGACGACCGAGACGTCGGCACCCGAGGAGACGGTTCCCTTGGTCACAGAGCCGGCGGGCAGGCCGAGGGTCTTGGCGACCTCGGCGGCGTCCGGCTTGTGGGAGGCGTCCGAGTAGACCACCTTCGAGGCGGCCTGGGCGCCGGAGGCGGTGCCGCCCTCCAGGAAGGTGAAGCCGCCGTTGAGGAGCACCACGCGGGCCTTCTCCGTGTCGTCCTTGACACCGGTGGCGTTCTGCACGGAGACCCGGACCGCGGAGCCGGCGTCAGGGCTCTTGGCGGTGCCGCCGAGGATGTCCTTGACCACACTGTCGCTGGTCTTCGCGCTGAGGGTGCCGTCGGCCTGCACGGGCAGCAGGGCGGTCTTGTAGTCGCCGCTCTTGGCGAGGTCGGCGAGCTTGGCGAGGAAGGTGCCGAGGTCCTTGTCGGTGAGCGGCGGGTCGAGGATCTGCGCGAGGGTCTGCACGGTGATCGTCGCCGACGACGGGTCGGAGGACAGCTTGCGCAGCACGCCCTGCATGACCTGGCCGAACCGCTCCAGCTGGGCGTTTTCGGACTCGCCGGCGGCGCGGTAGGTGGCGTAGGCGACGGCCATCTTGCCGCTGAGGGTCTGGGCACTGCCCTTGTGGACGAGCGGCTCGGCGCCCTTCTTCTTGGCGTCCGGGTCGGGCACGTCGGTGTTGGTGTCGAGGTCGATGTTGCCGACCAGGTCGACGAGGTTCTGCAGATAGGGGGTGTCGAGACGCCAGGTGCCCTGGATGTTGGTGCCGAGGACGGTGTCGAGCTGGTCGCGGGTGCCGGAGGCGCCGTCGTCACCCACCGACTTGGCGAGCGTGGTGGTGGAGCCGTCGTCTCCGCTCAGGGCCAGGGAGTTGGGCAACAGTACGGTGCTGCCCTGCTTGGTGGTGGTGTTGTCGACCAGCAGCGCCGTGGAGGTGCCGCCCTTGCCGGTGTTGTGCAGGTGGACGACGATCACGTCGCGTTTCTGGGCGCTGACGGGCGCGGTCGCGACGGCCTTGGTACCGGAGGAGGACAGGCCGGGCAGTTTTCCGGCGTACCAGAGGTAACCGACGCCACCGACGGCGACGAGGACGAGGACCACGAGGAGGGCGGTGATCCGGCTGCGGGCGCGGCGGCGGGCCTCCTCGCGGCGCTCGGTGCGGTTCTCGGTGAACTTCAGCCAGTCGATGACGTCCTCGGAGTCGCCGTCCGGCTCCTCGACGAACGCGAACTGCTCGGTGTGGTAGTCCTCTTCGCCCTCGTCCCGTGGCTCCCCGGAGTGCGCCGGGGCGTGCGGGTGCTCCGCCGGACCGGCCTGCTGCGGAATGTAGGCGGTCTGCTCGGCGACCCGGGGCTGCTGCCCGCTGCTCGCGGCCTGCCCGTAGGGGTCGTAGCCGGCGCCCTGCTGGGGGCCGGTGCCGTAGGCGTCGTAAGGGGCCTGGGAACCGTACGGGTCGTCGTACGACGGCGAGGGCCGGCCGGTGTCGTAGGAGGGCACCGGAGGCTGCTGACCGGTGGCGTAGGGGTCGTAGCCGTAGCCCTGCTGTTGGGTGTACGGGTCATAGGTCGCCTGCTGGGCCTGCTGTGCCGGGACCTGCCGGTACACGGGCTGGCCGTACTCGTCGTAGCCGACGAGTTCGTACGGGCCGGCGCCGTAGCCGCCGTCGCCCGTGTCGTATCGGTCGTTCACCGGTGCCCCTCTCGGCTCACTCGCCGCGATACAGCTGGCGCTTGGCGATGTAGCGCACGACTCCGTCCGGCACCATGTACCAGATGGGGTCTCCCTTGGCGACTCTCGCCCGGCAGTCCGTGGAGGAGATGGCCATGGCCGGCACCTCGACGAGCGAGACGCCTCCTTCCGGCAGACCCGGGTTGGTCAGGTGGTGTCCTGGGCGGGTGACGCCGATGAAATGGGCGAGGGAGAACAGTTCCTCGCTGTCCCGCCAGGTCAGCAGCTGGGCGAGGGCGTCGGCACCGGTGATGAAGAACAGGTCGGTGTCGGGGTTGAGGGCGCGCAGGTCGCGCAGTGTGTCCACGGTGTAGGTGGGGCCGCCGCGGTCGATGTCGATGCGGCTGACGGAGAACTGGGGGTTCTCGGCGGTCGCGATGACCGTCATCAGGTAGCGGTCCTCGGCCGGGGAGACCTTGCGGTGGGACTTCTGCCACGGCTGGCCGGTGGGCACGAACACCACCTCGTCCAGCTGGAACTGTGCGGCGACCTCGCTTGCCGCCACGAGGTGCCCGTGGTGGATCGGGTCGAACGTTCCGCCCATGACACCGAGGCGTCGCTTGCCCGTGTGGACGGGACCGTCGCCCGGTCCGTACTGCGGGTGCTTCACCGTGTCGTCGGCGGACTCGTACGCCGGACCGGTAGGCATGTCCTGCTCTCCCATGCGTGCAGACCCTACCGGCCCGGCCTCGGGTGTCCGGCCGGGGACGGGGTCCCCGCTCAGCGGTCGCGGTTGAAGCGCGTGGTGATCCACAGCAGGAGCAGCAGGATGACCAGGGCGCCGCCGCCGGTGACGGCAGGGTTCAGGCTGTTGTGGTTTCCGCCGTGCGGCTCGCCCTCGGCGGCAAGGGTGACCAACTGGGCTGCGGCGCTGTGGAAGCTCATCTTCGGCAGGACCTATCGCGTGTGGGCGGGATAAAGATGTCGGCTCATCGTAAGCGGGCGGCCTCGCGGCGATCACGCCGACTCCTCCGATGGGGAGGCCGACCGGAACTTCCGGCGGCTGTCAGTCGTCCTTCTGCTTGTAGCCGCGCAGCAGGAACCAGGCGGTCAGTACACAGCCCAGGGCCATCACGATCAGGACGATGCGGAGCAGGTTCCCCGACCCGTGCTGCTGCACGGCGCTCGAGGCGGCCTCGGTCAGCCACGCGGCTGCGGGGTGGTGATCCATGAGTGGACTCCTTCGGCTGTACTGCCCGTCAACGGTATCTCCGCCTAGGCTGGGCCCCGCCTCGGGGGCACAGTGGCACTCAGACGCACTTGGGGGAAGACATGTCCGACGACGGCCAGCAGCACACGGGGCACGAGCGCGTGCCGAGCAGGCAGCGCAGGCGCTTCCCGGGGATCTCCTCGCGTGCCTACGAGCATCCGGCCGACCGCTCGGCCCTGGTCGCGCTGCGCAAGCTGAGCGGATTCGACACCGTCTTCAAGGCACTCAGCGGGCTGCTGCCCGAGCGGAGCCTGAGACTGCTGTTCCTGTCCGACTCGGTGCGGGTCTCCGAGCGGCAGTTCCAGCACCTGCACGACATGCTGCTGGACGCCTGTTACATCCTGGACCTGGAGAAGGTCCCGCCGATGTACGTCACGCAGGACCCGCAGCCGAACGCGATGTGCATCGGCCTGGACGAGCCGATCATCGTCGTCACCACGGGGCTCGTGGAGCTCCTCGACGAGGAGGAGATGCGGGCGGTCGTCGGGCACGAGGTGGGGCACGCGCTGTCCGGGCACTCGGTGTACCGCACGATCCTGCTGTTCCTGACCAGCCTGGCGCTGAAGGTGGCATGGATTCCGCTGGGCAACCTCACGATCATGGCGGTCATCACGGCGCTCAGGGAGTGGTTCCGCAAGTCGGAGCTGTCCGCGGACCGGGCGGGGCTGCTGGTGGGGCAGGACGTCCGGGCGTCGATGCGTGGCCTGATGAAGATCGCCGGCGGCAACCACCTGCACGAGATGAACGTGGACGCGTTCCTGGAGCAGGCCGAGGAGTACGACTCCGGGGGCGATCTGCGCGACTCGGTGCTGAAGATCCTGAACGTGCTGCCCCGCTCGCACCCGTTCACCACCGTGCGGGCCGGCGAGCTGAAGAAGTGGGCCGAGTCCCGCGACTTCCAGCGGATCATGGACGGCCACTATCCGCGGCGTGACGAGGACCAGGACACCTCGGTCAGCGACTCCTTCCGCGAGTCGGCGGCCAGCTACGCGAGCGATGTGAAGACCTCCAAGGACCCGCTGATGAAGCTGGTCACGGACCTCGCGGGCGGCGCGGGCGACCTGGGCGGCCGGGTCCGCCGAGGTTTCGAGGGCTTCCGGTCCCCGCCCTCGGCGAAGGAGGGCCCGACGGACACTCCGCACGAGAAGTAGCGTCCCTCTTCTCTCCCCCCGCCGCACCGGCATCCCTCTTCCCGCCGCAACGGCGCTCAGCCACGGCGGTGGATTCCGGCGGTGCCGGCCCTCCTCGGCCGTGAGCCCCGATCCGGTTCGGGAAAGGCCGCGCTCTCACCCGGGCCGGCGCCGGGAAACGCCCGCTACACCGTCGGCTGAGCCTCAGCGGCCAGCGTCCCGCACAGGGCCGCAGGGCTGTCCGTCTGATAGGGATTGGTGCCCGCGGGGCCACCGGTGCGGGCCGTCTGGCCGGCCAGGAGGGGGCGGAGGTAGGCGGTCGAGTCCTCGGCGCAGGCGAGAGGACCCGCCTGGACGTAGGACGTGACCAGCTGGACCTGGTGGGTGCGCAGATCGTCGCGGGTGAAGCGGAAGGTCAGCTCGCGGCGCACCGTGAACAGGGACACGGCCGCGTTCGCCGCGGCGCGGGCGGGGCGCAGCGCGTACACGAAGGTGTGGTCGGCGGTGACCTCCAGCGCGCCCGAGTCGCTCTCGGTGGCCTGCAGGTCGCCCTGGACGCGGATCCTGTCGTCGGCGAGCTGGACGCGGGAGGGGTCGAGGCGGACCAGCCAGCCGGTCGCGGCGTGCCGGCCGTCCGCCGCCGGGTGGCGGATGCTCTGGTCGAACTGGTCGAGCTGGTCGGCGTCGAGGAGGGACCGGGCGGGGTGCACCTGGCGGCCGGTGAGCACCTCGGGGTAGAGCGAGGAGCGGACGATGTAGTCCTTGGCGGTGGTGAGGGCGGTCACCACCTGGCTGTCGGAGAAGTGGGCGGTGCTGCGGGAGACCGGCAGGGGTATGCCCTCGGCGCCGACCTCGTACGGGGCGGCGGGGCTGTGCGCGTACAGGCTCTCGGCGTCGGTGGCGCCGGGCACCTTGGCCGTAGGGGCGAGCGGGATCACCGTCGTCCGCAGGGGTTCGGCGGTGCGTCGGGCCTGCGGGGTGCCGTAGGGGTGGCGGACGCCCATGTAGATGGCGGTGACGAAGGCGACGGCGATCAGCAGGACGAGGATCAGGGCCTGCCGGGTGAGTCCGCGATGCAGGGGTGGGCGCCGGCGTACGGCGGGCGCGTGGTCGGCCATCCGCTCCTGGGCGGAGTACTCCTGGAGGCGGGCAGCACGGACGAACGACTCGTCGAAGACGACGGATCGGTACTCGTCCTCTCCACCTGCGGGGCTGCCCTCGGGTGTGCCCTCCGGTGGGTCTGCAGGCCCGCCCATACTTTCAGGGTAGGTCTCACGGGCCTCAGGTAAACGCGCTGCTATACGACAACTTCTGACAGGTGCTCACCAAAAGCGGGGCGGGCGTTCAGGGGGAGCGCGGGATGGCGGAGGCCGCGGGCTGGGAGGTCTCGGCGGAGGCGGAGGGAGCGGCGGCGCTGCCCTGTTCGAGGCCGGTGGATGCGGGTGTCGGTATCCCGTCACGGGTGGTGGCGGAGCCGCCTCGGTAGACGGCGGCGAAGGCCAGGGCGACCATGCCGATGCCCATCACGACGGCCAGCACCCAGGCGACGGGCCGGTGCCAGCGGACCTGCTTGCCGTACCCGCCGAAGTGGCGGTCGTCGAGGACGTAGCTGTCCTCCAGCTCGTCGTCGTCCCGATCTTGACCGAAATCGGTGCCTTCGTGGCCGTAGGCGTCATCGTAGCGCTCGCCCCGGGCGTGGGCGCGGCGGGCCTCCGCCTCGGAGGCCTCTGCTCTGGCCTGTGCGGCGGCCAGGAGGCGTTCGACGGCGGTCGGCTCGTGGACCGTGGCCGCCTGTACGAAGGCCTCGTCGAAGACCACGGAGGCGAACTCTTCGTCCGACACCCCGCGGTCGTGGTCGTCGTCGGGCTCCCAGCCGTCAGAGAACGGCGTGCCCCCCACGTCCTCCGGCACGGATCCAGAGTAGACCTGGGGGGTCAATTTGGGCAGACGGTATGGAAATTCATCCGCCTGATGAGACGCCTTTCGGACGCGCGGCCGAACGGGTGAGTCTCAGGGGCGCACGTGGCCGTCGCCGGTGACGATGTACTTGGTGCTGGTCAGCTCGGGCAGGCCCATCGGGCCGCGGGCGTGCAGCTTCTGGGTGGAGATGCCGATCTCCGCGCCGAAGCCGAACTGGCCGCCGTCGGTGAAACGGGTGGAGGCGTTGACGGCGACGGTGGTGGAGTCGACCAGCTGGGTGAAGCGGCGGGCGGCCTGCTGGGAGGTGGTGACGATCGCCTCGGTGTGGCCGGAGGTCCACAGCCGGATGTGCTCGACGGCCTTGTCCAGCGAATCCACCACGGCGGCGGCGATGTCGTACGAGAGGTACTCGGTCTCCCAGTCCTCGGCCACGGCCTCCACGACGGTCGCCTTGGAGTCCTCGGCGTAGGCCAGCACGCGCTCGTCGGCATGCACGGTGACGCCGGCCTCGGCGAGGGCGTCGAGGGCGCGCGGCAGGAACGCGGGGGCGATGTCCTGGTGGACGAGGAGGGTCTCGGCGGCGTTGCAGACGCTGACCCGCTGGGCCTTGGAGTTGATCAGGATGTCGATCGCCATGTCGATGTCGGCCGCCGCGTCGACGTAGACGTGGCAGTTGCCGGTGCCGGTCTCGATCACGGGGACGGTGGACTCGCTGACCACGGTCTGGATCAGGGAGGCGCCGCCGCGCGGGATGAGGACGTCGACCAGGCCGCGGGCGCGCATCAGCTCGCGGACGGACTCGCGGCTCTCGCCGGGTACCAGCTGGACGGCGTCGGCGGGCAGCCCGGCGCCGCCGACGGCGTCGCGGATGACGCGGACGAGGGCGGTGTTGGACTCGTAGGCGGAGGCGGAGCCGCGCAGCAGGACTGCGTTGCCGGACTTCAGACAGAGGGCGGCGGCGTCGACGGTGACGTTCGGACGGGCCTCGTAGATGATGCCGACGACGCCGAGCGGGACGCGGACCTGGCGCAGGTCGATGCCGTTGGGAAGGGTGGAACCACGGACGACCTCGCCGACCGGGTCGGGCAGCTTCGCCACGTCCCGGACGTCGGAGGCGATGGCCCGGACCCGCTCGGGGGTGAGGGTGAGCCGGTCGACGATGGCCTCGCTGATGCCGTTCTCCCGGGCCTTGGCGACGTCCTTGGCGTTGGCCTCGACGATCTCGCTGGTCCGGACCTCCAGGGCGTCGGCGATGGCGAGCAGCGCGTCGTCCTTCTCGGCGCGCGGGAGCGGCGCGAGGTCGGCGGCGGCGGCCTTGGCCCGGTAGGCGGCCTGGGTGACCGGGGACATCGAGTCGTACGGCGAGAGCGTGGTCATACACGCAGGGTAGTGCGCCTGTGGACGGGGTCGGCAACCGTCCCGGAAGCCGAGACGGCGAGCTCGCCGGGGTCGTGCGCGCCCCGTGCCACCGGCGGCTACGGCGGCACGGGACTCGATCACAGGGTCAGATCAGCGCCTTCTTGTAGAAGATGTTCGAGCGGCGGTCGCCCGCGGTGCCGGAGGCGAAGCCGATGAAGAGGCGGGCCTGGCCCGAGTCGGTGCGGTAGACGGCCAGCCCCTCCGGCTCGCGGTAGGAGAGGCTCTCGCCCGCCTTGGTGGGAACCGGCCCCTGCTTGACGGCCCCGGAATTGAGGTCGACGCAGGTGATGCGGGTGTTCCCGGGCCGCGGGTTGCTCGCCGAGTAGGCGTTGCCCGTCAGGAAGTACAGGTACCGGCCGTAGGAGGTGTACCCCTGTGCCGTGCCCGGGATCGAGGGCTGCTTGAAGTACGCCACCGGGCTGCTGAAGTCGCCCGCGGAGGCCTGGCTCATCCGGTAGGCGGCGATGTACTTGGCGCCGTTCTTCTGGTGGCGGACGACCATGATGCCGTTCACCTGGTCGATGGAGCAGGTGAACTCCACGCCGCTCGCCACCGGCCGGTACTTCTTGATCGCGGAAGAGGTGTGGGACAACGAGCCGCCCCGCACGAACTTGAAGCGGCCGAGCCGGGTGCCGTAGCCGTTCTTGTTCGCGTCCACCTCCGTCCACAGCCAGCTGTCGCGGCCCCGAGGCTCGACGCCGAAGGCGACGCCGTGGCCGAAGCCCGTCAGGTGCATGGCCGAGACGCGGTTGCCGGCGAAGTCCAGCTCGGTGATGCAGAGGTCGCCGGACGTCTCACCGCTGCCGTTGCGTCGCTGGGCGACGAAGAGGCGCTTGTTGACGCTGTCGAAGGCGAAGCCCTGCTGAACGGTGTCGTCGTGCAGTTGCCGGCCGCGGAACAGGTCGTAGGACGGCGCGGTGAGGTCGAAGCGCGGCGAGGCGGCGATCGCGGCGGACGCCGTGCCCGACCCGGCCGCCACGCCCAGCGCGGCGATCCCCAGACCGCCCGCGGCCCGCAGGATCCCCCGACGGCCGATGGTGTGCTGCTCCATGGTCCCCCTTGTATGGCGGTTGGTAAGCGGAGACACATGATCCACATGCGTCGCGCCGAACCTACCGGGCGGTCCCTGGCGGCCGGTGTGCGGGGCCGGGGCACCGGCGCGGGACCGGAGGGGCCGGATTCAGAAGGGGTGGACGCCGACGGGAGTGGCGGGGGCGGGGCCGTAGCCCTCGGCGATCCGCTGGTGGTAGGTCTCGCGGTCGATGACCTCCAGGCCGACGATCTCCCATGCGGGCAGCCCGGCGCTCTGCCGGTGCTCGCCCCACAGGCGCAGGGCGACGGCGGCGGCGTCGTGCAGGTCGCGGGCCTCTTCCCAGTACCTGATCTCGGCGTGGTCGGTGGCGTATCTGCTGGTCAGGAGGAAGGGGTGGTCGTGGGCCAGCTGCTCCAGGGAACGGCGCAGGTCCGGCAGGGGGACGTTCTCCCCGGAGACGCTGAGGGTGACGTGCCACAACCGGGGCAGGTCCTTGGGCTCCTCGTAGGCGTCCCCGGCCGCGACGCTCGTCAGAGCACCGCGGGTTGTCACCCCAGGGCGCACTCGTCTCACGACGGCCTCCTTCACCCAGCACTCGGAAACGTGTCCTGACACAAAGTTGAGCAGGCCCTACGGCACCGCGGGGCGGTTTTACGCAACGTCCCCCACCGGGGGCTGTCGTTACGTCCCGTTTTACGAGTGCAGCAGCACCAGGTCGTCCCTGTGTACGACCTCGCGTTCGTACGCGGCGCCCAGCTCCCGGGCCAGCTCGCGGGTCGAACGCCCGATCAGCCGCGGAATCTCCTTGGCGTCGAAGTTGACGAGCCCCCGGGCCACCGCGTGGCCCGCCGTGTCGCGCAGCTCGACGGGGTCACCGGCGGTGAACACGCCCTCGACGGCGGCGATTCCGGCGGGCAGCAGGGACTTGCGCCGTTTCACGACGGCGTCCACCGCGCCGTCGTCCAGGGTCAGCGCGCCCTGCGGGGTGGAGGCGTGCTGGAGCCACAGGAGCCGGTCGGCGGAGCGTTTGCCGGTGGGGTGGAAGTAGGTGCCGGTGTCGGCGCCGCTCAAGGCGTCCGCCGCGTGCACGGCACTGGTCAGCACCACGGGGATGCCGGCGGCGGCCGCGATCCGGGCGGCCTCGACCTTGGTGACCATCCCGCCGGTGCCGACGCCGGCCTTGCCCGCGCTGCCGATCTCGACGTGCGCGAGGTCCTCGGGCCGCCGCACCTCCGCGATCCGGGAGGTGCCGGGCTTGCCGGGGTCGCCGTCGTAGACGCCGTCGACGTCCGAGAGGAGGACGAGGAGGTCGGCGTGGACGAGGTGCGCGACGAGGGCGGCGAGGCGGTCGTTGTCGCCGAAGCGGATCTCGTCGGTGGCGACGGTGTCGTTCTCGTTGACGATCGGAAGGGCACCCATCGCGAGGAGCTTGTCGAGGGTGCGCGAGGCGTTGCGGTGGTGGGCGCGGCGGCTCATGTCGTCGGAGGTGAGCAGGACCTGGCCGACGCGGACGCCGTAGCGGGCGAAGGAGGCGGTGTAGCGGGCGACGAGCAGTCCCTGGCCGACGCTGGCGGCGGCCTGCTGGCGGGCGAGGTCCTTGGGGCGGCGGCGCAGGCCCAGCGGGGCGAGGCCGGCGGCGATGGCGCCGGAGGAGACGAGGACGATCTCCTTCTCGCCGCCGCTGCGGCTCTTGGCGAGGACGTCGACGAGCGCGTCGACGCGGTCGGCGTCCAGGCCGCCCGCGGCGGTGGTCAGCGAGGAGGAACCGACCTTGACGACGATCCTGCGGGCCTCGCGTACGGCCTGCCTTGCCTTTGCCACCTGCGGTCCGTCCCCTTCACGCGCGCTTCACAGCCCTGCCGCTCCGCGTCGCAATCTACGCCAAGGGGACGGGACCCTGCGCCGCGGTCCACTGAGCGGACGGCGCCCCAGGGCGTCGCGGTCGGTGGGATCCGCGGACGGCAACGCACCGGAGACCGTTATGACGAAGCCGCGCCTGCATGACGCACGTATCACGCACCCCCACCCCTCTGACCGAACATCAACCACAAACGGTCAAAAGGAGCGGGTCCGCGGCGCGTGGGCGACACAAAGCCAATCGCACCCATACGGGACAAAACGGATTGCCCGGGTGCTTTAATAACCGGCCGGCAATCCAGGCAGCCCCCTGGCACGGCATGTCCTTTTTATGTGCCAAAGGCGCGGAGATCGGCGCTTTTCTCTTTTCGTCTTGGGGGTTTCCATCGCCATGCTCGATCGACAACTCCCGCGGGGCTGTCTTCACCGTGCGGTTGGTCGACGGCGGACTCCAGCTCCCCGCTGGGACGCAGTCGTGTTCCGGCACCGACCGCGAGGCCGACGGCGACCTCCTGCTGACCCGGTGCACCCTGGAGAGCCGCGTCGACCGCACCACCCGCGCCACCGCCCCGGTCAACAACCGGCTCGCGGTACAGCGGCGAGGAGGCGGCCGGATCCCGACCCCGCCAACCCGTCGTTGCCGCGGCTGTGCAGCGGCTTCGCGTCGTTCACCTCGGACACCGACCGGAGCAAGCGGGCGAGCATTTACTACAAGGACACACCGGTCTGATAGGAAGACGTGCGGACGCCGGGGTGAGTCTTGCCACACCCCGGTTGACCAGCAACGGACGGCGCGAGGTAAGAACATCCCACTAGTCACGTTGGGGTAGGCTTAAATCAACGTTAACCTCGCACTCCTTGTGCCTTCTCGTCCCCCGTCCCGCGGTCCAGCTGCGGGACGCGGTTGCGTCTGAACCGACAGTCCAGGAGCCCCAAGCATGCCCCTCGCGAATGGAAGCGCTTCGCCGAAAATAAGCGTGGTTGTCCCTGTTTACAAAGTTCAGGGGTATCTGCGCGCATGCTTGGATTCCATCCTCTCCCAGTCCTTCGAGGACTTCGAGATCGTCGCCATAGACGACCACTCCCCCGACTCCTGCGGCCGCATACTCGACGAGTACGCCGCCCTCGACGACCGTGTCGTACCGGTGCACCTGGAGGAGAACCGGGGCATCGGAAAGGCCCGGGACGCCGGTGCGCTGAAGGCCCGCGGTGAGTACATCCTGTTCCTGGACAGCGACGACACCCTCGCCGACGGCGCGCTGCAGGCGATAGCCGAGCGCCTCGAGGTCACCGACAACCCGGACATCCTGCTGCTCAACCACGTCCGCACCTACTGGACCAACCGCGTCCAGGCGAGCGCGGCCGGCGAGATGCTCGCCGCCGCCGGCACGGACGTCTTCACCGCCCTGGAGCGGCCCGAGTACCTCACCATGTTCGCCGTGGTGTGGAACCGCGCCTACCGCCGAGAGTTCTACGTCGACCGGCACAACTTCACCTTCACCGACGGCATCTACGAAGACGCGCTCATGGTCTACAAGACCATGCTGACCGCGGAGCGCATCGCCGCCACCGACCACGTCTGCGTCGAGTACCGCCAGCGCCGCCAGGGCAACTCCATGCGCACGCCCGGCCGCAAGCACTTCGGCATCTTCGAGCAGTACGCCCGGCTCTTCGAGTTCCTGGACGAGCGCCCCCACCTGGAGTCCGTGCGGGCGCTGCTGTTCGAGCGCGCGGCCAGCCACTACCTGTTCACGCTGGCCCGTGAGGACCGCATCGTCCCCAAGGACCGCGCCGAGTTCTTCAAGCTGTCGGCCGCCAGCTACCGGCGTTACAAGCCGAAGGGCTTCGTCCTGCCGGAGGGCTCGCAGGGCGTCCGGTTCCAGCTGCTGGAGCGCGGTTCCTACACGGCGTACGCGGCGGTGACGGCCGCCGGCAACACCCGCCGCCAGGTGATCAAGCGGGCCACCAAGGTCAAGACCAAGCTCGGCAAGGCGGCCTACAACCGCCTGTACCAGCTGCACCTGCGCCGTCCCGTGGACGAGAACCTCGCGGTCTACGCGGCCTACTGGAACCGCGGCGTCGCCTGCAACCCCGCGGCCATCTACCACAAGGCCAAGGAACTCGCCCCCAACGTCCACGGCGTCTGGATCGTGAAGCGCGACGCGGTGGACACCGTCCCGGCGGGCGTGGACTACGTGGTGGCGAACTCGCCCCGCTACTGGGAGGTCATGGCGCGCGCCAAGTACCTCGTCAACAACGTCAACTTCCCCAACAACTTCGTGAAGCGCCCGGAGCAGGTCCACCTGCAGACGCACCACGGCACCCCCCTCAAGCAGATGGGGATCGACCAGCAGAAGTACCCCGCGGCCGCCAAGGGCATGAGCTTCGCCAAGATGCTGGAGCGGGCCGACAAGTGGGACCTCAGCCTGACCTCCAACCAGCACTCCACGGAGATCTGGGAGCGGGTGTACCCCTGCGCGTTCGAGGCGGTCGAGTACGGCTACCCGCGCAACGACGTCTACTTCCGGGCCACCGCGGACGACGTCCTGCGGATCCGTCGTGAACTCGGCATCGAGGAAGGCAAGACCGCCATCCTCTACTGCCCGACGGTGCGCGACTACCAGAAGGGCTACGTGCCCCGCATCGACCTGGAGCGGTTCTGCCGCGAGCTGGGCCCCGACCACGTCGTCCTCGTGCGCACTCACTACTTCTACGGCGCCGACCCCCGCCTGGAGGCGCTCCAGGAGCGCGGTCTGATCAAGGATGTGTCGAAGTACCCGGTGGTGGAGGACCTCTGCCTGGCCGCCGACGCGCTGATCACGGACTACTCCTCGATCATGTTCGACTACGCCTGCCTCGACCGCCCGATCGTCACCTACGCGGACGACTGGGAGGTCTACCGCAAGGCCCGCGGCGTCTACTTCGACATCCTCTCCGGCGAGCCGGGCGAGACCCCGGGCGCGACCGCGACCACCGAGGACGAGCTGATCGAGGTCTTCCGTTCCGGCGCCTGGAACAGCGACAGGGCCGCCGAGTTGCGGGCGGCGTTCCGCGAGCGGTTCGTGCAGTTCGACGACGGGAACGCGGCGGAGCGCGTGGTGCGCCGCCTGTTCCTCGGCCAGGAGCCCGCCCCTGCGGTACTGCCCCTGGACGAGCGGACCCCGGCGCCCGCACCGACCGCTTTCGCCAAGGCACGTATTCCACTGCAGCCGACCGGCGAGCGTGGCCTCATCGGCGCCTGACGTGCAGAACGAGAGAGACGAGCACCACATGGTTTCCCGCCCCACCATCTCCAAGGCCGTCATCCCGGCGGCCGGCCTGGGTACCCGGTTCCTGCCGGCGACCAAGGCCACTCCCAAGGAGATGCTGCCGGTCGTGGACAAGCCGGCGATCCAGTACGTGGTCGAGGAGGCCGTGTCGGCGGGGCTCGACGACGTGCTCATGGTCACCGGACGCAACAAGCGTCCGCTCGAGGACCACTTCGACCGCAACTACGAGCTGGAGTCGGCGCTCGGGAAGAAGGGCGACGCCGAACGGCTCGCCAAGGTGCAGGAGTCCAGCGACCTGGCGACCATGCACTACGTGCGCCAGGGCGACCCCAGGGGCCTGGGCCACGCGGTGCTGTGCGCCGCCCCGCACGTCGGCCACGAGCCGTTCGCGGTGCTCCTGGGCGACGACCTGATCGACCCGCGCGACCCGCTTCTGCAGCGCATGATCGAGGTGCAGGAGCGGCACGGGGGCAGCGTGATCGCCCTCATGGAGGTCGCGCCCGAGCAGATCCACCTCTACGGCTGTGCGGCCGTGGAGCCGACCGCCGACGGTGACGTCGTACGGGTCACCGGTCTGGTCGAGAAGCCGGAGGTGGCGGATGCCCCGTCGAACTACGCGGTCATCGGCCGTTACGTCCTCGACCCGCACATCTTCGACGTACTGCGCGAGACCGAGCCGGGCCGCGGTGGCGAGATCCAGCTCACCGACGCGCTCCAGCAGCTCGCGACGGACGAGAAGGCCGGCAGCCCGGTGCACGGTGTCGTCTTCAAGGGCCGCCGCTATGACACCGGCGACCGGGGCGACTATCTGCGTGCCATCGTCAGACTCGCGTGCGAACGTGAAGACCTGGGCCCGGGCTTCCGGACCTGGCTCCGCGACTACGTCGGCCAGGAGCTGACGGGCGACGCCGGCTGACGCCGGCACCGAGAAGGTGAGAGGGCGGGCCGGAGGAAAACCTCCGGCCCGCCCTCTTTCCTTGCCGCTGCTGCGCGCGGTGGGGTGGAACGGCTCGGGCTAGAACGGCTCGAAGTCGTCGAACTCCCGGCCGGCCTCGTCGCGTTCGGCCTGCCGGTCCCGGCGCCGCTGGGTGGCAGGGCGGGCCTCCTCGAAGCGGTGGTCCTCGCCACGACGCCCGAGCATCTCCGCGCCGGCCGTGACCGACGGCTCCCAGTCGAACACGACCGCGTTCTCCTCGGGACCGATGGCGACGCCGTCACCGGACCGGGCACCCGCCTTCATCAACTCCTGCTCGACACCGAGACGGTTGAGCCGGTCGGCGAGATAGCCGACCGCCTCGTCGTTGTTGAAGTCGGTCTGCCGCACCCAGCGTTCGGGCTTCTCGCCGCGCACCCGGAACAGCGGCTCCCCGCCGACCTCCTCGCGGACGACCGTGAAGCCCGCGTCGTCCACGGCCTTCGGCCGGATGACGATCCGCGTCGCCTCCTCCTTCGGCTTCGCGGCGCGCGCCTTGGCGACCAGTTCGCCGAGCCCGTACGACAGCTCCTTCAGCCCGATGTGTGCGACCGCCGACACCTCGAAGACGCGGTAGCCGCGCTCCTCCAGGTCGGGGCGGACCATCTCGGCGAGATCCTTGCCGTCCGGCACGTCGACCTTGTTCAGGACGACGATCCGGGGCCGGTTGCCGAGGCCGCCGTACTGCCGCAGCTCCTCCTCGATGACATCGAGGTCGGAGACCGGGTCACGGTCGGACTCCAGGGTCGCGGTGTCCAGCACGTGCACCAGCACGCTGCACCGCTCCACGTGCCGCAGGAACTCCAGGCCCAGGCCCCTGCCCTGGCTGGCACCGGGGATCAGACCCGGCACGTCGGCGATGGTGTAGACGGTGGAACCGGCGGTGACGACACCGAGGTTCGGTACGAGCGTCGTGAAGGGGTAGTCGGCGATCTTCGGCCTGGCCGCGCTGAGCACGGAGATCAGCGAGGACTTGCCGGCGCTGGGATAGCCGACCAGCGCCACGTCGGCGACGGTCTTCAGCTCCAGGACGATGTCGTGCAGGTCCCCGGGCACGCCGAGCAGCGCGAAGCCGGGCGCCTTGCGGCGTGCGGAGGCCAGCGCCGCATTGCCGAGGCCGCCGCGGCCGCCCTGCGCGGCGATGTACGAGGTCCCGTGGCCGACCAGGTCGGCGAGCACGTTGCCCGCCTTGTCGAGTACGACCGTGCCGTCCGGCACCGGCAGGATCAGGTCCTGGCCGTCCTTGCCGGAGCGGTTGCCGCCCTCGCCGGGCTTGCCGTTGGTGGCCTTGCGGTGCGGGGAGTGGTGGTAGTCGAGCAGCGTGGTGATCGACTGGTCGACGGTCAGGATGACGTCACCGCCACGGCCGCCGTTGCCGCCGTCCGGGCCGCCGAGCGGCTTGAACTTCTCGCGGTGTACGGAGGCACAGCCGTGACCTCCGTTACCCGCGGCGACATGCAGTTCGACGCGGTCCACGAAGGTGGTCATGGTTCAGTGCCTCCAGAAAGTGCGGGTATGTCTGGTCGTTGACACAAGGGTCAACACGCGAAAGGCGGACCCGCCTTCCCGACCGGGAAGTGAGGTCCGCCTCGCGAAGCGTTCGGTCGGAGCCTGGAATCAGACTCCTCGAATCAGCCGATTCAGGCGACCGGAACGATGTTCACGACCTTGCGGCCACGGTGGGTACCGAACTCCACCGCACCGGCCTGCAGCGCGAACAGCGTGTCGTCGCCGCCGCGGCCGACACCGGCGCCGGGGTGGAAGTGGGTACCGCGCTGGCGGACCAGGATCTCACCCGCGTTCACGACCTGACCGCCGAAGCGCTTCACGCCGAGCCGCTGGGCGTTGGAGTCGCGACCGTTCCGGGTGGACGATGCGCCCTTCTTGTGTGCCATCTGTTCTCAGTCCCTTACTTCGCAGCCGTGGGGATCTCAGTGACCTTGATCGCCGTGTACTGCTGGCGGTGGCCCTGGCGACGGCGGTAACCGGTCTTGTTCTTGTAGCGCAGAATGTCGATCTTCTGGCCCTTGTGGTGGTCCACGACCTCGGCCTGGACCTTGATGCCGGCCAGCACCCACGGGTCACTGGTCACAGCGTCGCCGTCGACAACGAGCAGGGTCGAGAGCTCGACCGTGTCGCCAACCTTGGCGGTGGAAATCTTGTCAACCTCAACGATGTCGCCGACAGCAACCTTGTGCTGGCGACCACCGCTGCGCACGATGGCGTACACGCGGATCTCTCTTTCGCTCGTTCAGAACCGGCACCCCCGCAGGCCAGCCGCCCAGAAACGCATGGACGACCTCTCCCAGCCAACCCAGTGCCCGGGAGGAAGAGGTTTACGGGGATGTGACGTGCTCAATGGACACGCCGACGGTCAAGGTTACGGGGCACGGCCGTAGGGGTCAAACTGGGCGTCGGGCTCACGCAGCGACCGCGGTGACGTAGTCCGCGTACGCCTCCTTGATACCCCTGGAGGACAGTTCGAGGTGCTCCAGGACGGTGTACCGGCCGGGCCGGGTCTCCGGGGCGAACTCCACGGCCCGGACGAACTCGTCGTCGCTGAAGCCGATCTCCTCCGCCACCACGGGCAACCCGTGCCGGCGCAGCACGTCGGCCATCAGCCGGGCCCCCTCGTGATCGCCGCGCAGGTGCGTGGCGAAGGCGGCACCGAGGCCCACCTGCTCGCCGTGGCTCGCCGCCCGCTTCGGATACAGCAGGTCGAGAGCGTGACTGATCTCATGGCAGGCGCCCGACGAGGGGCGGGTGTGGCCGGCGATCGACATGGCGACGCCCGACAGCACCAGCCCTTCGGACAGCACGGTCAGGAACCCGTCGTCACCGCATCCGCCCGGATGGCGCAGCACGGCCTCGCCCGCCTGGCGGGCCATGGCGGCGGCCAGGCCGTCCAGCTTCTCGCCGTTGACCCGGTTGGACAGTTCCCAGTCCGCGACCGCGGAGATGTTGGACAGGGCGTCGCCGATGCCCGAGCGCACGAAGCGGATCGGGGCCTCGCGTATCACCGTGAGGTCGATGAGGAGGGCGATGGGTGTGGGCACGCCGTACGAGCCGCGGCCGGCGTCGTTGTCCAGGATGGACACGGGCGAGCAGATGCCGTCGTGGGAGAGGTTGGTGGCGACGGCGACCATGGGCAGTCCGATGCGCGCGGCGGAGTACTTCGCGCAGTCGATGACCTTGCCGCCGCCGAGTCCCACGACCGCGTCGTACCGGCCGGACTTCATCTCGTCGGCCAGCCGGACGGCGTCGTCGAGGGTGCCGCCGCCGACCTCGTACCAGGTGGCGCCGGGCAGCGACGGGGCGATGCGCTCCCGCAGCCTGGCACCCGAGCCGCCGCTGACGGCCACGGCGAGCCGGCCGGAGTGCGAGATGCGCTCGTCGGCCAGGACACTCGCCAGGTCGTCCAGGGCACCCGGGCGGATGTCCACGACGACCGGCGAGGGGATCAGCCTGGTCAGTACCGGCATGCGATCTCCCGTCCCCGGGCGAGGTCGTCGTGGTTGTCGATCTCGACCCACGGCACGTCGCCGATCGGCTGGACGTCGATCCTGAAGCCGCGGTTCACCAGCTCCTGGTAGCCGTCCTCGTAGTACAGCTGCGGGTCGCGCTCGAACGTGGCCCTCAGGGCGTCGGCCAGGTCCTCGGCGGCGTCGCCCTCGATGAGCGTGACGCCGATGTACTCGCCGGTGGCCTCCGCCGGGTCCATCAGCTTGGTGATCCGCCGAACGCCCTTCCCGGGGTCCACGACGACCTTCATCTCCTCGTCCGCCAGGGACTTCACGGTGTCCAGGGCGAGGATGATCCTCTTGCCGTCGCCGCGCGCGGCGAGCAGCGTCTTCTCGACGGAGACCGGGTGCACGGTGTCGCCGTTGGCGAGGATCACGCCGCCCTTGAGGGCGTCACGGCCGCACCACAGGGAGTAGGCGTTGTTCCACTCCTCGGCCTTGTCGTTGTCGATGAGGGTGAGCTTGAGGCCGTACTTCTGCTCCAGGGCCGCCTTGCGCTCGTAGACGGCCTCCTTGCGGTAGCCGACGATGATCGCGGCCTCGGTCAGCCCCACCTCGGCGAAGTTGCCCAGGGTCAGGTCGAGGACGGTGAGGGCGTCCGGTGCGTCCTCTGCCCCGACGGGCACGAGAGCCTTGGGCAGGGTGTCGGTGTAGGGGCGCAGACGCCGTCCGGCACCAGCCGCCAGCACGAGGCCTATCATCGCGGTTCTCTCCTTTGTTTCACATGGGTGCCGGCGTCGCGGCGGAGGTCTCGTCGCTACGACGCCGGCAGGCCGGGTCCGTGGCACGGTGGCCCGGCCCGACGGCAAAACGGTGTGGTCCTGTCCGCACGGGGACAGGACCACACCGTGTCACGGCGGCAGGTCAGCTGTCGTCGGCGGAGCCGGACGACACCGTCTGCGGGGCCGCCGCGCTCTTCTTCGCCGTCGACTTCGCGGCGGCCGTCTTGGCGGTCTTCGCCGCCTTCTTGGCCGTCGTCTTCTTTGCGGCCGTCTTCGTGGCCACGGCCTTCTTGGCCACGGTCTTCTTGGCCACCGTCTTCTTGGCGGCGGCCTTCTTCGCCGTGGCCTTCTTGGCGGTCTTGCGGGCCGCCTTCTTGGCCGGAGCGGCCTCCTCGGCCGGCTCCTCGGCGACCGGGGCCTCCTCCGCCGCGGCCGACGGGACGACCACGACGGCCGCCTCCTCGGACGTGGCCGGCGCGCTGGCGACGCGCACGGCACGGCGGCGCGGGCGGGCCGGGGCGGCGCTCTCGGCGGGCGCCTCCTCGACCGGAGCCGCGGCCTCGGGCTCGGGCTGTGCCACCGGCGCCTCGGCCGCGGGCGCGGTCTCGGGCACCGTCACCACGGCCGCCTCGGCACCCGCGGGGGAACCGGCCGGCGCCGACACCTTCCGGGTCGCACGACGGCGCGTACGGCCCTTGGGCGCGGCCTCCTCGGCGGCCTCGGCCTGCGGTGCCGCGACCACCTGGTCCTCGACGGCCGCGGGCTCGGCCAGGGCCTCGGCGGCCGGCTCCGGACGCACGGGACGCGTGGCCGCCTCCTCGGCGGTGACCTCCTGCGCGGTCGGCGCCTCGGCCGTCGGGGCCTCCGCCTGAGCGGCCTCAGCCTGCGGAGCCTGGGCACGAGGGGCCTTCGCGGGCCTCTCCGCCTTCGGGGCGCCCGCCGGAGCCGAGGCCCGGCGGCTCGCCCGGCGCCGCGTACGGCCACGGGTGGCCGCCGCCTCCGCCTCGGCGACGCTGCTGTACAGCTCCTCGTCCGGCGCGAAGTCCGGGGCCGGAAGGGCGACCGGCTCGGCGACCTCGGCGGCCACCTCGACGGCGGTCTCGACCTCAGGCTCGACGGCCTCACCGGTCTCCACGGCCACGGCGGCGGTCTCGTGCACGTGCTCCTGCACGTCACCGCCCCGGCCGCGCTTCTTACGCTTGCCACCGCCGCCGCCGGCGGCGGCGGGCTGCTCCATGTGCACGATGACACCGCGGCCGTTGCAGTGGACACAGGTCTCGGAGAAGGACTCCAGCAGACCCTGGCCGACCCGCTTGCGGGTCATCTGCACCAGGCCCAGCGAGGTCACCTCGGCCACCTGGTGCTTCGTACGGTCCCGGCCCAGGCACTCCAGCAGGCGGCGCAGCACCAGGTCGCGGTTGGACTCCAGGACCATGTCGATGAAGTCGATCACGATGATGCCGCCGAGGTCGCGCAGCCGCAGCTGGCGCACGATCTCCTCGGCCGCCTCCAGGTTGTTCCTGGTGACCGTCTCCTCCAGGTTGCCGCCCTGGCCGGTGAACTTGCCGGTGTTGACGTCGACGACGACCATCGCCTCGGTCCGGTCGATCACCAGCGAACCGCCGCTGGGCAACCAGACCTTGCGGTCCAGCGCCTTGGAGAGCTGCTCGTCGATCCGGTAGGTGGCGAAAACGTCGACCTCGGAGGTCCACTTCGACAGACGGCCCGCGAGGTCGGGGGCCACGTGCGAGACGTACCCGTGGATCGTCTCCCAGGCGTCGTCACCGCTGACGACGACCTTGGAGAAGTCCTCGTTGAAGATGTCGCGGACGACGCGGACGGTCATGTCCGGCTCGCCGTACAGCAGCGACGGGGCGCTGCCGTTCTTCGACTTCTTCTGGATGTCCTCCCACTGCGCCTGCAGCCGCTCGACGTCCCGGCGCAGCTCGTCCTCGCTCGCGCCCTCGGCGGCGGTGCGCACGATCACGCCCGCGTCCTCGGGGACGATCTTCTTGAGGATGGTCTTCAGCCGGGCCCGCTCGGTGTCGGGCAGCTTGCGGCTGATGCCGGTCATCGAGCCCTCGGGGACGTACACGAGGTAGCGGCCCGGCAGGGAGACCTGGCTGGTCAGACGGGCGCCCTTGTGGCCGATCGGGTCCTTCGTCACCTGGACGAGGACCGACTGGCCGGACTTCAGGGCGGACTCGATGCGGCGCGGGCCGTTGGCCATGCCCAGCGCCTCGAAGTTGACCTCCCCGGCGTACAGGACGGCGTTGCGGCCCTTGCCGATGTCGATGAAGGCGGCCTCCATCGACGGCAGGACGTTCTGCACCTTGCCCAGGTAGACGTTGCCGACGTACGAGGTCGACTGCTCCTTGTTGACGTAGTGCTCGACGAGCACGCCGTCCTCCAGGACGCCGATCTGCGTGCGCTCGCCGTGCTGGCGCACGACCATCACGCGCTCGACGGCCTCGCGGCGGGCCAGGAACTCGGCCTCGGTGATGATCGGAACGCGCCGGCGGCCCTGCTCGCGCCCCTCGCGGCGGCGCTGCTTCTTGGCCTCCAGACGGGTCGAGCCCTTGATGGACTGCACCTCGTCGGACGGCTCGCTGGGCTTGCGCGGCTCGCGGACCTTGACGACCGTGCGCTCCGGGTCGCCCTCGCCGGGCTCGGTGTCGACGGCGGTGTCACCGGCCCGGCGGCGACGCCGGCGGCGGCGACGGCTGCCGGCGCTGGAGGACGCGGCCTCGTCCTGGGCCTCCTCGGCGTCCTCTTCCTCCTGCTCGGCGGTGTCCTCGGCGTCCTGCGCAGCCTGCTCGGCGGCCAGTTCGTCGGCCTCGGCCTCGGCGTCCACGCCCTCGCCCTCGGCGGCGTCCCCGCGACGGCGACGACGACCGCCACGACGGCGACGGCGACGCGAGCCGGCCTCCTCGAAGCCCTCGGCGCCCTCCGTGTCCTCGGCCTCCTCGGGCTCTTCGCCCTCGGCCAGGTCCTCGACGGGCTCCTCGGCCTGCTCGGGCTCCTCGGCCTGGACGGTCTGCGCCTCCTCGGCGGCGCCCCGGCGGCGACGGCGACGGCGCGAGCCGGCCTCGGCCCGCTCCTCCGCACGCTCCTCCGCGTGCACCTCCGCGTGCTCCTCGGGCTCCTCCGCCTCGGCGGCCTCCGCGGCGGCCTCGGCGGCGGCGCGCTCCGGGGTCTGGAACTTCGGCTCGGCGAAGACCGGCGCCTGGAAGACGGCGACGGCGGGACGGGCGGGACGGCGCGGGGCCTCGTCCTCGGCGTCCTCGGTCTCGGCGGACGGCGCGGACGGCGCGGGCTCGGAGAACCCGAACACGGGGCGCACGGCCCGGCGCCGGGCACGACGCGGAGCGGCTTCCTCGGCGGGTGCCTGCGCGGCGGCGGGGGCGGGCCCGGTGGTGGGCGTGGTGACGGGGGGCTCCGGGGTGTGCGCCCCGGCGTCGGCGGACGCGGCCTCGGCGACGGTCTCCCCGGCCTCGGCGACAGGAGCGGCGGCGGCCTCGGCGGGAGCCGACACGCGGCGCGTGGCCCGGCGCCGGGTTCGGCGCGGGGCGGCCTCCTCGGCGGCGGGGACCTCGGCAGCGGCGGGGACCTCGGCAGCGGGGGCCGCCTCTGCGGCGGCAGCGGCCGGGGCCACCTCGACGGCGGCCGTCGGTGCCCCGGCGGGCGCGGACGCGCGGCGGGTGGAACGACGGCGGGTACGGCCGGCGGGCGCGCCCTCCTCCTCCCCCGCAGGAGCCGGCACCTCGGCGGCGGGCTCCTCCTGGGACTTCCCGGCCTCGGCGACAGCGGTCGTACCCGCAGCGGCGGTGGCCGGTACGACGGTCTCGGCGGCCTCCGCGGACACCGGTGCCCCGGCCGGCGCGGACGCGCGGCGGGTGGCCCGGCGGCGCGGACGGCCGGCGGGAGCGGTCTCGGCGGGGGCGGCAGCCTCGGCGGGGGCGGCAGCCTCGGTCTTGGCCTCGGCGGCCTCCTCCGGCGCACCGGTGGCACCGGTCGGCGTGGACACGCTGCGCGTGGCGCGGCGGCGGGCGCGGCGCGGGGCGGCCTCCTCGCCGACGACGACCTCGCCGCCCTCGGCGACGGCAGCGGGCTTCTCCGTCTCGGCGACGGCGGGCGTGGCCGGTACGACGGCCTCGGCGGTCGACGGCGCCCCCGCGGGCGCGGACGCCCGCCGCGTGGCCCGACGGCGCGGACGGCCGGCGGCAGGGGCCTCCTCGGCGCCGGACGCCGGGACGGGCTCTGTGGTCTCGGGGCTCTCCACGGCGGCCTCCACAGCCTCAACGGCCTCTTCGGCCTCGATCGCCTCAATGGCCTCTTCGGCCTCAGTGGCGGCTACAGCCTCTTCAGTGCCCTGCGCAGCAGCGGCCTCGGTGATCTCGTCGGAGTCCGCGGCCGGTATGGCCGGCACCGTCACCTCGGCGGCTGCCTCCGGGCCGGCCGGAGGGCCGGCCGGGCGGGAAGCGGCACGGCGACGCCTGCGCGGCGGCAGGGTGTCGCTGGGAGTGTTCAGTTCGGAACCCTCATGGGGTTCGGTCGGCTCGAGCATGCGGGCGTTTCTCCCGTCAGGCTCCCGGGCGCCGCGCCTGGTCCGGCGGCGGTCTCGAGGGACCGACCGCCGTTGACGTCCGCGGCCCGCGTGATCCGCGATGGCCGCCGTCCGGGGCGCGGGCGCCACACGGGAGCACTCTGTGTCCTGTCTCGCCGGTTCCGTACGCCTTGTCGGTACGGCCTGGCGAAAGTCTTCTGGTCGGTGCGCTGCCCGACCCAGGTGGCTCCCGAGTACCAGGGCGGCGCTACGACGTCCGTCCCTACGCGGGACCTTCCGGCGTCGGCGCCGTCGCGGCGGCAGCCGGCTGGGCCGTCAGGGCCTCGGCTGCCTCGCGGTCGGGCGCGAGCGGGTCGGTCACCGTGCCGGTCTCTTCATCGAACAGCCCCTGCGCCAGCCTGGTCACCGCTGCGGGGACCGGCGGCGCCAGGTCGGCCACGGCGCGGAGACCGGACAGGACGTCGTCGGGTCGTACGGCAGGCGTCACGTGCCGAACAACCAGCCGCAGTATCGCACAGGGCTGGTCGGTCGGCCTATCAGCCGGTGAACCGTGCGTTTCCAGGCTCACCACGGCCGGGCGGGCGTCGAAGGTACGGACGCCGTTCTTGGTCATCCGCTGCACCTCGACGGTCCCGGCGTTCTGGAAGGCCAGGGCCGCGCGCTCGGCGTCGGCCGGGTCGACGCCGTCCAGCCGCAGCTCCCAGACGGAAGCCGTGAGCCGGTCGGCGAGGCCCGTGGTCCGCGCCTCGACCGCCTCGACGACGTCGAGCCCGGCGGGCAGCGACTCGTCGAGGAGGACGCGCAGCGTGTCCGGGTCGCGCGGTGCGGTGAGCGCGATCTCCAGGTACTCCGCCTCACTGCCCGTGCCGGTGGGTGCGGCATTGGCGTACGACACCTTCGGGTGCGGCGTGAACCCGGCCGAGTACGCCATGGGCACCTCGGCGCGGCGCAGCGCCCGCTCGAAAGCGCGCTGGAAGTCTCGGTGGCTGGTGAACCTCAGGCGGCCGCGCTTGGTGTAGCGCAGTCGGATGCGCTGCACCGCGGGTGCGGGCGGCGGGCCTTCGGGCTGTCGCTTGCCCAGTGTCCTAGTCCTTCGTGAGTGCGGTCGTACTGCTACCAAGAGTACGTGTCGCGGGCCCCTGAGGTTCCCGCCGGTCCACGGCGGCCGGCTGCCGGGGCTCTCCGAACAGCATCCGCCGGAAGTCCGCGCGGGCCTGCCGTACCGTCTCGCGGGCGCCGGCCAGCGCCTCGCGCACGGCCCGGCCCACCACGCGCGCGCCCTCGGCGACGGGCCGCAGGACCGCGTCCCGGACCACATGGCCGACCGGAGTGAGGACGGTCCGGTACACCCAGCGCACCGGCTCCACGAAGATCCACCGGAAGAGGGTCCCGAGCGCCCGGCCGACGGCCCGGGAGATGCGTGCGGCGATCCGCCAGGCGTGCCCGAGGGCGTCCCCGACCTCCCGTGCCACCAGGGCGAGGAACCGGCCGACGGGCGCGAGGACCCAGCGCCACAGCGCGAGGGCGGGCAGGACGAGGAGGACGCGCAGGGTCCCGTACAGGGCGACGCCGACGCCGGTGGCGATCACGCCCAGCAGCCACCCCAGCCCGCGTACGCACCAGGCGACGGCACGTCCGACGGGCGCGAGGATCCACTCGTACACCCACCGCGCGGGCACGACGAGCAGATACCGCACCAACCAGGAGACGGCCGTGTACACACCGGTGGCCACGGCGGCGAGCACGGCGCCGACGCCCCTCAGCAGCCAGGCGACCGCGTGCCCGACGGGCGTGAGCACGTACCGGTACACCGCCACCGCCGGTACGACGACGAGGACGGTGACCAGCCACGCGAGCGCCTTGCCCACAGGGGCCAGGACATAGCGCCACAGACCCACGAACGGCCAGACGAACAGGACCTTTCCGGTCCACAGCAGGGCCCGGCCGAGCGGCCTGAACACGGTGTCCCGCAGAAACCTTCCGGTGACGACGAGGGCGTCCCACGCCATTCGCACCGGCACCACCAGCACCAGGACGAGAATCCGCAGGGGGACGCGGATCGCGACGGTGAGGCACCCTTCCGGCTGCCGGGGCTGGGGATGCGGCTTGTGCAGTTCCATACCGGGGTAGACGCCGAGGCCGCCGGTTCGGATCCGGCTAGGTCGCACGCGCCTTGTACGACTCCGGATAGCGCTCGGTGACCTTCACGGCCAGCACCAGCAGCGTGATCGGGACGACCCAGTTGAACCAGTCGTCCTGGGCGGGGAAGCGGATGGCCAGCCAGGTCGAGACCGCCATGAGGGCGAAGGCCGCGCTCCACAGAGCCGTCAGCACTCTGTTGATGTGCTTGAACACGGGCGAGTCCCACACCGCGGGCGGCGTGTGCTCCCGGGCGTACTGGGCGGTGAAGGGGTCGACGAGCAGCGATCCGAGCGCGACGACGGCCACCAGTCCGTTCGAGATGACCTGGGCGTACGTCTCCACCCAGAGGAGCTGCCCGCGGTCCAGGGCCAGCCCTAGCACCGACAGGACGGCGAAGAACACGATGCCGGTCATGTCGAGGATGCGGAGTCTGCCGCGCAGCATGTCCCGGCCCGACAGGACGATCGAGGCGACCAGCGCGGCGAAGGCCGCGTACTTCCAGGTACTGGGGCTGGCCACCACGCCGAAGATGATCCACGGGGCGAACGAGAGGAAGACGTTGCCCGTGCTGACGGGCTTCCTGGCCGGGGCCTTCGACGCCGTCTGCTGCACCATGGGGGCTCCTTACGTCAGGGTGTCGGCGGTTCGGTCACGGCAGGTCCTGTTCGGTCCAGATCGTCTTGCCCGTCGGGGTGTAGCGCGTGCCCCAGTGGTGGGTCATCTGGGCGATGATGAACAGGCCCCGGCCTCCCTCGTCGTCGCTCGCGGCGTGCCGCAGATTGGGCGAGGTGTGGCCGGTGTCGGAGACCTCGCAGGTCAGGGCCCGGTCGCGGATCAGGCGTACCTGGATCGGGCCGCCGGCGTAGCGGATGGCGTTGGTGACCAGTTCGCTGACGATGAGTTCGGTGGTGAACGCCAGGTCGTCCAGCCCCCAGTCGCCGAGCTGCTTGCTGACGGCGGTGCGGATGGTCGCCACCGCCGCCGGGTCCGCGAGCAGCGCCCACTCGGTGAACTGGTTCGGGTCGAGCCGGCGGGTGCGGACCGTGAGCAGCGTCGCGTCCACGTCCACCGCCCCGGGCAGCAGGGTGGTGACCGCCCTGTCGCACAGCGACTCCAGTGACGCGTCCGCGCCGTCGAAGACCTGGGACAGCTGCGCGAGCCCGGCGGCACGGTCGTCGGCCGCCTGGAGGAGGCCGACCGTGCAGAGGGCGACGAGGCTGCCCGGCGCCAGCTCGACGTCCGTGCTCTGGTAGGGCGGGCCACCGATGCCCAGCGGTGGTCCGGGCGGCAGCTGAAGAGGGTCGACCGCGCCCCCGCGCGGCGCCACGACCGCCAGGACCGAATCCCCGGCCCTCGCCAGGCTGCACTTCCCCGAGACCGGGTCGTACACCGCGTACAGGCAGCTCACGCCCAGGGCGGCGTCGGGCTGCTGCCGCTGCTGGCGCCGGATGCCCGGGCCGTGGCCGGTGCCGCTCTCGTGCCCGGTCTGGTCGACCAGGTCGTCCAGGCGGGACAGCAGTTCGTCCGGGGCCAGGTCCAGCCGGGCCAGCACGCGCACCCCCGTGCGCAGGCGTCCCATGGTGGCCGCGGCGCGCAGACCGTGCCCGACCACGTCCCCGACGACCAGCCCGATCCGGGTGCCGGACAGGGGGATGACGTCGTACCAGTCGCCGCCCACCCCGGAGCCGCTGTCGGCGGGCAGATAGCGGCTCGCCGAGTCCACGGCGGCGTGCGGCGGCAGACGGCGCGGAAGCAGGCTCCGCTGGAGTTTGAGGGCCACGCCGTGGCCACGGGTGACCAGCGGCATCAGCAGGAGACCGATCAGCAGGGCACCCAGGCCCAGGACCGTGACTCCGCCCGTCCTGCCGATGAGGGGTACGTCGACGGTGGTCGTGCCGTACCTGGGGTCCGCGTAGACGACGAAGGTGGCGTAGAGGAACAGCAGGGCCATGGTCAGCCCGCCGAGGCCGGGCAGCACGCCTTTGAAGACCAGGTCCCTGGCGCTGCGGGTGAGGACCTTGCGGTGGTACCAGACGCAGGCGAAGCCGGTCAGTCCGTACTGGAACGCGATCGCGAGACCGACCGAGTCGATCGAGTCGGCCAGGACGTTCTGGCTGAACGACGCCAGCAAGCCGAACAAGGCGATCGAGGCCGCTCCCATGCCGACGGTCCCCCAGGTCGGGGTGAGGAACCTGCGGTGGACCCGGGCGAACCGGGAGGGGACCGCCTTGTGCACCGCCATCGAGAAGACGGTCCTGGCCAGGGGCAGGATGGTGGTCTCCGCGGAGGCCAGCGCGGAGGTCAGCACCATCAGGATCAGCAGTCTCGACAGCAGCAGTCCGGTGCCCTGGCTCCCGAACACGGCCTTGCCCAGTCCGGAGAGCACGTCGTCGGAGCTGTGCGTGTTGCCGAGCCCGATGCCCGAGGCGCCGACTCCGGCGAACGCCTGCGCCGAGGTGGACACCAGCCCGTACATGACCAGGAGCAGCACGGTGGACAGGACGGCGGCGCGGCCGGGGATGCGCGTGCTGTCGACGGTTTCCTCGTTGACCGAGAAGGCGGTGTCCCAGCCCCAGTAGATGAAGACGCCCGCGAGGACGCCCGAGGTCAGGGCCGTCGCCGACGGCACCCGGAAGGGGTTGAACCAGGACGCGGAGACGTGGATCGCGGTCGGCGGAGGATCGGTGTAGACCCTGACGAGCGCGGCGACGGCGAAGAGGATCAGCATCGCCACTTCCAGGCACAGCAGCCAGCGCTGGACGGCCGCCGAGACCTCGATGCCGACGTAGCAGATCGCGGTCAGCACGGTGATCCAGACGACGCCCGCCAGGGTGGTCCACAGCCGGTTGCCCGCGAGGTCGTCCAGGCCCACCAGCCGGAAGCCGTAGGCGGCGGCGACCGCGGCGAGGTTCGCCATGACGATGATGTTGGCGACGATGAGGCCCCAGCCGCCCATCCAGCCGGTGCGTGGCCCGAAGGCGCGGGTGGCCCAGGTGAAGGTGGTTCCGCAGTCGGCGTTGCTCGCGTTGAGCTCCCGGAAGGCGTACGCGACCAGGAGCATCGGGATGAACGCCAGCATCGTGACGATCGGGGCCTGCAGTCCGACCCCGGCCACGATGAGGCCCAGCGTGGCGGCCAGGCTGTACGCCGGACCGGTGGACGCCAGGCCCATGGCCACCGAGGAGAACATGCCCAGGGCGTCGTTCTTGAGCCCCTTACGGCCCGCCGCCGTCCCGGGAGCGGGGCGGTCGGCGAACTCGGCGCCGCCAAAGTGCCTCACACTTGATTGCAACGCCGGTTCGCTCGCCTCCGCAACAGCGCGGGGCGGCGGGAAACACCGCTGAGCCCCCTCCGCGACCGGGACGGGGGCTCAGAAGGCCGTTTCCTCAGCCGTTTCCTCAGCCGTTTCCTCAGTAGGTGGTGGGAATGACGCAGAAGTCGATGTGGCTGAGGTCCGCGAACTTGCCGCTCGGGTTGATCGGGGTGTGGAGCGATCCGTCCATCGTGATGCCGTTGGGGAAGCCCGTCGTGGCGTCGTACGTGTAGACGTTGGCGCCGCCGGTCCCGCCCTTGGCGGTCACCTTGACCGCGGCGCGTTGATCAGCCGCGGGAATGCTGAAGCTGAACACCTGTCCCGCCGTGGTGTCGGTGACGGTGATCTGCAAGGTCCCGTCGCCGGGGATCGAGACGGTTCCGGTTTCGGGGTCCTCCACTCTGAACCCGGTCGCGCCCGTGGGACAGGACACGGGCGGGTTGTCGGCCACTTCCACGGGCTGCACGCCCGCGTTGCTGGGGGGACCCGCCTGTGCCAACGCGGGACCGGCGGCGACACCCAGTACCGCGGTCGCGGTCAGACCGGCGCCGACGATCCTCACCCCCCATCTCGCCCGTCCCGACCGCGTCTTTGCTGGCGCTGCTCCTCGCATGACGACTTTCCTCCTCTTTCCTCGGTTACCGGTGGTACCGGATTTCCGGATACCTGAGCTCGCCAACATTCGCATGGTCAGACTGTCATTTTGCTTTACGACTCCTTTTCTTAGGCCGTTTGGCGGTGACTGCGCGCGTGACATCCGCCGGGATGATGGGATCGGCCCCGGCCCGGACGACGGTGGCATCGTCCGGAATGGCAGCCTCGCTGTGCACAGTGGTGCCGCGGCCGCGAAGTGGCTGTCGGCTGCTGGGTTTGCCCGTCCGGGAAGGACGGCGGGGCGTCACTTGCTGCGGCGCCCCATGCCGTGTCGGGAGCGTCGCCGAGCGTGTAGTCGAGGGTGCCGCCATCGCGCACGAACGACTCCGGGAGCCAGGCCCTGGAGGACGTGACGCCGTTGACCTTCAAGGCATGCACATAGGGCGTGTCCGCGTCCGCGCCGGGGGCGTTGATCCTCATCGACGGGCCACCGTCACGGCGCACGGTGACGGCCGGGAACAGGGGACTGGCCAGCACCAGCTCGGCCCGGCCCGGCACCTGGGGATACATGCCGAGTGCCGACCAGACGTACCAGGACGACAGGGTGCCCAGGTCGTCGTTGCCCACCTCGCCACCGGGGCCGGGGCCCCACAGGGTATTGACGGCCCGGCGGACCACGTTCTGGGTACGGTACGGCGCGCCCGCGTAGACGTAGGCCCAGGGAGAGTTCAGGGACGGTTCGTTGCCGAGGAAGGCGTGCGGCCTGTCCGGCCCGGCGTTGAATTCCGTGAAGAACTCGTCAAGCCGCGGGACGACCTTGCCGTTACCGCCCATCGCCGTGAAAAGCCCGGCGAGGTCGTACGGCACCATCCACTGGTATTGGGCGGCATTGCCCTCGACGTAGCCTTTGCTGTCGGCCGGGTTGAACGGCGACCCGAAGGAGCCGTCGCGGCTGCGCGGCTGAATCCAGGAACTGGCGGGGTTGAACAGGTTCCGCCATTTTTGCGCCCGCTTCAGGAACGTCGTCCGGGTGTCGGTGTCGCCGAGCCGCCCGGCCAGTGCCGCGATTCCGAAGTCGGCGGTGGTGTACTCAAGGGTGGTCGACGCGTCGTCGGGCAGGTATCCGAGTGACAGGTAGTCGGCGAGACCGGGCCGCTCGACGTGACGGGCGCTGGTCTCCTGGACGGTGGTCGCGCCCTTGACCATGGACGCCAGGGCTGCCCCGGCGTCGAATCCGGTGGCCCCGAAGGCGTACGTGCTGGCGAGGATCGAGTGGTACGGGTCGCCGTTCATGACGCCCGCGAAGTCGTTGTCGACCGACCACCGGTCCCACACGTCACGGGCCTGGTGCGCCTGGTTGTACATGGACTGGGCGATGTCCGAGGCCACGTGGGGTGCGAGGAGGGCGAGCAGCTGCGCCTCACAGCGGTATATGTCCCAGCCGGAGAAGTTGGCGTACTGGTGGTGGCCGGCGTGGACCGTGTGGATCCGGCCGTCGAAGCCGATGTACCGGCCGTTCACGTCGTCGAAGACGTTGGGCTGGAGGAGTGAGTGGTAGAGGGCCGTGTAGAAGGTTGTTCGCTGGATGTCGGTGCCGCCGGCGACCTCGATCTGGTGCAGCCGGGCGTTCCACTGTGCCCGGGTCCTTTCCGCGACGGTGTCGAACGACGCCGAACCCTGCTCCCGCGCCGCGTTCTCGGCGGCGCCGACCGTACTGACATACGACAGGCCGACCTTGACGCCCACGGTCTGTGACCCGGTGGTGTCGAAGGTGACGTAGGCCCCCGAGCCGGCCCCCGAGACACGGACGTCTTCCTGCGTCCCCTTCCTGCCACCAGGCGAGACGGTGGCGTCGTGCCAGGTGCCGACAGAGGCGAAGGGCTGGTCGAAGGTGGCCGAGAAGTACACGCGGTAGCGGTTGCGGCTGCCGCAGAAGCCGCCGCTGGTGACATAGCCGGTGATGGTGCGGCGGGCCTTGTTCACGGTCGCTTGGGCGTCGGACGCGCCGTGTGCGGAGCCGGAGACACCGATGAGGAGGGATGCCGTACGGCCGGCGGGGTAGGTGAAGCGGCCGGCGCCGGAACGCTGGGTCGCGGTCAGCTCGACCTTCGTACCGGAGGCGAGCGTGACACCGTAGTAGCCGGGGCGCGCCGACTCGGCGTCGTGCGAGAAGCCGTCCAGATAGGTGTCGGGTTTCGTGGCCGGCGACGCGGCCACCGGGCCCGCGTGGGGCATGAAGGGCAGGTCCTGGGCGGCGGTGCAGCCGGCTCCGGAAAGGTGGGTCAGGCTGAAGCCACGGATCTCGTGGTCGGTGTAGGCGTAGCCGCCGGGCTGGGAGCTGCGGGTGTCCGGGCTCCACTGCACCATGCCGAAGGGGGCGTCGGCGCCGGGGAAGGTGTTGCCTCCGTCGTAGCTGGTGCTGCCGGTTTTCCTGGTGCCGACGAACGGGTTGACGTACGGCGTGAGGTCCTGCGGAAAGCTGCCGGTCCCGTCTTCCGTCGCCGCCCGGACGGACGGCGTGGCAGCGGTCGGTATTCCGGCGGTGACGGCTATGGCCAGGAGTAACCGGCCCCATCGCCACGACTTCGTCAGCACCGGCACCGGAGGCCTCCTTCGCCACATCCGCCCCTCAGCCATCCCGTCACCAGGAGTATCCACGGGTTGAACTGTGAGTGAGTAAGCGGATGAGGCAAACGAGGCAGTGCGTCCCGGGTGAGCCGCAGCGGCCGACTTCCTCCCGACAGTCCGTCGCGGTTGCCCGGGTGCCGTAGGCCCTGACTGTGATCATCGAGGAGCAGGCCGCGGGGCATCGCGTACCGCCCGCCGCGTGGCCGCGCCGGCGCCGTCCGCGGTCCTGCTGATCGCGGGCTGCGCCCTGCCCTCAGAAGGTTCCGCCGCCCTGTCCGACGCGACGGTCACACCTGCGGTGACGGCGAGCCCGCCCCACCCCACCGCATCGGCGCTGAAGCCCGTCGATCCGGCCGCGCTCCAATCCACGACCCGGACAACCGGCAACTGGCGCTCGGCCGCCTCGATCCTGCCATCGAGTACGGCAGAGTGCGTCGACCGCGCCGGTTCGGTGACGTGCGGCTCTGGAAGGGCCGACCGGTCCGGGTCGGACACTCCGACCTGGCGCAGCCGCGTCACCTTCTCGGCCTTGCCGCGTGGATATGCGAGACGGCCAGCGCTGGATGGTGTCGTTCCGTTACAACTGGTTGCGGGGACAACCAGAGCGCCTTGGGGAGGGCCTGCAACACATGAGTCGTCGCTCTAACGGCTTGGTCGGCGTCTGGGCTGAGATGCAGAGGCAGCAGCAGCGTCAGAGGGAGGCCGAAGCCAGACGACAGAGACAAGAAGCACGGCAAGCACGTGCGTATCAACGGCAAGCTGCCCAGAGCTACCGCGAGCACAGGCAGGCAGATGCACTACGCCGCACCGAGGAACTGGACGCACAGGTCACCTCGCTACAAGGACTTCTCTCCTCGGGTTGCCAGGCTCCGGCGTTCAGGGCTTCCTCTCTCCTGCGCCCTGAAGAGATCCAGCCCTTCGCTCCGGGGCCATTGGCGCAGTCCGTGCCCATGCCGGACTTCGATCATTACCAAACAGATCGCGGGTGGACTGCCGGTCGCCGCGCTCAGGCTCATGCCGAGACCAGGGCGCGCTTCGAGCGGGACTGGCACGCAGCCCAGGCAACGGAGGCCCAGCGGCAGCAACAGTTGGCGTCGTACCAACGGGAATACCGGGAACGGGCCGATGCCCAGCTGGCCGCGGTGCGGCGGCACAACGCCGGCGTCGCCGAGCTGACGGAAGGACTCAGACGCCACGATCCCGCTTGTGTGGTCGAGTACTTCTCGGCCGCTCTCTACTCCTCGACTGCTTGGCCGGAGGGCTTCCCACGCCAGGTCGCGGCGGCCTACGACCCGGCAGCCGGACAGTTGGTGCTGGACTGGGAGCTGCCCGCCTACAGCGTCGTGCCTGAGGTCAAGTCTGTTCGGTACATGCCCGGTGTGGACCAGGACAGGGAGACTCCCCGGCCGGTAGGTCAGCGCCGAACCCTGTACCGGGAGGTCCTAGCGCAGTGCATGCTGCTCGTACTGCACGAACTCTTCGCCGCGGACGAGCTGGGTGCGCTCGAGTCGGTGACCTTGAACGGGTTCGTGGACGGGCATGACCCTACGACGGGCCGACCGGGCCACATCTACCTGGCAACGGTCATGGCTCCACGCTCGACATTCCGGGATCTGCACTTGGCCCAGGTGGACGCCGGCAGCTGCCTGGCCGATGCCCTGCACGGGCAACTCTCGACTCGCCCCGACCAACTCACGCCGGTGCGGCCGAGTCGCCGGCCGCAGGAGGCCGGGAATCGTGTCGGCACGCACGGCAGCGACGAGGAACCCGACCTGTACGACATGGATCCCATCGCCTTCGAGAACCTCGTTGCCGATCTCTTCCGCGCCATGGGGATGCAGGCGGTCACCACGCAACGTTCGAACGACGGCGGAGTGGACGTCGACGCACTGGATCCGACGCCGATCCGAGGCGGCAAGATCGTCGTACAGGTGAAGCGCTACCGCAACACGGTGCCGCCCACCGCTGTGCGCGACTTGTACGGGACCGTTCAGGACACCGGCGCCAACAAGGGCGTTCTCGTGACGACCTCGAAGTTCGGCCCTGGCTCACACACCTTCGCCAACGGCAAGCCGCTGGAACTGATCTCGGGAACCGAACTCGTCGACCTGCTGCACCGTCACGGACTGCGTGGACGCTTGGGAAACGGCACGAGTCGTGCCGCAGCGCAGCAGACGCCGACGGTCCCGGACACTCGCTTGCCCGACCGCTACAACGTCCTCGGCATGTCCTGGACCGGACGTGTCGCCTTGGACGTGTGCGCTCTCGTCTGCCATGGCAACCGCGTCCTCAGCGACCATCACTTCGTCTTCTACAACAACCCGCAGACACCGGACGGCTCTGTCCGCGCCGTCCCGGCCACTGCCCCCGACAAGGCCGCGATCCACGTCTTCTTCGACGGACTGCCGGATGATGCCGACCGGCTCGTACTCGTGGCCGCCGTCGACCCAGAGGTCAACCCGAACGCTGATCTCTCCGGCTTCACGGACGCCTGCATCCGCCTGCTCGACCCGTCGCTGGCCGAGTTGGGACGACTGGAAGTCTCCGACGGGCGGCCGGGCGAAACCGCCTTGGTACTCGGCTCCTTCCGCCGCAGATCGAATGGGGACTGGGACTTCGTCCTGGGCGGTAAGGGCTACCCGGGCGGTCTCGAAGGGCTCGTCCGGGATTTCGGCATCGAGGTCGAGTAGCCCCAGCCCGACGCTGTTAGGGTGCGGCGCCGTGAGTACGGACATCCATGGCGGCATCGAGTTTCGTCATCCCGGCGTCGACACCGATTACTACGAGGGCGAGCCGTGGGTGGCCGCCATGGATCTCTGGCCGCTATATGACGAGACCGACTACGCGGCCTTCGGCTGTCTCTTCGGAGTGCGCAACCACGCGGGCTTTCCACCACTTGCACCGAACCGCGGTCTTCCCATCGATCTGTCGAGCGGGATGCGCTCTCAGCTCGAGCCCTGGGTGGCAGCGGGCGACCTGCACAGCGCGAGCTGGGTCAGCTGGGCGGAACTTGCCTCGATGGATCCGGCGACCACACCTGATCACTTCATCGGCCGGCTGACCTGGCGCACGAAATCGCTGCCAGCGGCCCTGCATCAACAACTCGTGTCCGATCCATGGCCGTCGGAAGCCCTGTCCGCGGTAGGCATACCGCCCGCGGACGTGCACAGTGCGACGAGACGCGTGGAGTGGACCACCGGCGAAGTGATGTGCACGTACGATCCGCTGTCCGTCGGCTCCATCCTGGGCCCTGAAAGTCACTGGACACATGTCTTCGCCTTGATGAAGGCCCTGGCGGGCCGCTTCGGTGATGACGGCGTTCGCATGGTCGTGGCGTTCGACTGACCGCGCAGCGCCCTCGTCTCGCCGGCACGGCGGCACCGTCGTTCCCCCGGTCGCTACCGGTGCGGCTGTGGCCGGCGCCGAGTCCACAGGGACAGATCGCTGCTCGTCGCTACGGCAAGGGTCTGTCCGGACGGCGAGAATCCAGCGGCGCGGAGCTCGGAGTAGGGGGAGTGGAAGATGTGCCACCAGCGCTCCCCGTGCGGAGCCGAATGCGGCAATCCGCTGCCGTGGGAGAGCAGGACACGCTCGTGCGGCCAGGCCGGGGCAACGACCTCCAGCTTCCAGCCGTCGCCGCTGGTGGTGTGAAGTCCTCCTCCGAAGAGCCCGGCGATGCGCACCCTGCTTCCGGCAACCGGCCCCAGTCCAGGAGACCACAGGGCCGGATCAGCGTCGCGGCCACTGTCCTCGGAGGCGGGGTCACGATCCCGCGCGACCTTCTCTCCCGTAACGGCGTCGAAGAGACCGTGACCGTCGTGTGAGACGACCATCACCAAGTCCTGGCCGGTGCCGGGGTGCGAGGCGAAGCCGATACCGAGAAGTCCGCCGACCGGGGCGTAGGCGATGCGTCGCCAGGGCTCGGGGGCCGGTACTACCGGGGCCGCGAGGAGCCTTTGCCGCATCGCCTGCTGGTAGGGGGAATGCTCCGGCTCAGGGCCTGGCTGCTCGACCCGAGGTTCGTTCTTCGTCCGCTTCGTCACGCAGCCATGATCCATGCTCCGCCAGGCGCGCGTTGTGGCTGACGCCGGATCAGTGGGTTCCCCTCTTCGGCGAGCCGGAGGCCGACGGGAAGCGCGAGGTGCTGGAAGGACGGCTGCTCCGGCTCGCTCTGGAGGCGGTGGGACTTGGCACCTGTAGGACGCTCTCCGAGGAGCCCGACGCCGCCGAACTCGTCGGACATGAGAGGCGAGGTCCGCCTCCCGGGTGGTCGGGGTGGCTGGAGTGGGCCGCCGATCCGTGGCCGTCGCTCGCGTGAACCCACCCCTTGGCGCGGGTGAGCGGAGCGAGCTTCCTTGACGACGTAGGGAACGTCGAAGCGCGGGCCCACACGCCATCAGATACATATGCAAGGAATCCACGCGTGCGGCTACTCGCGCGGCTACGGGCGTTGGATCGTCCCGTCCGCCGAGATGTGGGCGGCCTGCGAACCGAAGTCCTCCTCCGACACGTCGTCGACGAGGTCGATCCCATCGCCGCCCGGTTCCGGTGTCCCTGGCTCCACGATCTGGGTCGGGCGCAGGCGCCCGGACAGGTAGGTGCCGTCGGCGCGGAGGGTGACTTGCAGCACGCCGCTGGTGGAGAGTGCGCCGCCGAGGCCGAGTACCTTGTAGCCGGAGAAGTTGCCCAGGCTGTAGGCGATCAGTCGGCCCTTGTAGAACTCCATTCCCCGCATCACGTGCGGGCCGCTGCCTACGACGAGGTCGGCGCCGGCGTCGATCACCGCACGGCTGAAGCGGTAGCCGTCGCCGCGGTTCTCGCCGAGGAAGTACTCGGTGCCGGGCTCTACATGGGTGCGGTCCGAGCCCTCCGCACCGGCGTGCATCATGATGATCACGATGTCCGCCATCGTTGCGGCGCGAGCGGTGAGTCGCTGTGCGGCGGGGATGTCCGTGAGATCGTTGGCCCCTCGGTCGGGAGCGAACCCGAGCAGTGCGACCCGGACGCCGTTGACTCGCTGGACGGTGATCTGGCCCAGGCGGCCGGTGAACGGCAGGTTCGCCGAGCGCAGGGCGGCGAACGTCTCGCGCCGCCCCTCCGCCCCGAAGTCGTCGATGTGGTTGTTGGCCACGTTCAGGACCGTGAACCCGGCCTTCTTGAGCCAGTGGCTGTAGGACGGAGGAGCGTGGAACGCGAAACAGTTCGGGCTGTCGTTGTCGCACTTGCTGGGACCGCCGGTGGTGAGGGTCCCCTCCAGGTTCCCGAGCACCACATCGCCGACGAGCAGGTCGTCGACAGGATCGAAGAACGAAGCGCCGTCATCCGGCGGCAGATCGTCCGGCAGTGAGCCCATCACGATGTCCCCCACGGCGGCGATCCGTACGTTGCCGCTGGGGCGCGGCGCCGCCGGCGCCCCGGACGTCGTGGACTTCGTCGTCCGTAGCCGGGCGGAGCCGATGGACGCTGCCTCCTCGGATCCGCCACGGAAGACGAACGCCGCAACGACCACCACACCGATCCCGACCAGACCGAGGACGAACGGGTGGTGACGGTGCACGGCCTTTTGCCGCTCGCACCGCTGCTGAGCACGTCGCCCGCCGGACCTGATCACCAGCTCATACTAGGAAATAGACACCCAACCTTCGCGGAGATCAGTCACTGGCGTGTTCGCACCCAGACCCGCTCCACCTCCGAGCGGATCCCTGTGCCGCCTACGGGCCCGGCAGAGGCGTACAACGGCCGGGCCGCCGGGGCGACTGTCGACGGCCGGAAGCCCCGGCCGCCACCAACGCGGCGGCCACCTCGTCCTCGCTCACCCCACCCAAAGCCTCGATCACCCGATCGAGTGCCTCGCTCACGTCAGTGCGCGTGACCACTCGAAGCCGGCGCCGGACCTGCGTTCTTGACCGTCAGAGGCAGCAACTTCTTGCCGGTCGGGCCGATTTGTATGGCCGTGTCCATCTGCGGGCAACCGGACACCACAACGAGCATGGCAATCGCCTGACGAACAACCAGGTGAGCGCCATATGGCGTAACTCGGAGACGGAGGACGGAGCCATACGGGCAGAGTGGGGGGATGGGAGATGCCACAGAGAGGCCGATGAGGTCTCGTAGATGGCGACGATTCGATGCCGTGCACAAGTGGTCTGCCACGGCTGCAGCAGTCGTCGCCCTGGCGATTTCGCTTTTCAACTTCGCTGAGCTACAGCGCCAACCCAACGTTGACATGGCGCTTCCTCACCTATTTCGCCTCGAAAAGTCTGATCAGGGCGTGCGCCTCTACGTACAGCCGACGGTGGCCACAAGGTTCAAGGCTGAGAGCGTCGAAGTAATTCGTGACGCGCACTTGGAGCTCACCCCTACCGGCCCCATCTCATCTTCGAAGCGGCCAGCATTTTATTGGAGAGAGAGTGTCACCTGGTACTACGATCCGGAAACAGACACCGTAAATAACCACTGGAGCGGCGACCCCGCCCCATTCATCGTCAGCCAGGACAGGCCTCAACAGCCGTCATTCGACTTCTGGGCTAATAACTGGATGTACAAGGCGGGCCGGTATGAAGGATCGATTGAATTGCTCCGCTCCGGGGGGCACGCGCCCCTAACAGAAAAGTTCTGCTTGATCATTTCTGAGTCAGCGGTCAACGAACTAAAGAACCCACAGCCACCGGACCAAACGATCCGCTTCTTCCGCAACGACTTGCCTAAGTTCGCGTCGTCGGGCAATTCTGCGCACTGCTACCGGAGGGATACGGATTAGCCTTCACTCACCGTCCCGCTCACCGCCGAGCAGCACGTCCATCAGGCACCGATGGAGCCCTCGGGAGCGGACCCTCAGATCTACTCACGTCGGAGATGATCCGGAGGCGCCTCCCGTGCCGGGCAGAGGCGTCGGAGGCCAACGAGTCTGCGGAGCCGACTGCCGCTGCACCAACAGGACATTCCCCAGTTCGCGTGAACGGGTCGCCTAGATTGACGCGCGTCTCCGGCAGCGCCCTGATACAGGCCACCCGTAGGTGGCACTGGACGTCTGTCCATGTGGAGTCAGCCGAGGGCAAGGCCAGGAATGAAGGCCACGACCCCTGACAGGAAGCTCCCGATTGCGGCCAGCGTGACGAGAGTGGCCTTGCCGTCCGAGAAAAGACCGGAGCAGAACTCACGTACTTGTCGCCGAAGGATCAACATCCTCAGCTTCTGCCAACGGTGTTGGCGAATGTGGCAGCCCATAAGGAGGCCGGTTGCGTTGTTTCGGCAGCCGTCCTCCCGGCCTCTCACCGGAGCCCCGCAGGTCACGGGTGCTTGGAAGAAGCACCAGACGAGGACCAGTGCTGAGAGTGTTGCAACGATCGCCGGTCCTGCGGCCTTGTTGATCCACGCGGCAATCAGCAGCGCGGCGGCGATCACGCCCCACCACTGTCCCAAGCCCCCGAGCCCCCGAGCCGACCATTCCTTGATCTTGCCCCCGATGTCGCCATGTCCGTCATGTTGGCGGGACGCGCGACGTTACGTGCCGGGTCCTGATCTGTTGACTGAAAAGGGTCTCAGGACGACTGGTGTCTGACGCGAACGTGTGGTGCCTGGACAGATAGCCAGGGAGCAGAGAGGGATGGGGGCACCGAACCGTGTGAGCGGCCGCGGATGGCTACCTCACGGGCACCGAGCGCTCAGACCCACTCCACCTCGGAAACGATATACGGGGTACTTCCAGGGCCTGGCAACGGCGTCCGAGAGGACACCAGCGGCGCCGACGGGCGAGGCACTGAAGCGCCGGCCGCAGCCAGTGCAGCCGCCACCTCGTCCTCGCTCACCCCCGCCAGCGCCTCCATCACCCGATCGAGTGCCTCGCTCACCTCAGTGCGCGTGACCACTCGAAGCCGGCGTCGGACCTGCGTTCTTGACCGTCAGCGGCAGCAGCTTCTTGCCGGTCGGGCCGATTTGTATGGCCGTGTCCATCTGCGGGCAGACGCCGCAGTCGAAGCACGGGGTCCAGCGGCAGTCCTCGACCTGTGTTTCGTCGAGGGCGTCCTGCCAGTCCTCCCAGAGCCAGTCCTTGTCCAGGCCGGAGTCGAGGTGGTCCCAGGGCAGGACCTCCTCGTAGGTGCGCTCGCGGGTGGTGTACCAGTCGACGTCCACGCCGTAGGGGGCGAGGGCCTTGTCGGCGCAGGCCATCCAGCGGTCGTAGGAGAAGTGCTCGCGCCAGCCGTCGAAGCGGCCGCCGTCGTCGTACACCGCGCGGATCACCGCGCCGATGCGGCGGTCGCCGCGCGACAGCAGGCCCTCGACGATGCCCGGCTTGCCGTCGTGGTAGCGGAAGCCGATCGAGCGGCCGTACTTCTTGTCGCCGCGGATCTTGTCCCTCAGTTTCGCCAGGCGGGCGTCCGTCTCCTCCGCGGAGAGCTGGGGTGCCCACTGGAAGGGGGTGTGGGGCTTGGGGACGAAGCCGCCGATCGAGACCGTGCAGCGGATGTCGTTCGAGCCCGAGACCTCACGGCCCTTCTGGATGACGTGCGTCGCCATGTCGGCGATCTGCAGCACGTCGTCGTCGGTCTCCGTGGGCAGGCCGCACATGAAGTACAGCTTCACCTGGCGCCAGCCGTTGCCGTAGGCCGTGGCGACGGTGCGGATGAGGTCCTCCTCGGACACCATCTTGTTGATGACCTTGCGCATGCGCTCCGAGCCGCCCTCGGGGGCGAAGGTCAGACCGGAGCGGCGGCCGTTGCGCGTCAGCTCGTTCGCCAGGTCCACGTTGAAGGCGTCCACGCGCGTGGAGGGGAGGGACAGGCCGATCTTGTCGTCCTCGTAGCGGTCCGCCAGGCCCTTGGCGATGTCGCCGATCTCCGAGTGGTCCGCGGAGGAGAGGGACAGGAGGCCTACCTCCTCGAAACCCGTTGCCTTGAGGCCCTTGTCGACCATCTCGCCGATGCCCGTGATCGAGCGCTCGCGCACCGGACGGGTGATCATGCCGGCCTGGCAGAAGCGGCACCCGCGCGTGCAGCCGCGGAAGATCTCCACCGACATGCGCTCGTGGACCGTCTCCGCGAGGGGGACGAGGGGCTGCTTGGGGTAGGGCCACTCGTCCAGGTCCATGACCGTGTGCTTCGAGACACGCCAGGGGACACCCGACTTGTTGGGGACCACGCGGGCGATACGGCCGTCGGGGAGGTACTCGACGTCGTAGAAGGCCGGGATGTAGACCCCGCCCGTCTTCGCCAGGCGGAAGAGGACCTCGTCGCGACCGCCGGGGCGGCCCTCGGCCTTCCACTCGCGGATGATCCGGGTCATGTCGAGCACGGCCTGCTCGCCGTCGCCGATGACCGCCGCGTCGATGAAGTCGGCGATCGGTTCCGGGTTGAAAGCCGCGTGGCCGCCGGCCAGGACGATCGGGTCGTCGATCGTGCGGTCCTTGGACTCCAGGGGGATCCCGGCGAGGTCCAGGGCCGTGAGCATGTTCGTGTAGCCCAGCTCCGTGGAGAAGGACAGGCCGAACACGTCGAAGGCCTTCACCGGGCGGTGGGTGTCCACCGTGAACTGCGGGACGCCGTGCTCGCGCATCAGCGCCTCGAGGTCCGGCCATACGCTGTAGGTGCGCTCGGCGAGGACGCCCTCCTGCTCGTTGAGGACCTCGTAGAGGATCATGACGCCCTGGTTGGGCAGACCCACCTCGTACGCGTCCGGGTACATGAGTGCCCAGCGGACATCGCACTCGTCCCACGGCTTGACCGTGGAGTTGAGCTCTCCGCCGACGTACTGGATGGGCTTCTGCACGTGCGGGAGCAGTGCTTCGAGCTGCGGGAACACCGACTCGGCGGCTTCGGCAGGCATCTCGCGAACCTTCGTGAGCTGACAGGGGTGACCATCAAGCGTAACCCGCCCGGCGGACTCCCCCGTACGCTCAGCCGGACGCCGCCGGTGCGATCTCCTTCCACAGGCCGGGCAGCTCCGCCTCGGCCCGCGCCGCCCGGGCCTCCTCGCGTCCGTACAGCACCCCGTACGTGAACGTGCTCTCCCCTGCCGCGTGTGCCACCGCGGACAGCTCGCGCAGGGTCAGCCGGGTCATGACGCTGTCCTGGTGGTCGCCGAGCAGGGTGGTCAGGGACTTCATGCCCTTGGTCAGGGAGCGGGCCGGTGTTCCGAGGGCCGGGGTGGCCGCCTCCGCCGCGTAGCGGGTGCGCTTGGCCTTCTTGCGGGCCTCGTGCACGGCGATGTCGCGCTCCTCGCCGGGCGGGGCGGCGATCGCCTGCTCGATCAGGGCGGACAGGGTGGCCAGGTCCTCGTCCACGGCCTTGGCGAGGACCTTCTCCGGCTGTCTCCCGGCGGCCCTGCGCAGGGGTGGGTCGGCGAGCAGGGTGTCCAGGGTGTCCAGCAGGGTCAGATAGCGGTGGGAGTCCAGGACGCGGGCCACCCGGGCGTGTGCCCCGCCGTGCCGGTCCTCGGCCCAGGACGTGAGGCGTTCGCGGAACGGGCCGGTGACCAGGTCGGACGGAAGGGCGTCGAGGGCGGCCCGCAGGCGTTCGGCCATCACCTCCTGGTCGCGGTCCACGCCCAGCTCGCCCGCGAGCCACTTCAGCTCGGCCCCGACGGGGTCGGTGACGGCCCGGTCGAGGACGGAGCGGAAGCTGCGCAGGGTGCTGCGGGCCCGGCGGGTGGCGACCCGCATGCGGTGCACGGAGTCGGGCACGTCCCGGCGGACGGCGGGGTCCAGCTCGACCAGTGCGTCCCGCTGGGCGCGCAGATAGGCGAGGACGTGGTCGCCGGCCGTCTCCGGCGGTGCGGGCTCGCCCTTCTTACGGCGCCGTCCTTCGCCCTGCTCCAGGGCGGTCTGCTCCAGGGCGCGGGCGAGCTTCGACGGTGACGCCGAGGGGCGCACCCCGGCCTTGCGCAGCCTTTTCTCCACCCGGTCGAGGAAGGCGGGGTCGCCGTCGTCGGCCAGTTCCACCTCGATCTCGGTCCACTGGGCTGCCCCGCCCCCGCCGGTGAGCCGCTCGGCGGTCACGGCGTCGACACTCGCCTCGGCCAGCAGGGTGCCGTCGGCGTCGACGAGGTGGCGGACATCGCGGGCCGAGCGCAGCCGGACCAGCGGGACCAGTTCGGCGTCCCGGACCCGGGAGCGCACGAGGGCGGCGATCTCCTCGGGGACGGCGTCGGAGAGCGGGGCCCGGATCTCGTCCCGCACCCCGGGAGCGACCGGGAACTTCAGATGCCAGCCGGCGTCGGAGCCTCCGGTGCGGCGGCGCAGGGTGAGTGCGGCGGCGGCCAGGCGTTCGTCGGCGGTGTCGTAGTAGGTGGCGTCGAGCTCCACCAGGCCCTTGTCCAGGACGGCCGCCACTCCCCCGACACCGGTGAGGTCGGGCAGCCCGCTGTCGTCGGACTCGTACTTGCGCTCGATCTCGCGTTTCGCATCCGCCATGAACTGAATCTAGTGGGCTGCGGGGCGATACGGCAGGGGGCGTCCCACCCAGCCCGTCCAGCGTTTGACGACGAGGCCGCAGGCCGATGCGGGTCTGGGACGCGGCCTCCAGGACCCGCGCCCCGACCACCCGCACAGGGTGACGGCCGGACCGCCGGGGGCCTACGCCGACATGGGTCTCTGCACCTTGATCGACTGAAGCAGTCCCACGGCCACCCAGACCGCGAACATCGACGAGCCGCCGTAGGACACGAACGGCAGGGGCAGACCGGTGACCGGCATGATGCCGAGGGTCATACCGATGTTCTCGAAGGACTGGAAGGCGAACCAGGCGACGATCCCGGCGGCCACGATCGTCCCGTACAGCTCGGTGGAGTCACGGGCGATGCGGCAGGCGCGCCACAGCACGACGCCCAGCAGGAAGATGATGAGGCCCGCGCCGAGGAAGCCCAGTTCCTCCCCCGCGACCGTGAAGACGAAGTCCGTCTGCTGCTCGGGCACGAACTGGCCGGTGGTCTGCGAGCCGTGGAAGAGGCCGGCGCCGGTCAGGCCGCCGGAGCCGATGGCGATGCGGGCCTGGTTCGTGTTGTAGCCGACGCCCGCGGGGTCCAGGTCCGGGTTGGCGAAGGCCGCGAAGCGGTTGATCTGGTACGCGTCCAGGATGTGCAGCTGCCAGATGGCGACACAGCCCATCACACCCGCGATGAGCAGGCCGAAGATCCAGCGGTTGGAGGCGCCGGAGGCGAGCAGCACGCCCAGGATGATGGACACCATGGCCAGGACCGTGCCGAGGTCGGGCATGAGCAGCACGATCAGGATCGGCACGGCCGCCAGGCCGAGAGACTGCAGGACCGTGCGGTGGTCGGGGTACGGCTTGTCCCCGGCGTCGACTCGGGCCGCCAGTATCATCGCCATGCCCAGGATGATCGTGATCTTCACGAACTCGGCGGGCTGGAGCGAGAAGCCGCCGCCGAACACGATCCAGTTGCGGCTGCCGTTGATGGTGGCGCCGACCGGGGTGAGCACCAGCAGCACCCCGAACAGCGAGATGCCGTAGAGGATCGGCACGGCGTTGCGCAGGGCGCGGTGACCGAGCCAGATGGTGCCGATCATCAGGGCGAGCCCGATGCCGAGGTTCATCAGGTGCCGGATCAGGAAGTAGTAGGGGTCGCCCTGGTTGATCTCGGTGCGGTTGCGGGTCGCGGAGTAGACGAGCAGCGAGCCCAGCAGGGACAGCCCGGTGGCCGCGAACAGGATCGGCCAGTCGAGCCGGCGGGTGAGCGAGTCGCGGGCGAAGATCCTGGTCCAGCGGGCCCGCTCGGGGCCGTATCCGGAGACGGAGAAGCTGTTCACGCTGGTCATGAGGGCATCCTCCGGCTTCCCGTCCGGCGGTTCCCGCGTGGCCGTCTGCGGGTGTTGCGGTTGCCCGTGCCGGGCGAGGCCGTGGTGGCGGGCTGCTGGTCGTCGCCGTTGCTGGGGTTGTCCTGCTGGGCCTTCTCGGCGTCCTTCGCGGGGTCGCCGCTGACCTTGGGGTTGATGATCGTGCCGTCCGTGCGGACCTTCGGCAGGCCCTTCTGCGGCTTGGGCAGCAGCGCCTTCTTGTTGTCGATGGAGCCGTCGCCCTGGACGCCGTAGAGCGCGCTGTAGATGTTGCGCACGGCCTCACCGGCGGAACCGGAACCGGTACCGGCCTGGGAGATCGTCATGATCACCGAGTAGTCCTTGGAGTACGTGGCCAGCCAGCCCGTGGTCTGCTTGCCGTAGACCTCCGCCGTACCGGTCTTGCCGTGCAGCGGGATCTTGTTCTGCGGCCAGCCGCCGAACTTCCACGCGGCGGTGCCCCGGGTGATGACGCCCGCGAAGGCGTCGTCCATGCCCTTCAGGGTGGCCTGGCTGACGGGCAGCTTGCGCTGCACCTTGGGCTTGATCTCCTGGACGGTCTTGCCGTCGGCGCTGATGATCGCCTTGCCGATGGTCGGGTAGTACTCGGCGCCGCCGTTGGCGACGGCGCCGTAGATCATCGCCTCCTGGATCGGCGTGACGAGGGTGTCGCCCTGGCCGATGGAGTAGTTGATCTCGTCACCCTCACGCATCTTGTTGCCTTCGAGGCAGTTCTCGTAGGCGATCTTCTCGACGTAGGAGCCGTCCTTCTTCCCGGACTTGCACCAGGCGTCCTTGTTGGCGTTCCAGTAGTCGAGCTTCCACTGGCGGTCGGGGACGCGGCCCTTGACCTCGTTGGGCAGGTCGATGCCGGTCTCCTTGCCGAGGCCGAACTGGTGGGCGGTCTTGAAGAAGTAGTCCTTCGGCTGGCCCTTCCTGGGGTTGATGCCGCCGTCCCTCTTCCACTCCCTGTCCGCGAGGCCGTAGAAGACGGTGTCGCAGGAGACCTCGAGGGCGCGTCCGAGGGAGATGTCGCCGAAGTTCTCGCCCTCGAAGTTCTTGAAGACCTGGCCGCCGACCGAGTACGAGCTGGTGCAGGGGTAGCCGCCGTCCCAGGCATAGCCGGCGTTGACCGCGGCAGCCGTGGAGACCACCTTGAACGTGGAGCCGGGTGCGGCCTGACCCTGTATGGCCCGGTTGAGCAGCGGGTAGTCGGAGTCCTTGCCGGTGAGGGCCTTGTAGTCCTTGGCGGAGATGCCGCCCACCCACACGTTCGGGTCGTAGGTGGGCGCCGAGGCCATCGCGACGATCCGGCCGGTCTTGGCCTCCATGACGACGACGGCACCGGAGTCTGCCTTGTAGTTCTCGCCGGTGATCTTGTCGTACTGCGTGCGGGCGGACTTCATCGCCTTGTCCAGTTCGTACTCGGCGACGCGCTGCACCCGGGAGTCGATGCTGGTGACCAGGTTCGAACCGGGCTCGGCGGCATCCGCCTTGGCCTTGCCGATGACCCGGCCGAGGTTGTCCACCTCGTAACGGGTGACGCCGGCCTTGCCGCGCAGTTCCTTGTCGTACTGCCGCTCCAGGCCGGAGCGGCCGACCATGTCGGAGCGCAGATAGGGCGAGTCGGTGTCCTTGGCCTTCTGGATCTCGGCGTCGGTGACGGGCGAGAGATAGCCGAGTACCTGCGCGGTGTTGGACTTGCCCGGCCCGGGGTAGCGGCGCACGGCCTCGGGCTCGGCGGTGATGCCGGGGAAGTCCTCGGAGCGCTCGCGGATCTGCAGGGCCTGCTTGGGGGTGGCCTCGTCGGTGATCGGGATCGGCTGGTACGGCGAGCCGTTCCAGCACGGCTGGGGGGTCTTGGCGTCGCACAGCCGGACCTTCTGGATGACGTCCGCGGGCTTCATGCCGAGGACGCCGGCCAGCTTGGTGAGGACCGCCCTGCCGTCGTCCTTCTGCTTGAGCAGGTCGGTGCGGGAGGCGGAGACGACCAGGCGGGTTTCGTTGTCGGCGAGGGGCACGCCGCGGGCGTCCAGGATGTCGCCGCGCACGGCGGGGTCGACGACCTGCTGGACGTGGTTGCCGGAGGCCTCCTTCTGGTACTGGGCGCCCTCGCGGATCTGCAGGTACCACAACCGGCCGCCGAGCGTGCCGAGGAGGGAGAGGACGAGGATCTGGATCACGACGAGCCGGATCTGGACCCGTGGGGTCCGACCGGTCTCGGGGATGTTGGTCACTGCGGCTGTCTCCCCCTCTCAGAGCGCATGTGCGACAACGCGTACGAATGATGAACGACCAGCCTGTGAACCGGCGTTCCACGAAAGCTGACCCGTTCGGGTGAACTCGTGGGCGCTCACAGCCGCTTGACCCCCTTGATCCGGCTGACCCGCGCGGAGCGGGTGCGGGCCTTGGCCTTCAGCGCGCCCAGGCCGCCGCGCTGGCTGCCGATGCGCAGGCCGGTGCCGGAGGAGAGCCAGCCGGCGGAGATGTCGCCGGCCTTGGTGGCGGGGCCGGTCTCGGCGAGCGGGTCGTTGTCGGAGCGGCGGGCCAGCCACATGATCCCGGGGACCACGAACGGGGCGAGCAGCATGTCGTACAGGGCCGCCGAGAAGAGCAGTCCGGGCAGGCCGACATGGCGCGCTGCGGTGTCGCCGACCAGCGCGCCGACGCCCGCGTACAGCAGCGTGAAGCCGATGGCGGCGGCGACCACGACGGCCATCGGGCCGGTCGCCGACTTCAGGCGGCCGTTCTCCGGCCTGATGAGCCCGGCGAAGTAGCCGGTGACGCACAGCACGAGGGCATAACGGCCGGCCGCGTGGTCGGCGGGCGGCGCGAGGTCGGCGAGCAGACCGGCGCCGAAGCCGACGAGGGCGCCGCCGACATGGCCGTACACCATGGCGAGGCCGAGGACGGTGAGCAGCAGCAGGTCGGGGACGGCACCCGGCAGATGCAGGCGGGCGAGGACGCTCACCTGGATCACCAGGGCCACGACGACCAGCGCGGAGGAGAGCAGGATCCGGTTGACACGCATGGGGATTCAGCTCCTACTGCTGCTGGTCGTTGGCGGTCGCGTCGGCGGACGGGTTGACGGTGACCGTCACCGTCGGCGTCGGAACCGGCTTGGGCTTGGCCGGCAGAACCTCGTCGCGCGGGTCCTTCTTCGGGGCCTGCACGACCACACCGACGATGTCGAGCTTGGTGAAGCCGACGTACGGGGTGACGTAGATCGTGCGGGTGAGGCCGCCGTTGGAGGGCTCGACACGGGAGATCACGCCGACCGGCACGCCCGGCACGAACGGCCGGTCGGCCTCCGAGCCGAAGGTGACGAGCCGGTCGCCCTTCTTCACCTCCGCCTTGCCGTTGAGCAGTTCCACGCGCAGCGGGCGGTCGCCCTGCCCGGAGGCGAAGCCGAGTTCGTCGCTGCCCTCCATGCGGGTGCCGACGGTGAAGTCGGGGTCGTTGGCGAGCAGCACGGTGGAGGTGTCGGGGCCGACGGTGGTGACCCGGCCGACGAGCCCGTCGCCGTTGAGGACGGTCATGTCGCGCTTGATGCCGTCGTTGGCGCCGGCGTCGATGGTGATGGTCCAGGAGAAGCCCTGGGCCGCTCCTATGGCGATGACCTGGGCGCCCTTGATGCCGTACTGGCCCTCGCCGGCGATCTTCAACATCCTGTCGAGCTGGCCCAGGCGGCTGCGGTTGCGGTCGTCGCTGCCGAGCTTCGCCTTGAGGGCCGCGTTCTCCTTCTCCAGGGTGGCGAGCCGGTCGTGCCGGCTGCCGGAGTCCCGGATCGCCGAGACGGCGTTGCCGACCGGGTCGACCGCCGAGGCCAGCCCGTTCTCGACCGGGCCGAACACCGTGGCCGCGGCCTGCCGGGCACCGTCGACCGGGGAGTTCCTGCCCCCGCGGATGTCCACCGTGATCAGCGCGAATGCGATGGCAACCAGCAGGACCAGGAGCAGCCGGCTCTCTTTCGTGTCCCTCACGTGCGGCGGCCGTGCCCTTCCTCAATAGGAATTCGGGAGCCCCTTTGCGGGCGCGATGCGCGAAACGCAAGCCCGAGGGGCCATTTGTGGGAGCTTATGTCTCTCATCAACGATCCGCCGCACGAGCGGAGAACGTCTCGTACGGCGGAATCGAAGTGTTATGTCATCTACGCGGCTGGGCGTCCAGGACCTGCTGCAGCGCCTCGAACTCCTCGACGCACTTCCCGGAGCCGAGCGCGACGCTGTCCAGCGGGTCCTCGGCGATGTGGATCGGCATGCCGGTCTCCCGCCGCAGCCGCTCGTCGAGCCCGCGCAGCAGGGCTCCGCCACCGGTCAGAACGATTCCTCGGTCCATGATGTCGCCGGACAGCTCCGGCGGGCACTTGTCGAGCGTCGTCTTGACCGCGTCCACGATCGCGTTGACGGGCTCCTCGATCGCCTTGCGGACCTCGGCGGCCGAGATCACGACCGTCTTCGGCAGCCCGGAGACCAGGTCCCGGCCGCGGACTTCGGTGTGCTCGTCGGCGTCGAGGTCGTACGCCGAACCGATCGTGATCTTGATCTGCTCGGCCGTGCGCTCACCCAGCAGGAGGCTGTACTCCTTCTTGATGTACTGGATGATCGCGTTGTCCAGTTCGTCGCCCGCGACCCGGATGGACTGCGCGGTGACGATGCCGCCGAGCGAGATGACCGCGACCTCCGTGGTGCCGCCGCCGATGTCCACCACCATGTTGCCGGTGGCCTCGTGGACCGGCAGACCGGAGCCGATGGCGGCGGCCATGGGCTCCTCGATGATGTGCACCTGGCGGGCACCGGCCTGGGAGGACGCCTCGATCACGGCGCGGCGCTCGACACCCGTGATACCGGAGGGCACACAGACGACCACCCGCGGACGGGCGAGGTACCGCCGCTTGTGGATCTTCAGGATGAAGTAGCGCAGCATCCGCTCGGTGATCTCGAAGTCGGCGATCACACCGTCCTTCAGCGGGCGGACGGCCACGATGTTGCCCGGCGTCCGGCCGATCATCTTCTTCGCTTCGGCACCGACCGCGAGGATCCCACCGGTGTTGGTGTTGATCGCGACGACGGACGGTTCGTTGAGTACGATTCCGCGACCCCTGACGTACACCAGCGTGTTGGCGGTCCCGAGGTCGACAGCCATGTCACGGCCGATGAACGACATTGAGTTCCCCATCCGGATTCATCTGGCCTTCCCGAACTTTTGAGGGCATGTCAGGACGGCGAGGCGGGTGCTGTGACGTGAAGGCTTCCATCGTAAACGCGCCTGCACGGACACTGCGCGAGGGTCTCCGCCATTGTCACCAGATGGCGGGCCGCCCCGCTTGTGGAGACGGTCCAACGGAGGCACGCGTTCCCCCGATCGGCAATGCATATGCCAAGGGACGGCCGGAAATGTACGGCCGCCCCTGGTCAGGCGCCGCCGGGCGAAGCTGACGGCCCCTCAGAAAAATTACCGAAAACTCAGCTCGCCGCAGTTCACGCACGGCCCGGGAAGAAGATCTTCACCTCACGCTCGGCGGACTCCTCGGAGTCCGAGGCGTGGATCAGGTTCTCGCGGACGATCACGCCGTAGTCACCGCGGATCGAGCCGGGCGCGGCGGCGATCGGGTCGGTCGGGCCGGCGAGCGCGCGCACGCCCTCGATGACCCGCTCACCCTCGACGATCAGCGCGACGACCGGGCCGGAGGACATGAACTCGACCAGCGGCTCGTAGAAGGGCTTGCCCTTGTGCTCGCCGTAGTGCTGCTCCAGGGTGTCCTGGTCCAGCGTGCGCAGCTCCAGCGCGGTGATCTGCCAGCCGGCCTTGCGCTCGATACGGCTGATGATCTCGCCGGTCAGGCCGCGACGGACGGCGTCGGGCTTGAGGAGGACGAGGGTGCGCTGGCTCACGGGAGGACTCCTTTTGACTGACGTCTGCGGTGGGACGAGGTTACAGGGCGTGTCGGGACGCCCGTTACGCAGCGTCAGCTGAGGAGGAACCGGACTCCGCCTGCGCGGCGAATCCGGCCTTCGCCTCGTCCACCTTTCTGCCGAAATGCACCGACGCCCACCACAGCACCGCGAACACCGCACCCATGAAGTACATGGTCGGGACGAAGACACCGGAGGCGATCAGCGCGATCTGCAGGGCCCAGCCGAGGGCCACTCCGCCGGGCCGGGTCACCATGCCGCACAGCAGCACGCTCACCAGCATGGCGATACCGCTGACCAGCCACACCGTCGACATGGACAGGCCCGGGTCCTTCATGGCGACGAGCCCGGCGAACCCGATGACGAAGAACTCGCCGATCAGGGTCGATGCACAGAGCGTACGCATCTACGATCCTCAGCCCTTCCCCAGCAGCAGCCGGGCCTCGCCGACGGTGATGACGGAACCGGTGATCAGCACACCGCCGCCCGCGAACTCGCCCTCCTCCTCGGCCAGCGTGATCGCGGCCTCCAGGGCGTCCGGCAGCCGCGGCTCGACCTGCACCCGATCCTCCCCGAACACCTCGACGGCGATCGCGGCCAGCTCGTCCGCGTCCATGGCCCGGGGGGTGGAGTTCTGCGTCACGACGACCTCGGCGAAGATCGGCTCGAAGGCCTCCAGCAGGCCCCGCACGTTCTTGTCGCCGCTCGCGCCCACGACACCGATCAGCCGGCTGAAGTCGAACGCCTCCTGCACGGCCTCGGCGGCGGCGCGGGCACCCGCCGGGTTGTGCGCGGCGTCCAGCACGATCGTCGGGGAGCGCCGTACGACCTCCAGGCGCCCCGGCGACGACACGGCCGCGAAGGCCTTCCGCACGGTGTCGATGTCCAGCGGCTCCGCGCGCTGCGCGCCGACCCCGAAGAACGCCTCGACGGCGGCGAGGGCGACGGCCGCGTTGTGCGCCTGGTGGCCGCCGTGCAGCGGGAGGTACACCTCGGGGTACTCGCCGCCGAGGCCGCGCAGCGTGAGCAACTGCCCGCCGACGGCGATCTGCCGGTCGAGGACCCCGAACTCCAGCCCCTCGCGGGCGACCGTGGCGTCCACCTCGACGGCCTTCTTCAGCAGCACCTGCGCCGCGTCCACCGGCTGCTGCGCCAGGATCACGGTGGCGTCCTGCTTGATGATGCCGCTCTTCTCGCCGGCGATCTCGGCGGGCGTCTCGCCCAGGCGGTCGGTGTGGTCCAGGTCGATGGGCGTGATCACGGCGACGTCACCGTCGATGACGTTGGTGGCGTCCCAGGAGCCGCCCATACCGACCTCCACGACGGCCACGTCGACGGGGGCGTCCGCGAACGCGGCGTACGCCATGCCGGTGAGGACCTCGAAGAAGGACAGGCGGTACTCCTGCTGTCCGTCCACCATCTCGACGTACGGCTTGATGTCGTTGTAGGTCTCGATGAACCGCTCGGCGGAGATGGGCGCGCCGTCGAGGCTGATGCGCTCGGTGATCGACTGCACGTGCGGGCTGGTGTAGCGGCCGGTGCGCAGCTCGAAGGCGCCGAGCAGGGCCTCGATCATGCGGGCGGTGGAGGTCTTGCCGTTGGTGCCCGTGATGTGGATCGAGGGGTACGAGCGCTGGGGCTCGCCGAGTACGTCCATCAGCGCGGAGATCCTGCTGACCGAGGGCTCCAGCTTGGTCTCGCCCCAGCGGGTGGCCAGGTCCGCCTCGACCTCGCGCAGGGCCCGGTCGACCTCCGGGTCCTCCGGCCGCGCGGGCACGTCGGCGTGCGGCTGCCCGCCCTGGGTGCGCAGGGTGCGGCTGCCGGCCTCGATCACGGCGAGGTCGGGGTCGCGGGTGGTTTCGGCTTCGATGATCTCCTCGAAGCCGTCGAGGGGGTCGGGGGTGTCGCTGGTGCCGGGGTGGTCGCTCACGGGGCCCAGTCTACGGAGCGGCACTGACAAGGGGTGCGGTGGCTTGGCGGCGCGGGTACGGGGTGGCCTTGCTTGTCGGTCGGCTGCGGGTCCGTCGTGGTTGCCCGCGCAGTTCCCCGCGCCCCTGACGGGGCACGGGTAGGCCCCCGGTACTCCCCACGCACCGGGGGCCTTCAGCGTCGTACGAGCCCTTACGCCTGCGGCAGCTTCTCCAGCTGGGCGGTGATGCGGGCGATGTCCTCCTCGGCCTTGGCAAGGCGCGTGCGGATCTTGTCCACCACGTTCTCCGGGGCCTTGGCCAGGAACGCCTCGTTGCCGAGCTTCGCCGTGGCCTGCGCCTTCTCCTTCTCGGCGGCGGCCAGGTCCTTGGCGAGGCGCTTGCGCTCGGCGGCCACGTCGATCGTGCCGGACAGGTCGAGGGCGACCTCGGCGCCGGCGACCGGGAGGGTGGCCGTGGCCGTGAAGGCGTCGCCCTCCGGCTGGAGGCGCAGCAGCTGGCGGATGGCGGCCTCGTGGGGAGCCAGGGCCGTGCCGTCGAGGGCCAGGCGGGCCGGGACGCGCTGGCCCGGCTGCAGGCCCTGGTCGGCGCGGAAGCGGCGGACCTCGGTGATGACCGACTGGAGGGTGGAGATCTCCTGCTCGGCCGCCGCGTCGCGGAAGCCACTGTCCTTCGGCCACTCGGCGATGACGACCGACTCGCCGCCGGTGAGGGTCGTCCAGAGGGTCTCCGTGACGAACGGGACGACCGGGTGCAGCAGCTTGAGGGTGACGTCGAGGACCTCGCCGAGGACGCGCTTCGAGACCTCCGCCGGCTCGCCGCCCGCCATGAAGACCGTCTTGGACAGCTCGACGTACCAGTCGAAGACCTCGTCCCACGCGAAGTGGAAGAGGGTGTCCGACAGCTTGGCGAACTGGAAGTCGTCGTAGTAGGCGTCGACTTCGGCGACGACCGAGTTCAGGCGGGAGAGGATCCAGCGGTCCGTCGCCGACATCGCGGACGGGTCCGGCAGCGGGCCGTCCACCGTCGCGCCGTTCATGAGGGCGAAACGGGTGGCGTTCCAGATCTTGTTGGCGAAGTTGCGGGAGCCCTGGACCCAGTCCTCGCCGATCGGGACGTCGACACCGGGGTTCGCACCACGGGCCAGGGTGAACCTGAGGGCATCGCTGCCGTACTTGTCCATCCAGTCCAGCGGGTTGACCGCGTTGCCGAAGGACTTCGACATCTTCTTGCCGAACTGGTCGCGGACCATGCCGTGCAGGGCGATGGTGTGGAACGGCGGGGTGCCGTCCATCGCGTACAGGCCGAACATCATCATCCGGGCGACCCAGAAGAAGAGGATGTCGTAGCCGGTGACCAGGACGGAGTTCGGGTAGAACTTCGCGAGCGACTCGGTCTGTTCGGGCCAGCCGAGCGTCGAGAACGGCCACAGGCCGGAGGAGAACCAGGTGTCGAGGACGTCGGTGTCCTGGTGCCAGCCCTCGCCGGTGGGGATCTCGTCGCCGGGGCCGACGCACACGACTTCCCCGCCCGGGCCGTACCAGACCGGAATCCGGTGCCCCCACCACAGCTGGCGCGAGATGCACCAGTCGTGGAGGTTGTCGACCCAGTCGAAGTAGCGCTTCTCCATCTCCTGCGGATGGATCTTGACGCGGCCGTCGCGGACGGCGTCGCCCGCCGCCTTCGCCAGCGGGCCGACCTTGACCCACCACTGCATCGACAGGCGCGGCTCGATGGTCGTCTTGCAGCGCGAGCAGTGGCCGACGGAGTGGACGTACGGCCGCTTCTCGGCGACGATCCGGCCCTCGGCGCGCAGCGCGGCGACGATGGCGGAGCGGGCCTCCAGGCGGTCCAGGCCCTGGAAGGGGCCGTGGGCCGTGATGACCGCGTGCTCGTCCATGATCGTGATGGACGGCAGGTCGTGCCGCTGGCCGATCTCGAAGTCGTTCGGGTCGTGGGCCGGGGTGACCTTGACGGCGCCGGTGCCGAACTCGGGGTCGACGTGGGTGTCGGCGACGACCGGGATGGAACGGTCGGTCAGCGGAAGCCTGATGAGCTTGCCGACGAGGTGCCGGTACCGCTCGTCGTCCGGGTGGACGGCGACGGCGGTGTCACCGAGCATGGTCTCGGCACGGGTGGTGGCGACGACGATGGAGTCGTCCCCGTCGCCGTAGCGCATGGAGACCAGCTCGCCGTCGTCGTCCTGGTACTCGACCTCGATGTCCGAGATGGCCGTCAGACAGCGCGGGCACCAGTTGATGATGCGCTCGGCGCGGTAGATCAGCTCGTCGTCGTAGAGGCGCTTGAAGATGGTCTGGACGGCCTGGGAGAGCCCCTCGTCCATGGTGAACCGCTCACGCGACCAGGCGACGCCGTCACCGAGGCGGCGCATCTGGCCGGAGATCTGCCCGCCGGACTCGCCCTTCCACTGCCAGACGCGCTCGACGAAGGCCTCGCGGCCGAGGTCGTGCCGGGACTTGCCCTCCTTGCCCAGCTCCCTCTCGACGACGTTCTGCGTGGCGATACCGGCGTGGTCCATGCCGGGCTGCCACAGCGTCTCGTAGCCCTGCATGCGCTTACGCCTGGTCAGGGCATCGATGAGGGTGTGCTCGAAGGCGTGGCCCAGGTGCAGGCTGCCCGTGACGTTCGGCGGCGGGATGACGACCGTGTAGGGCGGCTTGTCGCTCTTCTCGTCCGCCTCGAAGTAACCGCGCTCTACCCAGCGCTCGTACAGCGGCCCCTCTACATCGGCCGGCGCGTACTGGGTCGGCAGTTCGGGGTCGGGCGCGGGTGGCTGCTGCTGAGCGTTCTCGGTCACGGGGGTCAGTTTAGAGGTGTCACGGGGTGGTCCCGAAACGCGTTTGTTGTGTAACGGTGCGGCCCCCGGTGCCATGCGTTTCCCGGGCCTGGGACAGGATGTTCGGAACACATAAGCATCTGGAGGGGAACCCAGAGATGAGCAACAACCAGCCGGGCCCGTACGGCGGGCCGCCCCAGCAGCCGGGTCCGTACGGCCAGCCGGGGCAGCCTGGACCGTACGGCCAGCCGGGGCCCTACGGCCAGCCGGGCCCGTACGGCCAGCAGCCGCAGGCTCCGCAGCCCGGCTACGGCTACCCCCAGCAGGCGCCGCCGGCTCCGCCGCAGGCGGGGTACGGGTACCCGCAGCAGGGCATGCCGCAGCAGCCGAACCCGTACGGCCAGCAGCCGGGCGGCTACGGCCAGCAGCCCTACGGCATGCCGCAGCCGCCGGCTCCGGCCGGCGGCAAGAAGAAGACGGGCCTGATCATCGGCTCGGTGGCCGTGGTGGCGGCGGTGGCGGTGGCGGGGTACTTGCTCTTCAGCGGGGGCAGCACCAGCGTCGCGAACGACGGGCCGCACAAGCTGATCACGCCGGCGACGGTGATCAACGGGACGTACACGAAGAAGGCGACCTCGAGCAGCGGCATGGACTCGTCCGACATCTCGGACTACGAGAAGGCCGGTGTGAAGAACGCCAAGGGTGTCACCGCCTCGTACCAGTCCGGCAAGGGGCTGACCGCCAGGGGTCTTACGTTCGACGGCGTGTACGGCACGGTCGACGACCCCGGGGCGGTCGTCGACGCCATGTTCGCCAATGCCAAGGCGAAGTCCGAGTCGAACCAGAGCGACTCCGACGTCAAGGGCAAGCTGCTGGGGAGCCCTCAGGCGGTCAGCCCGTCGGGCTTCTCCGGCGGCATCATGAAGTGCCAGATGGCCCAGTTCGACGACACGAGCCCCTCGTCGTCCACCGGAACGGCGAAGACCGTCAAAGTGCCGGTCTGCCTCTGGGCCGACCACAGTACGGTCGCCCGAGTCTCGGCGTTCAGTGTCGCCATGCTGGCCTCCGGTGACGGCGGCACGATCGACGACACGGCGGCACTGGCGGCCAAGCTCCGCAACGACGTGCGAGTGAAGGCCTGACACCGCGCACTTCGACGATCAAGGGGCCCGCCAGACTGGCGGGCCCCTTGGCGTACGGAGCGATGAAACCACCCCACCCCCGCAAGTGTGATGCGCATGACAATCCGCGCACGGAATAGGTGCATACGTTCGATTGGTGACAGTATCGATCACCTGCCTATCAGGAAGGTGACCATGCGTCGTCCCGCAGCCCTTGCCATCGCCACCGCGGCAGCAGCCCTCGCGATTCCGTTGTCGTCGACTCCCGCGTCCGCCGCAAGCACGAGCCCATGCGGCGTATTCATGTTCCCGGCTTTCAGGGCCTACGGGGACGGAAACGTGACGTGGAAGGGCAAGTACAGCCTCTACGTCAGTCTCTCGGTCAAGGACGCGTACGGCGACGGCTACTCCGTGGGGGTCCGTCTTCGCACCCAGCAATTCGACGACGACGTCCACAACTGGCCTTGGCACAAGAACTACGAAGGCAGGGGCAAGACCGAAGAATTCGGTTCGCCAGCCAGCGACACCAACGGGATCGCTGCCGCCCAGGTCGAAGTCGGCGTGTTCAAGGGGGACAAGCTGCTGGACTCCTGCTACACGTCAGTGGTCAAAAACCCGTACGTGTAATCCCTTGCGCAGGGGCCCCGGTCAAGCCGACCGGGGCCCCTGCACATGCCCGGGCCGCTTAGGCCGACTTCTGCTCCCCCGACCCCCGCCCCCGCGCGTCCCGGGGAATCAGTGTCGGGTTGACGTTGGACAGGACCACGTCGGCGGTGATGACCACGCGGGCCACGTCCTTGCGGGACGGGACCTCGTACATGACGCCCTGGAGGACTTCCTCCATGATGGCGCGGAGGCCCCGGGCGCCGGTCTGGCGGAGGATCGCCTGGTCGGCGATGGCTTCCAGGGCCTCGCGTTCGAAGTCCAGCTCCACGCCGTCGAGTTCGAAGAGGCGCTGGTACTGCTTGACCAGGGCGTTGCGGGGTTCTACGAGGATCTTGAGCAGTGCTTCGCGGTCCAGGTTGTGGACCGACGTGATCACCGGGAGGCGGCCGATGAACTCCGGGATCATGCCGAACTTGACCAGGTCCTCCGGCATGATGTCCTCGAAGACGTCCTTGGAGTCCAGCTCGCGCTTGGAGAGGATCGTGGCGCCGAAGCCGATACCCTTCGCGCCCGCCCTCGCCTCGATGATCTTCTCGAGGCCGGCGAAGGCACCGCCCACGATGAACAGGACGTTCGTCGTGTCGATCTGGATGAACTCCTGGTGGGGGTGCTTGCGCCCGCCCTGGGGCGGGACCGAGGCCGTCGTCCCTTCGAGGATCTTCAGCAGGGCCTGCTGCACGCCCTCGCCGCTGACGTCCCTCGTGATCGACGGGTTCTCGCTCTTGCGCGCCACCTTGTCGATCTCGTCGATGTAGATGATCCCGGTTTCGGCCTTCTTGACGTCGTAGTCCGCCGCCTGGATCAGCTTCAGGAGGATGTTCTCGACGTCCTCGCCGACGTAGCCGGCCTCCGTGAGCGCCGTCGCGTCGGCGATCGCGAACGGGACGTTCAGCATGCGCGCCAGCGTCTGCGCGAGGAGGGTCTTGCCGGAGCCCGTGGGCCCCAGCAGGAGGATGTTGGACTTCGCCAGCTCGATGGCGTCGTCACGGCCGCCCGGGCCGCCGTTCTCGCCTGCCTGGACCCGCTTGTAGTGGTTGTACACCGCGACGGAGAGCGCCTTCTTGGCCGCTTCCTGGCCGACCACGTAGCCCTCGAGGAACTCGTAGATCTCGCGGGGCTTCGGGAGTTCCTCCCAGCGCACCTCGCTCGTCTCGGCGAGCTCCTCCTCGATGATCTCGTTGCAGAGATCGATGCACTCGTCGCAGATGTACACACCGGGCCCTGCGATGAGCTTCTTGACCTGCTTCTGGCTCTTGCCGCAGAACGAGCACTTGAGCAGATCGCCGCCGTCACCGATGCGTGCCACGGTGTGCTTCCCCTTCGCCTGGGAGACGACTGGACGCTTTCGAATCCAGCGGCTCCTGGTGCTGCCTTATGTCCGACGGTACCTTGCCGGGCCCGGTGTTCGGGCCCCCCTTGGCAGGGTTCACTTTGACGTGCACCGTGCCAAGAGGGGCAAAAACCGTGCCGCTCCGCGTCAGCGGACGGCGGCGTTGTTCAGCTTGCGGGTGGAGATGATCTGGTCGACGAGGCCGTACTCCAGGGCCTCCTCGGCCGTGAGGATCTTGTCGCGCTCGATGTCCTCGCGGATCTTCTCGATCGGCTGGTTCGAGTGCTTGGCCAGCATGTCCTCCAGCTGCTCACGCATCCGGGTGAACTCGTTGGCGATGATCTCCAGGTCGGAGAGCTGACCGCGGCCGGTGGAGCCCGCCGGCTGGTGGATCAGCACCCGCGAGTTCGGCAGCGCCATGCGCTTACCGGGCGTACCGGCGGCGAGCAGGATGGCCGCGGCGGAGGCCGCCTGGCCCATGCAGACCGTCTGGATGTCGGGCTTCACGAACTGCATCGTGTCGTAGATCGCCGTCAGGGCGGTCATGTCGCCACCAGGGCTGTTGATGTAGATCGAGATGTCCCGGTCCGGGTCCATCGACTCCAGGCACAGCAGCTGCGCCATGACGTCGTTGGCGGAGGCGTCGTCGATCTGGACACCCAGGAAGATCACGCGCTCCTCGAAGAGCTTCGCGTACGGGTCGTACTCGCGGATGCCCTGGGAGGTGCGCTCGACGAAGCGCGGGATGACGTAGCGGCTGTCGGGGCGTGGCCCTTCGTACATGCCGCTGGCGGCACCGGAGAAGTTGCTCATGGGGTTCACCGTCCTGGTGGCGTTCGGGGGGCTGGTGTCTCGGCGGTGCGTGGCGCGGCCGGGCCGGTCAGGCACCGGTGCCGCCGCCTCCCGGAACACCCGAGGCGTGCGTGATGATCTCGTCAATGAGACCGTACTCCTTGGCCTCTTCCGGGGTGAACCAGCGGTCGCGGTCGCCGTCGCGGATGATCGTCTCGACGGACTGGCCGGAGTGCAGCGCGGTCAGCTCGGACATGGTCTTCTTGGTGCGCAGCAGGTACTGGGCCTGGATCTTGATGTCCGAGACCGTACCGCCCAGGCCCGCGGAGCCCTGGTGCATCATGATGTCCGTGTGCGGCAGGGCGAAGCGCTTGCCGGCGGTGCCGCCGGTGAGCAGGAACTGGCCCATCGAGGCCGCCATGCCCATGCCGATGGTGATCACGTCGTTCGGGATGTACTGCATGGTGTCGTAGATCGCCATGCCGGCCGTCACCGAGCCGCCGGGGCTGTTGATGTAGAGGTAGATGTCCTTGGTCGGGTCGGCGGCGAGGAGCAGCAGCTGCGCGGTGATCTTGTTGGCGATGTCGTCGTCAACCTGCTGGCCGAGGAACACGATCCGCTCGTCGAGCAGCCGGTTGTACACCTGGTCACCGAGGCCACCACCGATGGAAGGCTCGCCGGCGGCGGAGGGCATCAGATTCGTCACGTATCCACCTGCTCGTCTTGCGACGGCGCCGGGCCGTCTCATTGTTCTGCCTTTCATGGACCCTAACGCGAGGGTCCCTTCGGGGAATCCCGGAGATGGTGGTGTTCGCCGGGGGCGTAGCGCTCCGCGGGGCCGGGAGCCTACTCGCCGTGGGGTGTGCGGTGCGTCGGCGGCCACAGGTCGTCGGCAGCCGCTCGCGCCGCGCGGCGGAGCCGCACATCGATACAGCCCCGCGCCCCTTCTGGCCGGCTGTCCCCGCGCAAACGGCACAGGCCCCCGGGAGACACTCCCGGGGGCCTGTGTACGCGCTTCAGAGGCGCCGCAGGGCCGCTCAGCCCTCGGTGGTCTCCTCGGTGGTCTCCTCGGAGGCCTCCGACGCCTCGGCGGCCTCGGTCTCCTCCTCCTCGTCGTCCAGGTCGACGATCTCGCCGTTGGTGTCCTTCACCGTGGCAGCCTCGACCACGACGGCCAGGGCCTTGCCCCGGGCGACCTCGCCGACCAGGAGCGGCACCTGGCCGCCCTCGACGACGGCCTGGGCGAACTGGTCGGGGGACATGCCGGAGGAGGCCGCACGCCGCATGAGGTGCTCGGTGAGCTCCTCCTGGTTGACGTTGAGGTTCTCCTTCTTGACCAGCTCGTCGAGGACGAACTGGGTCTTGATGCCCTTGACCGCGGCGTCGCGGGTCTCGGTGTCGAACTCCTCGGCGCTCTTGCCCTGGATCTCCAGGTACTTGTCGAGGGTGAGGCCCATCTGGCCGAGCTGGTGGTGCTCCAGGTTGTGCTTGCGGGTGTTGATCTCGTCCTCGAGCAGCTTCTCGGGGACCGGGACCTCGACCAGCTCGAGGAGCTTCTCCAGGACGCGCTCCTGGGCCTGGGTGGCCTGGTCGAACTGCTTCATGTTCGCGAGGCGCTTGCGGCTGTCGGCCTTGAGCTCGTCCAGGGTGTCGAACTCGGAGGCGAGCTGCGCGAACTCGTCGTCCAGCTCGGGCAGTTCACGGGCGGCGACCTGGGTGACCTTGACGGTGACCTCGGCCTCCTTGCCCGCGGCGGAGCCGCCCTTCAGCTCGGACGTGAAGGTGGCCTCCTCCCCGGCGGACAGGCCCTTGACGGCGTCGTCGATGCCGTCCAGCAGCTCACCGGAGCCGATGGTGTAGGACACGCCGTTGGCGATGCCGTCCTCCAGCACCTCGCCGTCGACCTTGGCCTCCAGGTCGATGGTGACGACGTCGCCGTCCTCGGCGGCGCGCTCGACCGGGGAGGTGGAGGCGAAGCGCTCGCGCAGCTGCTCGACCGACTTCTCGATGTCCTCGTCGGTCACCTCGACGGCGTCGACCTCGACCTCGATACCGGAGTAGTCCGGGATCTCCAGGGCCGGGCGGATGTCGACCTCGGCGGTGAAGTTCAGCGTCTCGCCGTCCTTCAGCTCGGTGATGTCGACCTCGGGCTGGCCCAGCGGGCTGAGCTCGGCCTCGTTGACCGCCTCGGTGTAGAACTTCGGCAGCGCGTCGTTGACGGCCTCCTCCAGCACCGCACCGCGGCCGAACCGCTGGTCGATGACGCGGGCCGGGATCTTGCCCTTGCGGAAGCCCTTCACCGTGACCTGCTGGTTGATCTTCTTGTACGCCGCGTCGAGGCTGTCCTTGAGCTCCTCGAAGGGCACCTCGACAGTGAGCCGAACCCGGGTCGGGTTCAGGGTCTCCACGGCGCTCTTCACGGTTCGGTCTCCTTGTGGCTGACTTCTTGGGTTCTGCCGGAGCCAGACTGGTCCGGCGGATTTCGCCGCCCGGAGGAGTTCGTAGGCCGAGTGGGCCGGGACACACGGGCGCGCAGCTTGCATAGTAACCGCAGCGGGTCAGCGCCCCAAAAGGCGATCATCACGTGCCGTCGAGCCGGTGGTCGGGGTGGCGGGATTTGAACCCACGGCCTTCCGCTCCCAAAGCGGACGCGCTACCAAGCTGCGCCACACCCCGTCTGGTGCGACACGTAGGGTACATGCACCGGACGATTACGTCGGCCGCATTCCCGGAGACGGCACGCGCGACGGCTCCGGGAGCAACTCGTTGGCCTCGGCGGCGGGCGACCCGCTACGATGCCACCAGTGCCGCGGTCACCGACCTGCGGCGCACTGTTGCGGGCGTAGCTCAATGGTAGAGCCCTAGTCTTCCAAACTAGCTACGCGGGTTCGATTCCCGTCGCCCGCTCTGGATGCCGAAGGCCCAGGTGAGAGGTTGCTTTCCTCTTCCTGGGCCTTCTGCCGTCCTCGGGGCCGATCAGCCGTCCGTGTCCCCCGCGTGCGTACGAGGTCGGCGACGCGGCCTGGCTCCACGGTGCCGCCCGGCACGTGCGCCTCGACAACGAGGACCCGGCAACGAGAACCCCGGACCCCCCGGGGTGGCGTGGTCAGGGGTTCTGGAGCGTGTGCACGTCCACGCTGTAGACCGAGCGCAGGCCGTAGGGGACGTAGAGGGCGTCGCCGGACAGGACGGGAGCCCCGGGTGTGTCGGTGGAGCCGTCGTTGTCGCTGTCGTCGCGGCCGGGGAGCGTGCCGGTGACCCGGCCCGTGCGTAGGTCGAGGGCGGCCAGGCGGCCGTTGGGCGAGGCCACGTAGAGCCGGGTGGCGGAGGCGGTAGGCGGGCCGGGCTGTTCGACGGTGGAGTTGCTCTGCCACAGCTCGCGTCCGGTGGCCGGGTCGACGGCCCGGACGCTGCCGCTGGGGAGGGTGAGATAGAGGGTGCCGCGGACCAGGTGGGCGGCCGAGGCGGGGTGCGGCGCGGACAGCCGTACCGTCACCAGGACGTGCGAGTCGAGGTTGATCAGGGTCAGGCCGCTCAGCTTCTGCACGGTCGGGTCGGCGCCCAGCACCAGACACCGGTGCGCCTCGCCCAGCACGGCGACCCCGCCCTTGACCGTCCGTGTCCAGCGGGCCTTGCCGGTGGCGGGGTCGAGCTGGGCGATCGTGGTGCGGTCCGGGTCGCCGTGGGCGTTGATGGAGTGGCAGACCAGGTACGCCTGTCCGCCGGCGCCGGACACCTGGCACTCTCCGTCGTCCTCGACGCCGTAGGGCATCCGGTGGTGCCAGCGGACGGTGCCGTGGGCGGCGTCGAGCAGGGCGTAGGAGTCGGAGGCCTTGCCGTAGGTGGTGAAGACGCCGGCCGGGGTCGCGACGGCACCGCCGGTGTCCGGGCCCATGCCGTCCGTGTTGTCGGCGACGGTCGTCTTCCAGACGGCCCTGCCGGTGGCCGTGTCGATGGACTGCACCGTGTAGCGGGTCCGGATCTGCGGGTCCTTCGTCGACCCGGCGTTGCGCTCGTCGGTGCCGATGGCGTACACGCCGCCGGGGCGGGCGCCGATGATGGTGCCGCCGTCCGGGGTCAGGGACACCGGCCTGCGGTCCATGGGCAGCGTCCAGGTGTTGCGGCCGTCGGCCAGGGCGAACCGGGCGGCCTTGATGCCGTTGCCGGCGCACACCAGGGACGTCTGCGAAGTGACGCACCCGCTGAACGGGCCGCTGGCGACCGCGACGTTCCGGTTGTTGCCCGCGGGGTCCCCGGCCTGCCGGTGCCAGGCGTGCCAGCCCGCCGGCAGGGCGTGCGGGGCGCCCCCGCGGTCGGGGGCCAGGACGACGGTGGCGGTGGCGGCCAGGGCGGCCGTGACGACGGCGGCCGCCACCAGGGCCGCCCGGCGGCGCCGGCGACGGCGGCGGGCCGGCTCGGCGGCCGTCTCGGACGGGTCCGGCCCGGACGGGTCGAGGCCGGTGTCCTGGGCCCGGTCGGGCAGCCGGCCGTCGCGGAGGAAGCGCAGGAGTTCGTCGGGGGTGGGGCGGGCCTTGGGGTGCTTCTCCAGACAGAGGCGGACGAAGGGGAGCAGGTCGGCGGGGACGCCGTCGAGGTCGGGCTCGCGCTCGACGACCCTCGTCGCCGTCTCCCAGTGGCTCACGCTGTCGAAGGGGCCACGCCGGGTGGCGGCGTACGCGACGACCGCGCCGAGGGAGAAGACGTCGGTGGCGGGGCCGACCTCGTGCGGGGAGGTGAACTGCTCGGGGGACATGAAGGGCGGGGTGCCCATCACCCGGCCCGTCTGGGTGAGGGCGTCGGCGGTGGTGGACTCGGCGGCCCGCGAGACGCCGAAGTCGATGACGCGCGGGCCGTCCTCGGCGAGCATGACGTTGGCCGGTTTCAGGTCCCGGTGGACGACTCCGGCGCGGTGGATGTCGCGCAGCGCCTCGGCGAGGCCGGCGGCGAGTTCGCGCAGCCGGTGCGCCGGGAGCGGGCCGTGGCGGCGGACGTGGGTGCCGAGGTCCTCGCCGGGGATGTAGAGCGTGGCCATCCAGGGGCGCGGGGCGTCGGCGTCCGCGTCCACCACGGGGGCCGTGAAGGCGCCGCTGACCTGGCGGGCGGCGGCCACCTCGCGGCTGAACCGGATGCGGAACTCGTCGTCGTCGGCGTACTGGCCGTGGACGACCTTGACGGCGAGCCGGCGGCCGGAGGCGGACCGGGCGAGGTACACCACGCCCATGCCGCCGCTGCCCAGGCGGTCCTCGATCCGGTAGCCGCCGATCTCCGCCGGGTCCGTCTCGCGCAGCGCCATACCCGCAGGTCCCCCGTTGCTTCAGTTGTTCAGCACGTTCTGCTCCGGTTGCCCCGCACCGGTCAGAACTTGATCGAGCTGATGGAGTCCGCTATCGAGTTCAGGAAGCGGTCGATGGACGGGGCCATGCCGGTCGAGGCGAGGAAGAAGCCGAAGAGGATCGCGACGATCGCGGGTCCCGCCTTGATACTCCCCCCTCGCAGCAGCACTACAAGGATGATCGCCAACAGCAGCACCACAGACAGTGAAATGGCCACAACTGATCACACCCTCGGTCGGTCCGCTCTCCCGGCCCGGGGGTACGGCCCGCACCCCCGCCAGAACCATCGTGCCACCAACCCGGCCGGCGTATGCGGCCCGTGACACAACGTCGGGCCCGGGCTCGGCACGGGGGACGCCCCGCACGGTAATTCGCGGAAGCGTCCGCGGACGGATATCGCGCGACTTCGTTTCGCTGCGCACACACCATCTGCGCAGGTAATTCGAATTGACCGCACAGGCACGACATATGCCCCGATTGGCGGGGATGAACGGGACAACAAGGACGAATGGACGGCCTATCGTGTGCCCATCATCACGTAGGCCCGGGCGTCGAGTTCGCTAAATCGGGGGTATACGAAGCCGCTAACCAGGAATGCCTGGGGGAGTTTTACGAAATCCCACAGACGACGCTAGGGTGCCTCAGATGTTTGACGCCGCCTCGCTCCCCGGCCAGAACCGCAGGCCGCTCCCCCCGGCACAGTCGCCGGCGGACGGAGTGGCCGGTACGCGCACCCCGACGGGTATGCAGGAGCGGCGGCCCCCGGCGGACAGACCGGGCAGACAGCGCGACGCGTTCTTCGACAACGTCAAGTACCTGGCGATCGTGCTGGTGGCGGTGGGCCACTCCTGGTCGCCGGTGAAGAGCGACAGCCGGCTCCTCGAAGGCCTGTACGACGTGGTGTACACCTTCCACATGCCGGCGTTCATCATCATCTCCGGCTACTTCTCCCGCGGTTTCGACCTGCGGCCGGACCGGCTGAAGCGTCTGATCACCGGTGTCGCCGTGCCGTACGTCCTGTTCCAGACGGCCTACTCGCTGTTCCGGCGCTACGTCGGCCACGTCACCGACCAGCCGTTCAACCTCTTCTCCCCCTGGTACCTGACCTGGTTCCTGTGTGCGCTGTTCGTCTGGCGCCTGATCAGTCCCCTGTGGAAGCTGGTGCGCTGGCCGGTGCCCATCGCGCTGGGCATCGCCATGCTCGGCTCGGTCTCCGCGGGCACGGGAAGCGGTCTCGACCTCGGTCGGGTCCTGCAGTTCCTGCCCTGTTTCGTGCTGGGCCTGAGCCTGAGGCCCGAACACTTCACCGCGCTGCGCCGCAGGTGGGTGCGGATCGCGTCGGTGCCGGTGGTCGTGGCGGCACTGGCCGTCGGCTGGTGGAGCGCACCCCGCATGGACGTCGGCTGGTTCTACCGGGAGAGCGCCGCGCAGGACCTGGGTGCACCCTGGTGGGCCGGGCCGCTCATGACGCTGGCGCTGTTCGGCTGCGCCCTGCTGCTGACCGCGTGCTTCTTCGCCTGGGTGCCGCGCCGCAGGATGTGGTTCACCGCCCTCGGAGCGGGCACCCTGTACGGCTATCTGCTCCACGGCTTCGTGGTGAAGGGCTGTCTCTACGCGGGCGGATTCGACTACGCCCAGCGGTACGGCATGCTCGGCTCGGCCGCCGTCACCGTCCTCGCGGCCGCCACCGTCACGCTCCTGTGCACCCGGCCGGTGCAGCGGGTGTTCCGCTTCGCGATGGAGCCGAGGACGGAGTGGGCGTTCAAGCAGGACGCGGCCGAACTGGCCCGCGAGCGCCAGAAGAAGGAGCACGAGAAGGTCAGCGCCTAGTACCCCGCCAGCGCCTAGTACCCCGCTTCCCCAGGCCGAGACGTGCGCGCATCCGTGCGCACGTCTCGGCCAGTCGTTTTCCGGGCCGGCGCTGTGCGCCGGGTCGGCCTCCCTCACCAGCCGGGCGCCCTCGGCGTACGGCCGCGCCCTGTCGCCGGTCCGGCGTCCATGGGCGGCCGGGGCTCGCCAAGCCGGTCGCGCGATGCCATCATGTAATAGACACTGATGATGAGTACCTATTACCACTCAGGGAGGGGCCGTGCCTTTCGGGAGTACTGCCGAAGCTGTACGCGCATGGGTCGAGGGCTGGGTCGTGTCGCGCGGGGCCGCCGAGCCGGCGCGCGAGCCCTGGGGCTTCACGGTCGAGGTCGGCCTGCCCAAGGAGGTGGCCCGGCACGTACTGACCGCCGCCGACGAGGCGACCGTCCGCAAGCTGGCCGAGAACAGCGCCGCCGGTGTCGCGCTCAAGGCGTTCGTGCCGGCGCGGACCCTCCAGGCGTGGCTGCCACCGGGGTGGGGGCTGCTGGACGGTCACGCCGCCTTCATGGCCGCCTCCTTGGCCGAGGCCGAGGCCGAGGCCCCGCCCGGCCTCCCCGACGGCTACCGGCTGAGCAGCTGGAGCCGGGGCGGGGTCACCCGGGTCGTGGTGCGGGCCGCCGACGGGTCCTTCGCGGCGCGCGGGCAGACGGCCGTCACCGGTGCGACCGCCGTCGTCGACCAGGTGGAGACCGACCCCGCCCACCAGCGGCGGGGCCTCGGGCGCGTGGTACTGGGCACGCTCGCCGAGGCCGGCGCCCGCCAGGGCGCGAGGGCGGCCGTACTGGGCGCGACGGAGGAGGGCCGGGCGCTGTACGAGGCCTTGGGCTGGCGCGTGCTGGCCCCACTGAGCGCGGCCGTGCGCGTCACGGACGCGGGGCCGGAGGCGGACTAGGCGGGATGTGTGCTGCCGGGCTCAGCCGCCGGTAGCGGTCGGGCCTGCGCTGGGCGGTGGACGGCGAGGCACCCGTTTCGGCAACCGTCGGCCGAGAGCCGCCTCACCGGTCCGCAACCTCGCCGGACAGGCCCCTCAGCCCACTGCTGACCCGCCCTGGCCGAGACCGAGAAGTGCACGCATCCGGGCGTACTTCTCGGTCAGCCGCTTCCGGGTCGGCTCGTCCAGGACCGCGAGCCGCTCCGGGTCGGCGTTGTGGGCCAGGTCAGCCTCCTTCACCAGCCGTGCGCCCTGTGTGGCGAGGATCCGCCGCGCGTACGCCTCCGGCTCCTCGCCGGCCCGCTTGGTGACGGCGCCCACGATGTCCTTGGTCCGCCGGCTCAGGGCGGCCGCCGCCAGCCACTCCTCGCTCAGCGCGCCGTCCTCGACGGAGTCGTGCAGCCAGGCCGCCGCGATCTGTTCGGCGTCCCCGCCCCGGGCCCGTACGCCCTCGGCGACGGCCGCGAGATGTTCGGCGTACGGCCGTCCCGCCTTGTCGGTCTGCCCCTCGTGGGCGGCCCGGGCGAGAGCCTCCACCTCGGCGAGCGTGAGCTGTGTCATCGGCCCAGTGTCCCGCGAAGCCGCCCGCGCCGTGTCTCCGCCCGGGAACGCGCCGTGGACGAGCGGCGGGGCGTACGGCCCCTGACCGGTCAGCGCTTGTTCTCGCCCAGCCCGGGGAGACCGGTACCGCCCAGGACGACCCGGCCGGCGGTGAGCTGGTCGAGCACGCCGCACCCGGGAAAGTGGAGACGGCCCAGTCGCTCGGGCATGGGGGAAACCCCACGCCCCGAGCGGTTCGAGCGGGCTCAGCGGGCGAGCGCCGACGCCTGGCGGCAGATCAGGAGGAGGGCTCTGTCGTCGTTGACGTCCTTGGCGACCGCCTCGATGAGGTGCCAGGCGGCGCCGTGGAAGCCACCGGCGACATAGCGGTCGGCCTCGCCGGTGAGGCGGTCGATGCCCTCGACGATGTCGCGGTCGGAGGTCTCCACCAGGCCGTCCGTGAAGAGCATCAGGACGTCGCCGGGGCGCAGGGAGCCCTTGACGGGGTCGAACTGGGCGCCGTCGTACACGCCGAGCAGCGGGCCCTCGGCGGCCTTCTCCTCCCAGCGTCCGCTGCCCGCGCTCAGCTGCAGGCCCGGGGGATGGCCGGCGGAGTACAGCTCGTAGTCGCCGGAGTCCAGGTCCAGGACCAGGTGGATGGAGGTGGCGAAGCCCTCGTCCCAGTCCTGGCGGAGGAGGTAGCCGTTGGCGGCGGGGAGGAAGGCGTGCGGGGGCAGGGAGCCGAGGAGGCCGCCGAAGGCGCCGGAGAGCAGCAGGGCGCGTGATCCCGCGTCCATGCCCTTGCCGGACACGTCCGTGAGGACGACTTCCAGGGTCCGGCCGCCGTTCGTACGGGCCGCGACGACGAAGTCGCCGGAGAAGGACTGGCCGCCGGCCGGGCGCAGCGCCATCTCGTGGTGCCAGCCCTGCGGCAGCTTCGGCAGCTTGCTCTGCACCCGGATCCGCTCGCGCAGGTCGAACAGCATGGTGCCGCCGCGCCGCCAGGGCACGCCGACACGGCTGCGGAACTGGGCCGTGAGCAGGCCGAAGAAACCGCAGGCCGCCACGACCAGGACGATGCCCGGGGTGACCCGGGAGGGGCCCTCGGTGTAGGGGCCCAGCCGTACCGACTCCACGATCAGCGCGGTGGCCGCCGCCGCGTACAGGCCGAGCAGGCTCGCCGGGCGCAGCAGCAGGCCGCCCGCGACGATCGGCAGCACCAGCGTGGCCGGGGAGCACCACACCGAGTCGACGAGCGTCATGATCATGAGGAGCGGGATGGTGAGCAGCAGTCCGGCGAAGGCGATCCAGTCGGAGCCGTCGCCGCGGAAGTAGTCCACGGCGCTTCTGCGCAGGCCGACGCGGGCCCGGTGCCACTGCATCTTCCACCGGGCCGTGAACGTCTCGGCCTTCGCGCGCCGCCCTCGTCCTGCTGCCATTAGTTCGGGACCCTATCCATCGGACCGGCTGCTTGGCACGGGAGGTCCCACTTGTCCCCCGTGCGAGGCCCAACTTCGCGGTTCGCCTCGTGGTTCGTCCTCACAGTGAACGGCACCCGGGGTCATCGCGCCGTCGCCCGGGAGAAATTCGCTGGCTCGTCCCGCAATGCCCTGATAGGCATGGCTCATGGGGACTGACCGCGGGATCGAGCTGAAGACACTGCGCCCTGAGGAGTTCGACCGGTGGTGGGACCACCTGGTCCGTGCGTTCGGGGGCGGCCCGGCCTCCCCCGAAGAGCGCGAACTGGACAAATCAGTCACCGAGTTCGACCGCTCCCTGGCCGTCTGGGACGCGGACGTGATCGTCGGTACGTCCGGAGCCTTCAGCTTCCGGATGACCGTGCCCGGCGGAGCGGTGGTGCCCACGGCCGGCGTGACCATGGTCAGCGTGGCCGCGACGCACCGGCGGCGCGGGATCCTGACGTCGATGATGCGGCGGCTGCTGGACGACGCGCACGCCAAGGGCGAGCCGCTGGCGGCCCTGTTCGCCTCCGAGCCCGCGATCTACGGCCGCTTCGGGTACGGCACGGCGACCCACCAGATCAGCGCCGACATCGACACCGGCCGGGTCACCCTGGCACTGCCCGCGGGCGCCGACGAGGTGCGCGTGCGCTACGCCCCGCCCGCCGACGTCCTGAAGGAGTGCGAGGCGGTGTACGCGGCCCTGGTGCCCCGCCGCCCCGGCATGCTGGCCCGGCAGCCCGGCTGGGAGCGGGCCGGCCTGCTCGACCCGGAGAGCGAGCGGAACGGGGCGTCGGCCCTGCAGTGTGTGCTCGCCGAACGCGACGGGGAGGTCACCGGGTACGCCCGCTTCCGCACCAAGACGGGCTGGGGGCCGGGCGGACACGACGGCACGGTGACCCTGGAGGATCTGGCCGCCCTCGATCCGGCGACCGAGGCCGCGTTGTGGCGTTTCCTGTTCGGCATCGACCTGATGACGACACTGACGGTGCGGGGACGGCCGGTCGACGAGGCATGGCAGCACCTGGTCTCCGACATCCGCCGCTGCCGGCCGCGGCTGCGGGATGCCGGGCACCTCCGTCTCGTGGACGTGGGCACGGCCCTCGCGGCGCGTACGTATCTGGCGCCCGTGGACGTCGTGCTGGACGTCGAGGACACCTTCTGCCCCTGGAACGCGGGGCGTTGGCGGCTCACGGGGGACACCAAGGGGGCGTCCTGCGAGCGCACGTCGGACAAGGCCGAGCTCGCGCTGTCCGTACGGGAGTTGGGCGCGGCCTGTCTCGGCGGGGTCTCTCTGCTGTCGCTGGCGGGGGCCGGGCGGGTGCGGGAGCTGCGGCCGGGGGCGCTGGTGGAGGCGTCGGTGGCGTTCGGCTCAGCGATGGCCCCCTGGCTGCCGCACGGCTTCTAGCTCCTCGCCGTCATCGTCTCTGACAGGCGGGGCACCAGAAGAGGTTGCGGGCGGCGAGGTCGGCGGTGCGGATCCCGGTGCCGCAGATGTGACAGGGCAGGGTGGCGCGGCGGTAGACGTACACCTCGCCGCCGTGGTCGTCCACGCGCGGTGGCCGGCCCATGGCCTCCGGGGTGTGCTCGGGCCGTACGGTGTCGATCCGGTTGTTCCGCACGCCCTCGCGCATCAGCGCGACGAGATCGGCCCACAGGGTGTCCCACTCGGCCGGTGTGATGTCCCTGCCCGTCCGGTACGGGTCGATGCCATGCCGGAAGAGGACCTCGGCGCGGTACACGTTGCCGACGCCGGCGACGATCTTCTGGTCCATGAGCAGCGCGGCGATCGTCGTACGGCTGCGGGAGATCCTGCGGTACGCGGCGGCGGGGTCGGCGTCCTCGCGGAGCGGGTCGGGGCCGAGGCGGGCGTGTATCGCGCGCTTCTCCTCGTCCGTGATCAGCGCGCAGGTGGTGGGGCCGCGGAGGTCGACGTACGACGTGTCGTTCGCGAGCCGGAGCCGGACGGTGTCGGTCGGCGGGGGCGCGGGGGCGTCACCGAAGCCGACCTTGCCGAACAGGCCGAGGTGGATGTGGACCCAGTCGGTGTCCCGGAAGCGGAGGAAGAGGTGCTTGCCGTGGGCTTCGGTGGCCGTCAGCGCGGCTGTGTCCAGGAGGGCGGCGGCGTCGGAGAACTTGCCCTGGGGGCTGGTGACGCGGGGGGCCGTGCCGCGGAAGCGGGCGGCGTAGTCCTGGGCCAGCCGATGGATGGTGTGCCCTTCCGGCACGGCGGGGGTGTCCTTTCGGGTCCTTTTGCCCACCCGCCCACCCGTCTCGTCCGGCCGGCCGAGGGGCGAGCGCCTGGGGGCGGGCTGACGTCTCGCAGCGTGCCGACACCGCGGGCCGCACGGCCCCCTCCCAGCCGGCCGGGTCAGGCGGTCAGACCCGGTCGGTCGGGGCGGGTGGGCCGGCGGCGGCCGGGGGTGGAGTCACCGGGGGCCGGTCCGGGCGGCCGGCGGAGCCTACTGCTGGGGGTGGTGTGCCGGGATCGGCGGGAGGTCGCCCGTCGTCTCGTAGGACGACAGCATGTCGATCCGGCGGATGTGCCGCTCGTCACCGGAGAAGGGGGTGTTCAGGAACACCTCGACGAACTTGGTCGCCTCCTCGGTGCTGTGCATACGGGCACCCACGGCCACCACGTTGGCGTCGTTGTGCTGCCGCCCCAGGGCCGCCGTCTCCTCGCTCCAGGCCAGCGCGGCCCGCACGCCCTTCACCTTGTTCGCGGCGATCTGCTCACCGTTGCCGGAGCCGCCGATCACGATGCCGAGGGCGTCGGGGTCCGCGCCCGCCTTCTCCGCGGCACGCAGGCAGAAGGGCGGGTAGTCGTCCTGGGCGTCGTAGATGTGCGGCCCGCAGTCGACGGGCTCATGACCCGCCGCCTTCAGCCAGTCGACGAGGTGGTTCTTGAGTTCGTAGCCCGCATGGTCGGAGCCGAGATACACGCGCATGCAATGAGTGTGACACGCCTGTTTGAGGGCAGCAGCGTCGGGTGGCGGCGCCTTGGAAGAGTTCCAAAAATGTGAGCGGGGCCATAGAACCTCAAGGGAACCTCAAGTAACGATACGGATTCAGAGGTTCCCGAATTCGTTCGCCTCGGATTCACTGGACCGACTCGTACACCGCTCATACGAGCTGCTCCTCCTGGCGCAAAGGAAATCCGTCCATGACCCCTGGTTCGGGCCTTCAAGCAGGACTGAAGAACCGCCATCTGTCGATGATCGCGATCGGTGGTGTGATCGGAGCCGGCCTCTTCGTCGGTTCCAGCTCCGGCATCGCCACCGCGGGACCCGGCATCCTCCTGTCGTACGCCCTCGTCGGCACCCTCGTCGTCCTCGTGATGCGGATGCTCGGCGAGATGTCCGCCGCCAACCCCGCCTCCGGCTCCTTCTCCGCGCACGCCGACCGTGCCCTCGGCCGCTGGGCCGGCTTCTCCATCGGCTGGCTCTACTGGTTCTTCTGGGTCGTCGTGCTGGCCGTCGAGGCCACCGCCGGTGCCGGGATCCTCGCGGGCTGGGTGCCCGCCGTGCCGCAATGGGCCTGGGCGCTCATCGTGATGACCGTGCTGACCGCGACCAACCTGGTCTCCGTCAGCTCCTACGGCGAGTTCGAGTTCTGGTTCGCCGGCATCAAGGTCGTGGCGATCGGCGCGTTCATCGTCATCGGTCTGCTGGCCGTGTTCGGCGTCCTGCCGGGCGCGCACGCCGACAAGGCGTCCTTCGGCAACCTGACCAACCACGGCGGCTTCCTGCCGCACGGCCCCGGCACCATCCTCACCGGTGTGCTGCTCGTCGTCTTCTCCTTCATGGGCAGCGAGATCGCGACCCTGGCGGCCGGCGAGTCGGAGGACCCGCAGCGCGCGGTCACCAAGTCCACCAACAGCATCATCTGGCGTATCGGCGTCTTCTACCTGGGCTCGATCCTGGTCGTCGTCTCGCTGCTGCCGTGGAACGACCCGTCCATCAAGAAGGACGGCTCCTACGTCGCCGCCCTGAACTCCCTGGGCATCGCGCACGCCGGCGAGATCATGAACGTCATCGTGCTGACCTCGGTGCTGTCCTGCCTCAACTCGGGCCTCTACACCGCCTCCCGGATGGCCTTCTCGCTGGGCCAGCGCGGTGACGCCCCGAAGGCGTTCGCCCGCACCACCTCCCGCGGTGTGCCGATGACGGCGATCCTGGCGTCGGTCGTCTTCGGATTCGTGGCGGTGTTCTTCAACTACGCCTACCCGAAGACCGTCTTCCTCTTCCTGGTCAACTCCTCCGGCGCGGTCGCCCTGTTCGTGTGGCTGGTCATCTGCTTCTCGCAGCTGCGGATGCGGAAGATCATCCAGCGGGAGGCGCCGGAGAAGCTCGTCGTGAAGATGTGGCTGTACCCGTACCTGACCTGGGTGACGGCCGCCTTCATCGTCTTCGTCCTCGGCTACATGCTGACCGACACCAAGGGCGAGAGCAGCGGTCGTACGACCGTGCTGCTGTCCGTGGGTGTGGCGGCGGTCGTGGTGCTGATCGCCGTGGTGCGGCAGAAGCTCGCGGCGAACCGCCCGGCCGCGGCGGTCGAGGCCCCGGCCGACAAGGTGTCCGTCGGCTGATCCGCCCTCCGGCTGAACATGGCCGCATGACCTGACGGATCCTGTCAGGTCATGCGGCCATGCTGCTTGCCATGACCTACGTGGACGAGCACCGGGACCCGACCCTGCTCCGCCCCGGCGACGCCGGTTACGACGACGAACTCGCCGGCTTCCAGCTCGGTTTCGCCCAGCGGCCCGCCGTGGTCGTGCCCGCCCGCTCGGCGGCCGACGTGGTGGCCGCCGTACGGTACGCGGCGGCCGGGGGTCTGCCCGTCGGGGTGCAGGCGACCGGGCACGGGCTGCCCGGCGGTCACGACGGCGGGATGCTCGTCACCACGCGGCGGCTGGCCGGGACCAGCGTCGACCCCGGGGCCCGTACACCGCGCCGACGCCCGGCGCCGACCCGTCCAGGGCGCCAGCCCGTACGGCTCGGCGGCGGCGACCACCCGGCCCCAGCCCTGCTGGACCCGGCGTTCGCGCTGCTGGCCCGGGACACCCTCGGACGCTCCCTCGACTTCGCCTTCGGGGCCGGGGACGGGAACACCGGGCTGTACGACCCCGAAACGCGCGGGAGGCTCGCCCGGGTCAAGGAGACCTGTGACCCGGCGAACCTCTTCCGCGGGAACTACGGCGTCTAGCCCTTGTTCGCGAACCTCCAGGCGGTGGGCAGCGCGCCCATCGCCAGGGCGGCCTTGAGGGCGTCGCCGATCAGGAACGGGGTGAGGCCGAGCGCGACGGCCCGGGAGAGGGACAGGTCGCCGGCGAGGGCCAGGTAGGGCACGCCGACGGCGTAGATGACCGCCTCGCCGAGGATCATCGTGCCCGCCATGCGCAGGGGCGAGCGGTCGGCACCGCGCCGGGCCAGGGCGCCGACGGCCGCCGAGGCGAGGACCATGCCGAGGATGTAACCGAAGGAGACCGAGGCCGCGCCGGAGGTGCCGCCCGCGAACCACGGCACACCCGCGACACCGGCGAGCGCGTACAGGGCGAGGGAGAGGAAGCCGCGGCGGGCGCCGAGCCCGGTGCCGACGAGCAGGGCGGCGAAGGTCTGGCCGGTCACCGGCACCGGGGAGTGGGGCACCGGGACGGCCACCTGGGCCGCCAGGCCGGTGAGCACGGCGCCGCCGAGGACGAGGGCCGCGTCGCGGACGCGGGACGCGGGGAGCAGGTCGGCGAGGACTGCGCCGGGGCGAGCGGTGGCGGTGGCGGTGCTCATGGGGACTCCGCGGGTGACGGGAACATGCTGGGACAGGGTGACGCTATCCCGGCCGTCTCGGGCCGATCACCGTCAGCGCTCGACAAACGGCGGACCGAGACCTTGGTGGACTCCGCACAAAGAGTGGGGGTTACACCGATCAGGCGTGACACTGGTCACTGAGGCAGGGACGTGTCGCTCACTCGCCGGGGCGTCATGCGGACTGTGGGGTCTCACCAAACGAACCCCGGTCGGGCGAACCCCGGCCGTCTGGCCGGATTCACCTTTCCTGCCCTACCCTTCCAGCCATGGTTGCCCAGGCCCGGTACTTCACGTCGCGTCGCTATGTCGACCTGCGACGCCAGGGCACGGCCACCTGTCGCCGCCCGGGGTAGGGGCGGGCCTCGCGGCGCGCCTCGCCTTTCCGAGACGTGTCGGCCCCGTTCCCGAGGACGGTCCTCCATGCCCCGTACCGCGGCATCCACTCTTGTCTCGCCCGTTCCGCGGGCCGCCGACAGCGACCGGCGGCGCACCAGCGCCAGCGTCGTCCTGCGGTCCGTGCTGGAGCACGGGCCGGTGGCGCGCAGCACCATCGCCCGGCTGACCGGGCTGTCGCCCGCGTCGGTGACCGAGCACTGTGCCCGGCTCACCGGACTCGGCCTGGTCCGGGAGTCCGCCGCCCCCCGGCGTTCGAACGGGGTGGGCCGGCCGCACGTGCCCGTCGACCTGGACGACACGGGGTTCCTGGTCGGCGGGGTGCACGTGGCCGTGCCGTACACGACGGTCGCGCTGGTGGATCTGCGCGGCCGGGTGGTGGTCCGGCGCGAGCTGAAGCACGAACGGACCGACGCCGGGTGGGTGCTGGCGCGGGCCGCCGAGGGGCTTTCCGAACTGCTCGCCGGGGTGCCGGGCCGCCGGCCCCTGGGGGTCGGGGTGGCGGTCGGCGGCTGGGTGGACCGGGAGACGGGCAGCGTGGTCGAGCACGAACTGCTGGGCTGGCGCGAGGTGCCGGTGCGCGAGCTGCTCGGCGCCCGCACGGGTCTGCCGGTTCATGTGGACGGGCACGCGCGGGCGTTGGTGAACGGGGAGCGGCTGTTCGGGCGGGCCCGGGGCAGCCGGAGCGTGCTGCACCTGTTCGTGGGGAACGTGGTCGACGCGGCCTTCGCCACCAACGACGAGGTGCACCACGGGCCGCGTTCGGCGGCCGGGGCGATCGCGCATCTGCCGGTGCCGGGCGGTACCGAACCGTGCGCGTGCGGCCGTACCGGCTGCCTGCAGGTGGAGCTGAGCGAGCGGACGTTGTGCCGGCGGGCCCGGGCGGCCGGGGTGATCGACTCGGCGAACCCGATGCATGTGGTGGCCGCCGCGGCGGCCGGGGACGCGGTGGCCCGGCGGCTGCTGGTGGAGCGGGCCCGGGCGACCGGGCGGGCGGCGGGGCTGCTGCTGGACGTGCTCAATCCGGAGACGGTCGTCGTGACCGAGGTGGGAGCCCTCCACTTCGAGGACTGCCTGAGCGCGCTGCGGGAGGCAGCCGGAATACGGCGTGCGGCGGCCGTACTGCCGACGAGTTTTCCGGATTCCGTACTGGCGGTGGCGGGCGGTTCGGTGGTTCTCGACGTGCTGTTCCGGGATCCACTGGGCGCGTCACCTGAGGGTATTTAATTCAGAAACTCCGAATGTTGACAGGGCTCGATGACGGACAGGAACATGCTGGTCATGAGCCTTCTTACGAGCTGTCGCACCCTTTGTTGCTGACACATTGCCGCGCGTGAAGCGCGTGTTTCCGGCTCCGTGCTCCGTCTTTCGTCCGGCTTCCTCGCTCCGGAATTCCTCCTGCCTTTCCCCTCCTTTCCTCCGGGGAGTCCTTCCATGCACCGTCGTGTCTTTCTCACCTCCTTGCTGGGCGCGTCCGCCGCCGCCGCGGGCCTCAGCGGCTGCGCCAGGGGCGACGCCTCCGCCGACACCGGCGGCGCCGCGACCAAGCCGCTCGCCGACAAGGTCCCGGCCGGTACCAGCCTGAAGATCGCCTCCTACCAGGGTGTGCAGCAGCTGCAGTTCAGACTGGCGAAGCTGCCCGAGCTGCCGTTCACGGTGTCGAACTGGCTGAACATCGGGGCCGGTCCGGATGTCATCAACGCCTTCCGCGCGAAGTCGCTGGACCTCTCGAACAACGCGGGCATCCCGCCGATCCAGGCGCACTACCAGGGCTTCAGCGCGAAGATCGTGGCGATCGACCTCACCCGCAAGCCCAACTACCTCTTCGCCACCAGGCCCGGCAGCGACATCCGCACGGTCGGTGACTTCAAGGGCAGGCGGCTCGCCTTCTCGCAGGGGCAGGCGCAGGGTGTCGTCCTGCTGCGGGCGCTGAAGCAGGCGGGTCTGGCGTACGACGAGGTGAAGCTGGTCCCGCTGACCAGCAACCAGTTCTTCACCGCCCTGCAGTCCGGGCAGGTCGACGTGGCCCCGCTCGCCATCAGCCAGGCCCCCGCCTATCTGCAGAAGTACGCGGCCAGGGGCGCCCGCGCCGTCGACACCGACGTGGTCGACCTGCTCAACGTGCTGTGGGCCCCGCAGTCCGTGCTGAACGACTCCGCGAAGGCCGCCGCGATCGCCGCGTACATCCCGCAGTGGGCCAAGGGCCAGGTGTGGCAGTACGAGCACCCCGACGTGTGGAACGAGGAGTTCTACGTCAAGACGCAGAACCTGACCCTCCCGCAGGCGCAGGGCATCAGCAAGCTCGCCAACAAGCCGTTGTTCCCGGCCAGTTGGGACGAGGCGATCCGGTGGGAGCAGGAGACGGCCGATCTGCTCGCCGAGGGCGGCTTCGTGAAGAAGTTCGACGTCTCCTCGCTCTTCGACCACCGCTTCGAGCCGATCGCCGCCCAGGCCGTACCGGAGGAGTACCGGAAATGAGCGCCGTGACCACCACGACGACCGCCGTCGCGGCGGCGGAGGCCGGGGAGCTTCCCCGGATCCGCCGGCGCCGTCGCCTCTCCCCCGGCCGCCGGCTGCCCGCCGCCCGGCTGGCCGGCCCCCTCGCCGTCCTCGCCCTGTGGGCCGCCGCCTCCGCCGCCGGAGCGCTCGACACCGGCGCGATACCGGCGCCCTGGACGGTGCTGAGGACCGCCGGCCACCTGTGGACCGACGGCACGCTGTCCACCGACATCCTGACCTCGCTGACACGGGCCGGGTACGGCTTCGCGATCGGCCTCGCCGCAGGTGTGCTGCTCGCCCTCGCCTCCGGGCTCAGCCGGACCGGGGAGGCGCTGATCGACGGGACCGTGCAGCTCAACCGGGCGATCCCGCCCCTCGGTCTGATCCCGCTGTTCATCCTCTGGCTGGGCATCGGGGAAACCTTCAAGATCGTCATCATCGCGATCGTCGTCTACATCCCGATCTACCTGAACACGCATGCCGCGCTGTCCGGCATCGACAGCCGCTTCGTCGAACTCGCCGAGGTGCAGGGCCTGTCCCGGCTCGCCTTCGTCCGCCAGGTGGTGATCCCCGGCGCGCTGCCCGGATTCTTCGTGGGACTCCGGCTCGGTGTGACCGGCTCCTGGCTGGGTCTGGTGGTGCTGGAGCAGATCAACGCCACCAGCGGGCTCGGCTATCTGATGTTCCAGGCGCAGAACTACGGCCAGAGCGACGTGATCCTGGTCGGCCTGCTGATCTACGGCGTCTTCGGCCTGGTCTCCGACAGCGTGGTCCGTCTGATCGAACGGAGGGTGCTGTCGTGGCGCCGCACACTGAGCAACTGACCCGGCCGGCCGTCCGGCTCCGCGGCCTGACCCGGTCCTTCGACGGCCGTACCGTCCTCGACGGCGTCGACCTCGACCTCCCCGCCGGCCAGTTCACGGCCCTGCTCGGGCACAGCGGCTCGGGCAAGTCCACCCTGCTGCGGGCGGTGGCCGGGCTGGATCACGGGGTGGCCGGGAGCGGACAGCTCACCGCCCCCGAGCGGGTCTCGGTCGTCTTCCAGGACTCCCGGCTGCTGCCCTGGCGCCGGGTGCTGGACAACGTCCTGCTCGGCACCGACGGCAAGGACGCCGAGGAACGCGGCCGGGCCGCCCTCGCGGAGGTCGGCCTCACGGGCCGCGAGCGGGCCTGGCCGGGCGAGCTGTCCGGCGGCGAGGCCCAGCGGGCCGCGCTCGCCCGCTCCCTGGTCCGCGAGCCGGAACTCCTGCTGGCGGACGAGCCGTTCGGCGCGCTGGACGCGCTGACCCGGATCAGGATGCACAACCTGCTGCGCGACCTGTGGCAGCACCACCGCCCGTCCGTACTCCTGGTCACCCACGACGTCGACGAGGCGATCGTGCTCGCCGACCGCGTCCTCGTCCTGGACCAGGGCCGGATCGGCCTCGACCTGACCATCGACCGCCCCCACCCCCGCTCCTACCGCGAGCCGGTCCTGGGCGAGTACCGCGAGCGGCTCCTGGCCGCGCTGGGCGTCACGGAGGACCACCAGTGACACGGAGACAGCTGCATCTGAACGCGTTCCTGATGAACACCGGGCACCACGAGGCGTCGTGGCGGCTTCCGGAGAGCGACCCGTACGCGCACGTCGATCTCCAGCACCATGTGCGGCTCGCGCGGATCGCCGAGCGCGGCACCTTCGACTCGCTCTTCCTCGCCGACGGCCCCCAACTGTGGGGCAACCTCGCCCAGCGCCCGGCCGGCGCCCTGGAACCGCTCACCCTGCTGACCGCGCTGGCGACGGTCACCGAGCACATCGGCCTGATCGCCACCGCCTCCACGTCCTACAACTCCCCCTACAACCTGGCCCGCAAGTTCGCCTCCCTGGACATCATCAGCGGCGGCCGGGCCGGGTGGAACATCGTCACCACGGCGGGAGCCGAGGCCGCCCGGAACTTCGGGCTCGACGCCGAGCCCGCGCACGCCGAGCGGTACGCCCGTGCCGCCGAGTTCCTCGACGTGGCGCGGAAGCTGTGGGACAGCTGGGAGGACGACACGGTCGTCGCCGACAAGGCGGCCGGTGTCTGGGGCGACGACAGCAGGATCCACCCGGCCCGGCACCAGGGGACGTACTTCGGTGTCGCCGGCGCCCTCAACGTCCCCCGCACGCCCCAGGGCTACCCGCTTCTGGTGCAGGCGGGGTCGAGCGAGGACGGCAAGGCCTTCGCCGCCCGGTACGCGGAGGCCGTCTTCACCGCCCAGCAGACCCTCGCCGACGCCCAGGCCTTCTACGCCGACCTCAAGTCCCGCACCGAGCGGGCCGGACGCGACCCCGAGCACATCAAGGTGCTGCCCGGGATCGTGCCCGTACTCGGGTCGACGGAGGCGGAGGCGCGGGCGGCCGAGCAGTCGCTGGAGGACCACATCGTGTACGAGCACGGGGTGGGCCGGCTGGAGAGCCTGCTCCAACTCTCCCCCGGCAGCCTGGAGTTGGACGGGAAACTCCCCGCCGACCTGCCGCCCGAGTCCGCCGTCGAGGGCGCCAGGAGCCGCTACACGCTCGTCGTGGAGTTGGCCCGGCGCGAGCGGCTCACCGTCCGGCAGCTGATCGCGCGGCTCGGTGGCGGGCGCGGCCACCTCACCTTCGCCGGCACCCCCGAGCAGGTCGCCGACCAGATCGAGACCTGGTTCACCCGGGGCGCCGCCGACGGCTTCAACATCATGCCGGCCGTGCTGCCCTCCGGCCTGGACGCCTTCGTCGAGCACGTCGTACCGCTGCTGCGCGCCCGCGGCCTGTTTCGCGGCGCGTACGGCCCCCGGCAGACCCTCCGGGAGCGCTACGGCCTCCCCCGCCCCGCCAACCAGTACCTGCTCCCGTCCTTCACCTGAGAGGAACCCCTGATGACCATCGAGACCGCCAAGGTCACCGCACGCATCGGCGCCCGTGTCTCCGGCGTCGACATCACCGGGCCGCTCGCCCCGGAGGAGGTCGCCGCGATCCGCGAGGCCCTGAACGTCCACAAGGCGCTCGTCTTCGAGGCAGGCGACCTGGACGACGCCGGCCAGCAGGCCTTCGCCCGCCACCTCGGCGACCTGACCACCGCCCACCCGACGGTCGGCGCGGTGGACGGCGCCCCGAACGTGCTGCCGGTGGACAGCGAGCGGGGCCGCGCCAACCACTGGCACACGGACGTCACCTTCGTCCTCAACCCGCCGCAGGCCAGCACCCTGCGTTCGATCACCGTCCCGCCGTACGGCGGCGAGACCCTGATCGCGAACGCGGCGGCCGCCTACCGCGACCTGCCCGAGCCGCTGCGCCGCTTCGCCGACACCCTGTGGGCCGAGCACACCAACGACTACGACTACGCCGTACCGGACGAGGAGATCGACGAGGAGAAGGCCGCCCAGCGCGCCCTGTTCACCTCCATCACCTACCGCACCGTGCACCCGGTGGTCCGGGTGCACCCGCTGACCGGGGAGCGCGGGCTGTTCATCGGCGGGTTCGCGCAGCGGATCGTGGGCCTGTCGGCCGGCGAGTCCCGCAAGATCCTGGACCTGCTGCAGGCGTACGTCACCCGCCCGGAGAACATCCTGCGCCACCGCTGGGCGGAGAACGAACTCATCCTCTTCGACAACCGGATCACCCAGCACTACGCCGTCGACAACTACGACGGACAGCCGCGCCGCCTGCACCGGGTGACCGTCGCCGGTGACGTCCCGGCGGGCGTCGACGGCAAGGAGAGCTACTCGATCGAGGGCGACGCCGCGCACTACACACCGGTGGCCGCGTGACCCTTCGGTGACCCTGCGTGCAGCAGGTGTCCGGATACTGGACGGCCCCTTCGTGTGAGCGGACGGGCCGCCCAGACTGGCGGCGTTTTACCCGCCCATTGCCCGGGGAGAGCCGCGCCCATGCCCAGCAGCACGACCACCGAGACGCCGCCACAGCAACAGGACGGCACCTCCCTCTCCCACGGCCTCAAGCAGCGCCATCTGTCGATGATCGCCCTCGGCGGGGTGATCGGCGCTGGTCTGTTCGTCGGCTCCGGCGCGGGCATCGCCGCCGCCGGTCCGTCCATCGTCGTCGCCTACACGCTCTCCGGCCTGCTCGTGATGCTGGTGATGCGGATGCTGGGCGAGATGTCCGCCGCGTACCCGTCGTCCGGCTCCTTCTCGGCGCACGCCGAGCGGGCGATCGGCCCCTGGGCGGGCTTCGCCGCCGGCTGGTCGTTCTGGGTGCTGCTGTGCACGGCCGTCGGCCTGGAGGGCATCGGCGCGGCGCACATCGTCTCCGGCTGGCTGCCCGGCACCCCCGAGTGGCTCTGGGTGGCGCTGTTCATGGTCGTCTTCTGCGGCACGAACCTGGCCGCCGTGAAGAACTTCGGCGAGTTCGAGTTCTGGTTCGCCGCGCTGAAGGTCGGCGCGATCTCCCTCTTCCTGATCCTCGGCGTGCTGGCGATCACCGGGGTGCTGCCCGGCACGGACTCCCCCGGCACCGCGCATCTGACCCACTTCCTCCCGCACGGCGGCAACGGCCTGATCATCGGCCTGCTCGCCTCCGTCTTCGCCTACGGCGGCCTGGAGACGGTCACCATCGCGGCGGCCGAGTCGGAGAACCCGGTCAAGGGCGTGGCCACCGCCGTCCGTACCGCGATGTGGCGCATCGCCCTCTTCTACATCGGCTCCATGGCGGTCGTCGTCACCCTGGTCCCGTGGGACTCCAAGGAGGTCGTGGCGAAGGGCCCGTACGTCGCCACGCTCGACCACCTGGGCATCCCCGGCGCCGGCCAGCTGATGAACGTGGTCGTCCTGGTCGCCCTGCTCTCCGCGATGAACGCCAACATCTACGGCTCCTCGCGCATCGCCTACTCGCTGGTCGAGCGCGGCCAGGGCCCGAGGGTGCTGGCGAAGCTCACCGGCGGGGTCCCACGCGTCGCCGTCCTGACCTCCTGCGTCCTGGGCTTCGTCTGCGTGCTGCTCAGCTACTGGCGGCCGGACGACGTCTTCAAGTGGCTGCTGAACATGATCGGTGCGGTCATCCTGGTCGTGTGGATGTTCATCGCGGTCTCCCAGCTGCTGCTGCGCCGCCGCATCGAGCGCGAGGCTCCCGGCAAGCTCGTCGTGCGCATGTGGGCGTTCCCGTGGCTGACCTGGGTCGCGCTGGCCGGCATGGTCACGATCTTCGCCCTGATGGCCCGCGAGCAGGACACCCGGGTGCAGTTGTACTCCACCGGCGCCATGACCCTGCTGCTGGCGGCGGTCGGGTACGTCTGGCAGCGGGCGCGCGCCCGGCGCTGACGCCGCCCGGCACCGGCGAGGCCCCCATGTGCGACACATGGGGGCCTTTGTGTTGCCCGCACACTCTTGTTGTTAGCGTGTAGTTGCAAGGTACTTGCAATAAGGTTCCGGAGGGGATCACCCATGCCCGTCTACACGCTGCCCGACCTGCCCTACGACTACTCCGCGCTGGCCCCCGTGATCAGCCCGGAGATCATCGAACTGCACCACGACAAGCACCACGCGGCCTATGTGAAGGGCGCCAACGACACGCTGGAGCAGCTGGCCGAGGCGCGGGACAAGGAGTCGTGGGGCTCCATCAACGGCCTGGAGAAGAACCTGGCCTTCCACCTGTCCGGCCACATCCTGCACAGCATCTACTGGCAGAACATGACCGGCCCGAACGACGGCGGCGGCGAGCCGCTGGCCCAGGACGGCGTGGGCGGGCTGGCGGACGCGATCAAGGAGTCCTTCGGGTCCTTCGCCGCCTTCAGGACCCAGCTGTCCAAGGCTGCGGCCACCACCCAGGGCTCCGGCTGGGGCGTGCTGGCGTACGAGCCGCTCAGCGGCCGGCTGATCGTGGAGCAGGTCTACGACCACCAGGGCAACGCCGGCCAGGGCGCGACCCCCATCCTGGTCTTCGACGCCTGGGAGCACGCCTTCTACCTCCAGTACCGCAACCAGAAGGTGGACTTCATCGAGGCGATGTGGCAGGTCGTCAACTGGCAGGACGTCGCACGCCGTCACGAGGCCGCCAAGTCCCGCACGGACGTGCTCCTGCTCGCCCCCTGAGGCACCCCGGATCGTCCTGCCTCGTGATCGTCTTCTCACCCTTCACGCGGGCAGGCGGATGAGAGAAGACCCCCGCGAGGACGTGACTTGCGGGGGTCTTCCCCACCCCGAGGGTCCACCGAACGGCTGACCCGAAGTTCCACCGGGCACCCGTGTCCCCCAAATGCCCTGCTCAGCAAGGCTTCTGGGTATGAACTCACTGACTGTGCGCATGGCGCGCTGGAGCGCCGGGCACCCCTGGCGGGCGCTCGTCGGCTGGCTGCTCTTCATAGCGCTGTGCCTGGGCGTCGGCAGCGCCGTCGGCACCAACAACGCGAAGACCGCCGACTACCGGGTGGGCGAGGCCGGGCGGGCCGAGGCCATGGCCGCCGAAGGGCATGTGGAGCGCCTGTCCACCGAACAGATCCTGATCTCAGCCGGCTCCGGCGCCCCGGACGAGGGGCCCGCCGCTTCCGCCGCCCACGAGCTGACCGCACGCATGCGACAGCTGCCCGAGGTCGCGGAGGTGGCCGCCCCGGTACGGTCCTCGGACGGACGCGTCCTCATGGTCGAGGTGTCCCTCAAGGGCGAGGAGCTGGACGCCGACGACAAGGTCGGCGCTCTCGTCGCCCAGACCCGGGCGGTGCAGCGGGCGCACCCCGAACTGCTGGTGCAGGAGACCGGCTCCCCCTCCGTCAGCAAGGGGGTCGACCAGCAGCGCGACGACGACCTGGCCCTGTCCGAGAAGATCAGCCTGCCCCTCACCCTGGTCACCCTGCTGATCGTGTTCGGCTCGCTGACCATGGCCGCCGTACCGCTGCTGCTCGGGCTGTCGTCGATCGCGGCGGCCATCGGGCTGTCGATGGTCGCCTCGCATCTCATCCCCGACGCCGGAGTCGGCAAGAACGTCATCCTCATGATCGGCCTCGCGGTCGGTGTCGACTACACGCTCTTCTACCTCAAGCGGGAGCGCGAGGAGCGGGCCCGCTGCGGTGGCCGGCTCGGCGCCGAGGCGCTGGTGGAGCTGGCGGCGGCCACGTCCGGGCGGGCCGTGGTGGTCTCCGGCCTGGCGGTCGTCGCCTCCACCGCCACGCTGTACCTGGCCTCGGACGTGATCTTCTCCTCGCTCGCCACCGGCACGGTCGTGGTCGTCCTGGTCGCGGTGGCCAGCTCGCTGACCGCGCTGCCCGCGCTGCTGACCGTGCTGGGCAGGCGGGCCGAGCGCAGGGCGCGGCGGCAGACGGAGCACGGACGGCCCTCGCGGCGCCTGCGGGGCGGCGGCGACGGCCGGTTCTGGTCCGCGCTGCTGCGCCCCGCCGCCCGGCATCCGTTGGCCACCCTGTGCTGCTCGCTCCTGGCCCTGCTCGCCCTCGTCCTCCCGCTGACCGGCCTGAAGATCACCGAGATGAGCCGGGACACCCACTCCCGCGCGATCCCCGCCATGCGGGTGTACGACCGCCTCAACGCGGAGTTCCCCGAGCGCCGGGTCACCCACCAGGTCGTCGTACAGGCCCCTGCCGCGCGCTCCGCCCAGGTCACCGGAGAACTGCGCTCCCTTGCCCGCCGGGCCGCGGCAGACCCGCTGTTCACCGGCTACGCCCGCGTCCGCACCGCCGCCGACCACCGGACCAGCACCCTGGAGCTGCGGGTGCCCTACCTCGGCGACTCCCCGCAGGCGCGCGCCTCGCTGGAGCATCTGCGGCACGACTACCTGCCCGTCACCGTCGGCAAGGTCGCCGGCGCGCGGTACGGCGTGAGCGGCGACGTGGCCCGCTACACCGACTATCCGGCCCATCAGGACGGCAGACTGCCCCTGGTCATCGGCGCGTTGCTGCTGGTGACGTTCCTGATGACGCTGTACGCGTTCCGCTCGGTCGTGCTCGGCCTGCTCGGTGTCGTACTGAACCTGCTGTCGGCGGCGGCCTCGCTCGGTCTGCTCGTGCTGGTCTTCCAGCACACCTGGGCCGAGGGGCTGCTGGACTTCCGCTCCACGGGGTCCATCGGTTCCCGTGTGCCGCTGTTCCTCTTCGTGATCCTCTTCGGTCTGTCGATGGACTACCAGGTCTTCGTGGTCAGCCGGATCCGGGAGGCGGTACTCGCCGGCACGCCCAGCCGGCAGGCCGTCGTCGAGGGCGTCCGGCGTTCGGCGAGCGTGGTGACCAGCGCGGCCGTGATCATGACGACCGTCTTCGTGAGCTTCGTCTTCCTGCACCTCATCGAGATGAAGCAGATCGGTTTCGTACTCGCCGCGGCCGTCCTGCTGGACGCCTTCGTGGTGCGCGTGCTGATCCTGCCGGCGGCCCTGCTGCTGCTCGGCGAGCGCGCCTGGTGGCCGGTGCGGCCCTCCCCGACCGCCGCCACCGTCACGGACTTCGCCCCGCTGGACGTAGGTTGACGGATATGACCACGACCGCCGACGCCCTGTGGGCGACCTCGCTGCGCCGCTGGAACGCGGTGTGCTGGGTCCTGTTCGCCGCGATGGCGGTCGGGATCACGGCCCTGAGCCAGGGTGCCGACCGGTACGCGGCCCTCGCCCTCCTGGGCAGTGTGGCCCTGTGCTTCGCCGTGCTGGACCGCCGGCCCGCCCATCCCGTCGTACGGCCGCACGGGTACCTCGCGGTGCTGGTGCTCGCCCTCGCCGGTCTGGCCTATCTGCGGACCAGTTACGCGGCCCTGTTCATGGTCACGCTGCCGCACTACTGGATGTTCGGCCGTACCCCGAGGATCTCCCTCACCTTCCTGGGGCTGGCCACCGCCGGCACGCTCCTGGGCGGCTGGGTGCGGCAGGGCTGGTCCGGCGAGTTCTTCGGCGAGACGGTCGTGGGCACGCTGATCGTGGTCGCCGTCGGCGTCCTGATTGGGCTGTGGGCCCGCGCGGTGGTCGAACAGAGCAGTGAACGTGCGCGGCTGATCGAGGAGTTGGAGCGCACCCAGGCGGAGCTGGCCGAGGCGCATCTGCGGCAGGGCGCGGCAGAGGAACGGGAGCGGATGGCGCGGGAGATCCACGACACGCTCGCGCAGGGTTTCGCCTCGATCGTCGTTCTCGCCGAGGCGGCCCGCGCCGGGCTCGCCACCGACCCCGGACGCACCGCCCGGCAGCTGGTGTCGATCGAGACGACCGCCCGGGAGAACCTGGCGGAGGCCAGGGAACTGGTCGGCTCGGGCCGGCCGCCGGGCGGCGCGCACGCCGGCTCGGTGGCGCAGACCCTGCAGCGGATCGTGGACCGGTTCGCCGAGGACACCGGGCTGAGCGTGGCCGCCGAGCTGGCCGACCTGGACTGCGACCAGCAGACCCGGGTCGCGCTGCTGCGCTGCACCCAGGAGTCCCTGGCCAACGTGCGCAAGCACGCCCGTGCCTCGACGGTCGGTGTGGTGCTGGCCCGGCGTCCCCACGGCGTGGAGCTGGAGGTCACGGACGACGGCACCGGATTCGTGGCCGAGGCCTCCGCCGGCTTCGGCCTCGACGGGATGCGCAAACGGCTCGCCGAACTGGGCGGGCGGCTCACGGTGACCAGCTCGGTCGGGGACGGGACCAGGATCCTCGCGGTGATCCCGGTGGAGGGAGCGGCATGACCGGGGACAGGCTCCGGATCGTCGTGGTGGACGATCACACCGTGATGCGGGCCGGGGTGATCGCCCTGCTGGACGGGGAGGCGGACATCGAGGTCGTCGGCGAGGCGGGCGACGGCCGCGCCGCCCTCGGACTGGTCGCCCGGCACGATCCGGACGTGGCCCTGGTCGACCTGCGCATGCCGGTGCTGGACGGTGTCGCGACGACCAGCGAGATCGTCGCCCGTCACCCCCGCACCCGGGTGCTGATCCTCACCACCTACGACACCGACGCCGACATCGAGCGCGGCGTCGAGGCCGGCGCCATCGGCTACCTGCTCAAGGACACCACCCGCGAGCAGCTGGTCGACGCGATCCGCTCGGCCGCGCGCGGCGAGACCGTGCTCGCGCCCCGGGTGGCGGAGAAGCTGGTCGCCCGGATGCGGCGCCCCGTCCACGATCCGCTCACCGCCCGCGAGACCGAGGTGCTGACCGCGGTGGCCGACGGGCTCACCAACGCCGATATCGGGCGCCGCCTCGTCATCTCCGAGGCCACCGTCAAGACGCATCTGCTGCGCCTGTTCGCCAAGCTGGACGTCAACGACCGGACGCGGGCGGTGGTCGTCGCGATGGAGCGGGGGTTGCTGCGCGGGCCGTAACGTCACACCGCCGCGCGGGAACGGGCCCGGCGCCGACCGCCGGGCCCGTCGTACGGTCTACAGGTTGCTGAAGTCGGGGCCCTTGGTGCGGGTGCGCTTGATCTCGTAGAAGCCCGGCACCGAGGCGACCGCGAGCGTGCCGTCCCACAGGCGGGCCGCCTCCTCGCCCTTGGGGGCGGGGGTGACGACCGGGCCGAAGAAGGCGATCTGCTCGCCGTCGGGGCCCGGGACCGCGATGACCGGGGTACCGACGTCCTGGCCGACCTTCTCGATGCCCTCCTTGTGGGAGGCGCGCAGTTCCGTGTCGTAGGTGTCCTTGTCGGCGAACCCGACCAGGTCGGCGGGCAGTTCCGCGTCGGCGAGGGCGGCGGCGATGCTGTCGCGGTTCACCCCGAGGCCCTCGTTGTGGAAGCGGGTGCCGAGCGCGGTGTAGAGCCGGCCGACCACCTCGTCGCCGTGCAGCTGCTGGGCCGCGATCGCCACCCGTACCGGCCCCCAGGTCTTGCCCCCGGGCCGCATGTTCTCGGCGTACTCCTCGGGCAGCTCGTCCAGCCTGTTCTCGTTGAGCACCGCGAGGCTCATCACATGCCAGCGGACCTCGATGTCGCGGACCTTCTCCACTTCCAGGACCCAGCGGGAGGTCATCCAGGCCCAGGGGCACACCGGGTCGAACCAGAAGTCAACGGGGGTCTTGTCCGACATGTCTCTCCTCAAGAGAATCGCTTTTCCAGGCGAACACCCGTGTCGACCCGGCCATTCCCCGGTGCTGCCCGTCAGGGGCACATGGCAGGATCGGTCCTGTTCAGCCCTCATCCACGCGATCACAAGGGAGTGCCGCCCGTGCCCGGTGAGAATCTGTCCCGCGACGAGGCCCGGGAGCGGGCCGCTCTGCTGTCCGTCGACGGGTACGACGTGTCCCTGGACCTCAGGTCCGCCGTCGGCGACGGGGGCGGGGAGCCGCGCACGTTCCGCTCGGTGACCACGATCCGCTTCCGCTGCAACGAGCCGGGCGCGACGAGCTTCGCCGATCTGATCGCACCGAGCGTGACCGCCGTCTCCCTCAACGGCCGGGACCTGGACCCGAGCGAGGTCTTCGACGGCACCCGGATCGTGCTGGAGGACCTGGCCGCCGAGAACGAGCTGGTGGTGGACGCCCAGTGCGCCTACTCCCGCACCGGTGAGGGCCTGCACCGCTTCGTCGACCCGGAGGACGGCGAGGTCTACCTCTACACCCAGTACGAACCGGCCGACGCCCGCCGGGTCTTCGCCGACTTCGAGCAGCCGGACCTGAAGGCGCCGTACCGTTTCGAGGTGCGGGCGCCGGAGGGCTGGACGGTGTGGGGCAACGGCGCGGGCGAACTGACCGACGGAGTCTGGCGGTTCGCGGAGACCAAGCCGATCTCTACGTACATCACGTGTGTGGTGGCGGGCCCGTACCACTACGTCACCGACACCTACGAGCGGGTGTTCGAGGACGGCACGAAGCTGGAGATCCCGCTCGGCGCGATGTGCCGCAGGGGTCTCGCCCCGCACTTCGACGCCGACGACGTCTTCCTGGTCACCAGGCAGGGCCTGGACTTCTTCCACGACCACTTCGACTACCCGTACCCGTTCGGGAAGTACGACCAGGCGTTCGTGCCCGAGTACAACCTGGGCGCGATGGAGAACCCGGGTCTGGTGACCTTCCGCGAGGAGTACATCTTCCGCGGGAAGGTGACGCAGGCGTCGTACGAGGCGCGGGCCAACGTCATCCTGCACGAGATGGCGCACATGTGGTTCGGCGACCTGGTCACCATGGAGTGGTGGGACGACCTGTGGCTGAAGGAGTCCTTCGCGGACTTCATGGGTACGTTCGCGAACGTCGGCGCGACCCGCTTCAAGGACGCGTGGATCACCTTCGCCAACCGCCGCAAGGCCTGGGCCTACCGCGCGGACCAGCTGCCGTCCACGCACCCGGTCACGGCGGACATCCGTGACCTGGAGGACGCCAAGCTGAACTTCGACGGCATCACCTACGCCAAGGGCGCCTCGGTGCTCAAGCAGCTGGTGGCGTACGTCGGCCAGGACGCGTTCCTGGAGGGCGCCCGCCGCTACTTCAAGCGCCACGCGTACGGCAACACGCGCCTTTCCGACCTCCTGTCGGTGCTGGGCGAGACCAGCGGCCGGGACATGAGCGCGTGGGCCCGCTCCTGGCTGCAGACGGCCGGGGTCAACTCGCTGACGCCGCAGGTGCTGCTGGACACCGAGGGCGGCCGGATCGCCGAGCTGGCGGTGGTGCAGGAGGCGGCCCCCCTCGCCCCGGCGGAGCATCCGGAGCTGCGTCCGCACCGGGTCGCGGTGGCCCTGTACCGGCTCACGCCCGAGGGTGCGCTGGAGCGGTACGCGCGCGTGGAGACGGATGTGGAGGGCCCGCGTACGGTCGTCGCGGACCTGGCGGGTGCCGAGGCCCCGGAGCTGGTCCTCGTCAACGACGACGACCTGACGTACTGCAAGATCCGCTTCGACGACACCTCGCTGGCCACCCTCAAGGAGCACCTGGGCGCGCTGACCGACCCGCTGGCCCGTGCCCTGTGCTGGTCGGCGCTGTGGAACCTGACCCGGGACGCGCTGCTGCCGGCACGCGACTTCGTGGACCTGGTGCTGCGGTTCGCGGGCCGTGAGTCGGACATCGGTGTGCTGCAGATGCTGCACGCGTGGGCGAACTCGGCGCTGGTGCACTATGCGGCGCCGAAGTGGCGGGAGACCGGCGGGGAACTGCTGGCCGAGGGCGCGCTGCGGGAGCTGCGGGCGGCCGGGGCCGGCAGCGAGCACCAGCTCGCCTGGGCCCGGTTCTTCGCGTCCGTGGCCGCTGCCGAGCCGGACCTGAAGCTGCTGCGGGAGCTGCTGGACGGCACGTCGACGATCGAGGGCCTGGCGGTGGACCAGGAGCTGCGCTGGGCGTTCCTGGAGCCGCTGGCCGCGCACGGGGTGGCGGACGAGGCGGTGCTGGCGGCGGAACTGGCCCGCGACGACACGGCGTCCGGCAAGCGGCATCAGGTGCGCTGCCTGGCGGCCCGTCCGTCGGCCGCGGTGAAGGCGCAGGCGTGGGCGCAGGTGGTGGAGTCCGACGCCCTGTCCAACGCCCTGGTGGAGGCGACGATCGCGGGCTTCGGCCAGCCTTCGCAGCGGGAGCTGACCGCGCCGTACGCGCAGAAGTACTTCGCGGCGATCGAGCGGCTGTGGCGGGAGCGGTCGATCCAGATCGGCATGGACGTCGTACGCGGCCTGTTCCCGGCGCTCCAGGACCGCCCGGAGACGCTTCGGGCGACGGACGCGTGGCTGGACGCCCACCGGGACGCGGCGCCGGCGCTGCGCCGGCTGGTGCTGGAGGCGCGGGACGACCTGGCGCGGGCGCTGCGCGCACAGGAGTGCGACGCGACGGCCGCCGGCCACTGAGCCTTGGCCTGAGCTTTCCCGGCCGGTGACCGTTACGAAATTCGGGCAAGAGTAGCCGTAACCCCTGATCCGCACCCGATCGGACCAGGGGTTTTGCTTCCCTACTCGGCATCCGAACACCTGACCTTTAGTCCCACCTTGTCCGCATTTCTCGACGGGCGTGTAACAGCGGTTAAAGCGGGGACCCGGCGCGGGAATCCCGACGCCATGACGCACAACACCCCGCTCTCCCCCCGCCCCCTCCGCCACCTCTCCGAGGTCCACCGCCGCGTCCTGACGACGGCTCAACTCCGCGCCCACGGCGTGACGACGAACGAGCTGACCGACCAGTGCCGTCCCGGCGGCCCCTGGCAGCTGCTGCTGCCGAACGTGGTCCTGCTGCACCCCGGACCGCCGACGAACGAGGAGCGTCTGCACGGGGCCCTGCTGTACGCGGCCCGCGAGTCCACGCCGGGCGTCCCGGCCCAGCCGACGGCGGAGGAACCGCACCGCCCGGTCTACGCGGAGGCGATGATCACGGGCCTGGCCGCCCTCACCCTCTACGGTTTCTCGGCCACCCCGCCGCTGCTCTCCCTGGACCACGTCGACGTCCTGGTCCCGCGGCTGCGCCGGCTGCGCTCCACGGGCTTCGTCCGCGTCCTGCGCACCCCGTCCCTGCCCAGGCCCAGGTCGGTGACGGGCCTGCCGGTGGCGCCGGTGCCGCGGGCGCTGGCGGACGCGGTGGCGGAGCTGACGGACGCGGAGGCGGTACGGCGGCTGCTGACCGAGGCGGTACGCGGCGGCCACTGCGAACCGGCCTCGGTCGTACGGGAGCTGACCCACGCCAAGCTGCTGAACCGCCCGCACGTGGTGGACGCGGTGGACGCGCTCGTGGCGGAGGGCCGCTCGATCGCCGAGGACCGGCTGTACCGGATGGTCGCCGAGTACGGGCTGCCCGACCCGGTCTGGAACGTCGACCTGCGGCTGCCCGGCGGCCCGCACCTCGGCGGCCTGGACGCGTACTGGCCCGACCAGGCGGTGGCGGTGGAGCTGGACACGCGCGCGACCCGGCAAGGCCATCGGCAGGATGAGGACGCGCTGTGGTCGGAGTACGCCCGCAAGCGCGAGCACCTGGAACGCCTGGGGATCACGGTCGTGTACCTCACCCCGAAGAAGCTGCGGGACGGGATGGAACAGCAGGCGGCGGTGGTCCGTACGGCCCTGATGGCGTCGGCCGACCGCGACCCGGCCGCCTATGTCGTGGTGCTTCCCCGGTAGTGACGGCCGGAGAGGACACCAGGAGGGGAGAGGAGGGGCCACCGCGTCCGGTGGCCCCTCCTCGTGCGTGCCGCCACCCGTCAACTCCTGGTGCGCCACCCGGGTGAGGGTTCACCCGGGCGGACGAGCCCGGCGGGCGGAGCCGGGCGGGCCCGCGATAGGAGGGGAGTCATGAGACAGTCCCGAACAGCGGCGGGTGCCTGCTCCCTCCTCCTGGCGGCTGCCTGCGCCTTCGCCGACCCCGCGACGGCGGAAGTGGCGCCCGCGGCCACCGGCTACGTCGCGCTCGGCGACTCCTACTCGGCCGGCGTCGGAGCCGGCGACTACCTGTCCTCCGGCCCGGAGTGCAAGCGCAGCTCCCGGGCGTACCCGGTCCTGTGGGCCGAGGCCCACGCGCCGTCGTCGTTCACCTTCGCCGCCTGCAACGGCGCCCGGACGACCGACGTCCTGGCCGACCAGCTCGGCCACCTCAGCGCGCGCACGGGCCTGGTCACCCTCACCGTCGGCGGCAGCGACTCGGGCTTCGCCGCGGTCATGACGGCCTGCGCGCTGGGCGGCGACACCCGGTGCCGGTCCGCCGTCTCCCGTGCCCGCACCTCGATGGACGGGACGCTCGCACGCAACCTCGACCGCCTCTACACGGCGATCAGGGACCGGGCGCCCGCCGCCCACGTCGTGGTGCTGGGCTATCCGCACCTGTACCACCTGCAGGGCACCTGCCGACTGGGCCTCGCGGACAGGGACCGCGCCGCCGTCAACGGCGCCGTGGACCACCTGGACGAGGTGATCGCCAAAGGCGCCGTCGAGCACGGCTTCACCTTCGCCGACGTCACCGCCGCCTTCGCCGGCCACGAGATCTGCTCGGCCAGCCCCTGGCTGCACGGTGTCGACGTGCCGGCGATCACCGAGTCGTACCACCCCACGGCACCGGGACAGGCCCTCGGCTACCTCCCGGTCCTCACCCGGGTGTCCTGACCGCTACAGCGGCCCGGGCAGCGTCGGCAGCCGCGCGGCGCCGCTCGTGTGGACGCCGTCCAGCAGCGCGGCGTACGCCGCGATCATGCGGGTACGGCTGAAGCGTTCGCGGCTCGCCGCCAGTGCCGGGGCGAGACCGGCGCGGCCGGCGACCGCCGCCGTCCAGGCCAGCGCGACGGCGTCGGGGTCCTGCGGGGTCACGAATCCGTGGCCCCGGACGATCTCCGCGCTGTCGCCCACGTCCGTCGTCACCGGCACGGCGCCGCACATCATGCCCTCGATCAGGCACAGCGGCGCCGCCTCCCCCGAGGCGGACGTCAGCGCGACGACGTCGGCACCGGCGTAGACGGTCTCCATGTCACGGCGCACGCCGAGCAGGCGGATCCGCTCCGCGAGCCGCCGGTCGGCGCCGAACGCGGTCTCGATGTCGGACCACAGAGCGGGGTTCGTGTCGTTCATGCCCGCGCCGCACATCAGGACGTGGCCCTCGGGCTCGCGGGCGAGCCAGGCGCGGGCGGCGCGCAGGAGGAGCGGGATGTTCTTCATCGGGGCGTAGCGGGCCGCGAAGACGACCACCGGTGCGGCGGCCGGGATGCCCAGGGACGTGCGGAACGCCAGCCGGGCCGCCGGGTCCGGGCGGAAGCGGAGCAGGTCGACGCCGTTGGGGATGACGTGCAGCAGCCGGCCCGGGATACCGGCGGCCTCGTAGGCGGCCCGCGTGGACTCGGCGCAGCACACGCACGCGGCCACGGTGCCGTCGGTGATGGCGGCCTTCAGCTCGTCCAGTGCCGGGCCCTGGTTCTCCGGGTCCGAGCGGTGCAGGCAGACCACGACCGGGCGGCGGGGCAGGCCGGCCTGGTTCAGCAGGGCCAGCGGCTGCTCCTTCAGGGAGAGGATCACATCGGCCCCGGCCATCGCCCGGGCCGTTTCGGCCATCTCGGGCCCGCTGAAAACGTTCGCCGCGAGAGCCCCGTCCACCAGGCCCGCGCTGCGGCCGAGCGAGGTGACGCCGATGCCGTCGGCGGTCAGGGCCCGGTAGCAGGCGTCGTCCTCCATGCGCTGCCGGGTGGCCTCGCGCCGGACCTCGCCGTGGATGCTGAGTATCTGGTGGGACTGGCCGCCCTCGGCCAGTCCCCGTACGACGTCGCTGTGCACGATCCGGGCTCCTCCGGAGAAGAAACCCTCGTAGACCGACAGCACCCGCAGTCCGTGCCTCTGACGCACGCGACCACCCGCCTTGCATAAATGATCGAAAAGATCGAGCCATCCCCGTCCGAACCGGGTTAGCCGATATGAGGCGGTATGGACATTGCGGGTGTGTTACGCATACGTGAACAAGAGGCCTCGCATTTCCGCATGCCGCGTTACGCCACGACGCCCCGGACATCGATACAGAGGATGCCGATGCCCACCGCGGCAGCAGCCTCCGGCGGTGCGCTGGTCGCCGGACCGGTCGCCGTTGGAATCAGCCCTTCTTCAGCACCAGCTCCGTGTTCCGGTCGGCCGCGCCGCCCGCGAGTGTCTTGCTGGCGCCGGGCGCGTTGTAGGCCAGCTCGCGGTAGAGAGCGGCCAGGCCGGTCTGGGAGAGGTCGGCGTAGTCGGTGCGGTGCGGGGCGGCGGACTCGATCAGGGTGGTGAACACGGAGATCGTGCCGTCCTTGTTGTCGACCAGTTCGATGATGCGGGCCAGGTGGGGGTAGTCGATGTGCGAGGCGGTGGAGATCTCCCAGAAGGACCGGCCGCCGGAGGTCTGGTGCGGGGTGATGACGTTCTTGTGGACGTGGCCGTTCACCCAGGCCAGGACCTGGGCGTGGGCGGAGAGGACGGAGAGCACCTCGGCGCCGGTGTGGCGCCGTTCGCCGGGGCGGGCCGGGTCGGGGCGGGTGTTGTTCATGCTCGTGCTGGTGTGGTGGCTGAAGACGACCGCGTAGGAGTCCTTGTTGTCCCTGAGTGTCCGGTCGAGCCACCTGAGCTGGGCGGTGCCGATCGAGCCGTTGTAGTGGCCGCCGGGGTCGGTGGTGTCGAGGCTGATGCCGATGACGTCCTCGGAGACGCGGAAGGCGTAGTACTGGGTGCCCGCGTCGACGTTCGCCGAGGAGTAGCCGTGGCCGACCGGGCCGTGGCCCTGGTGGGCGGGGTCCAGGTGGGCCTTGAGGTAGTCGGTCGGGGTGTACGGGGCGCGCCTCTCGTCCGGAGTGACCGAGCGCATGGACCGGGCGTGGGCCTTGAGGAAGTCGCGGTAGCCGGTGCCCTTGGGGTCCTTGGCGTGGTTGATGGCGTCCAGGAGCTTCCTGGCGTCGGCGGCGGGGACGCTCATCAGCTTCTTGCCGCCGATGGCCGCCTCGGCGAGGTAGGGGTCGCCGTGGGAGCCGTACGCGCCGAGCGGGAGGGCGTCGTGGTTGCCGACGGTGGAGTACCAGGGCAGGTCGAGGCCGGGGCTTCGGACCTCGCGGATCGCGGCGGCCAGGAAGCCCTGCAGGTGCGGGAAGCCGAGCGCCTTGTCGCCGTCGCGGGTGGCGGAATCGGGCTGCCAGTACAGCTGCAGGCCGCTGTTCTGCACGCCCTCGTAGTGCCTGGGGTCCCCGGAGTCGGGGGTGATACGGCCACCGCTCATCACCTTCATGAACCACTCCAGCTCGGAGTGGGCGTTGTTGTCGGTGTTGTCGCCGGTGGTCATGACGAAGTGGAGCGGGGCGCCGGTGACGGGGGCGCCCCGCAGCGCGTTGACCCGCTCGACGAGCGAGATGGCGCCGGGCACGGTGAGCGCCTCGTGCGGGCGCCAGGAGTGCGTATCGGCCGAGCGCAGGAACTCCCAGCGCAGGGGGTGCTGGACGTCCATCAGGTGCAGGTCGGTGAACTGGACGAACGCGGCGAGGGCCGTACGGCGGCCCGCACGGCCGGACTTGGGGGCGGCCAGCTCGCTGCGCACCACCCGCTTCCAGCCCGGGCCGTCGGCCAGGCGCCGGTAGCCGGAGCTGTTCCGGGGGGTGGCGACGGAGGCGAGGGTGGTGCCCTTGGTGTAGGGGGCGAGCGAGGCCGCGGCGGAGACCTTCCGGGAGGCGGCGACGGGCGCCTCGGTGGAGGAGGTGGCGGCCTGGCTGTCGGTGGGGCGCAGGGCGTAGCCGACGCCCGCGGAGAGCGAGACCGCTCCGGCGGCGGCGAGGACGGTACGGCGGTTGACCTGCTGGGCGGAGGTGGCGACAGAGCGTATGCGCGACATGGCGCGATCTCCCCGGGTGCGAACGCGTCGGCAGTGGTCGCGGGCCGTCGCCTGCGCGAACGCCCCGCTCACTCTGGATGCTTGGCACCCGGGATGACCTGCGCGTGAACGCGGCGGCAACGCGCAGCACCGATCACCGTACGTGGATCACGGGGTACGGGACGCGGTCACGGAGTGGATTGCGCGTGGCCGAGGGGCGGTTACTCCTCGTTCATCTCTTGGGGTAGGAGTGGGACCCGGGCGGCGAGATGACCGTCTGCGGGACGCTCCCGCCACAGCCGCAACGCGATGTCCACCAGACGCACCCGGTTCAGGTCCGGCAGGGCCGAGAGGTCCTGCCATGCGGCGAAATCGGTGGACCCCCCGACCTCGTACCGGAGTTCGCCGCCGGTGACCTCTCCTGCGTAGAGGAGACGCAGGGCGTGGTGGGCGGTGGTGCGCCGCAGCCCTCGGCGGGGGAAGAGATGGCGCCGGGAGTCCACGCCGAGGAGCCCGGTCACCTCGATGCGGTAGCCGGTCTCCTCGGTGACCTCGCGGCGGACGGTGTCGTACGGATCCTCGCCGTGCTCCATGCCGCCGCCCGGCAGGACCCACTCGGGAGTTCCGTCGGGGGATGGTGAACGGGCGAGCAGGATCCGACCGTCCCGGACGCATACGGCGTAGGCCGCCACCCTCAGGTTCCGTCGCATTCCCGGACGTTAGCCCGGCACGTCCGGATTGGCCGGTGAATATTCGGGCGCCGACCAGCGCAGGGGCAGGGCGGCCGGGGTCCACAGGGCCTCGGTGAGGGTGAAGCGGATGGTGCGGTCGCCTGCGGCGGTGAAGGCGGTGTGTGCCTCGCCGGTGAGCTGGAGGGTGGTGCCGGTGGCCCAGTCGAGGAAGAGGAGCCCGGCGCGGGGGTCGGTGCGCAGGTTGCCGAGGGTGAGGAACATGGCGTTGCCGGGGTAGTCCGGCCAGGCCAGTTCGCGGGGTGACGCGACGTGGACGAAGCCGGGGTTGCCGCCCCGGTGGCTGGCGTCGACTCCACCGGGGTGCGCGGTGGCCAGGAAGAAGGTGTCGGCCGACCTGATGAACTGCGCTGCCTGACCGGTGAGTTCGGTCAGGAGGAGGGGGGTGCCCGGTGTGCGGCCGGGAAGGGTTTCGTACGACTCCCTGCGCTGGATGTATTTGGGGCAGTTGGCGAAGACCTGGTCCGCCTCGACCGCGAAGCCCCGTGATGTCGGTCTCAGCCGGCCGTTCAGGCGCATGCGGCGGCGGGTGCGGGGGTCGAGGGCGATGGTGCCTATCGGGGTGCGAGGGGTTTTCAGCGCGGTCGCGAGGGGGTGGCGCAGGCCGTCGCGCGCGTGCGGGCCGTCTGTGGCTGCTCGCGCAGTGCCCCGCGCCCCTTCGGGCGGGCCGTCCCGCACGGTGTGCGTAGTGACCGACATCTGCCTGAGGCCCGTGGCCCGCAGGAATCCCGGCGTGCCCGTCAGTGCGGATGCCCACACCCGGCCCGTCTCCGGGGCCGCCGCGCCCACGACCAGCAGGGGCTGCAGTTCCAGGAAGGCCGCTGCGACCGGCTTGATGTCCTGGCCGAGGGAGCGGCCCACGTGGTCGGCGCGGTCGCGTACGCCCATCAGTTCCTGCACGGCGAGCGAGCCCGCGTGATAGGTGCCCATGACTAGAAGAATCCGCAGGTCGGGGCGGAGGTGTGGGGTGCCGGGGCGCCGTCGGGGCCGAGGGGGGCGGAGATCTCCAGGCGGATGCCGTCCGGGTCATGGAAGAAGATCCCGCCCGAGGTCCCGCCCTCGCGGTGGGCGACCACGCCGTCGTGGGCGAAGTCCGCTCCGGCGGCCCGCAGCGCGGTCTCGTACTCCTGGACGCGGTCGATCGAGTCGACCGCGAAGGCGAGGTGATGCAGTCCCGGGCGAGCGCTGTCGTACGCCCCCTGCGCCTGCTGCCAGAGCGTGACGAGCGGGGCGCCGCCGCTCTCACCCAGCATCGCCCAGCGCTGGTCGTCCTCCTTGCCCTCGGCGAGCACGGCGAAGCCGAGGAGGTCGCGGTACAGGGCGAGCGAGCGGTCGAGGTCGGTGACGTTCAGACCTGCGTGCGCGATGCGCGGAGCCATGGTGTTCCCCTTCTAGGCGGCCTATAACCTTCGTCATTCACATTAGAGGGTTAGAAGCAAGGCGGTCAACCGCTCACATACAATTGAGCGGTTAGAGGACAAGGAGTGCCCGATGACCGCCCCTCACGACCCCCGCCCCCTCACCGGCGAGCCCCTCGCGCTCGATCTGCTCAACACCCGGTGGAACCGGGAAGGCGTCACCCAGGACCTGCTCGCCGACACCGAGGGGCTGGCGGTGTGGCTCGCGAGCAACCGGCTGGCCGGGGACCATGCGGCGGGCCCGGAGGCACTGGAGCATCTGCGTGAGGCCCGCGAGGCGATCAGGGTCGCGGTGCACGGGTCGCCGCGGGAGGCGGCACCGCTCGTGGACGCCGTACTGGCACACGGGCGGATCCGGGCCCGGCTGACCCCCGACGGCCCCGCCGAGGACCCGGAGTTCGCCGATCCGTCGTGGGGGCCGGCCTGGCTCGCCGCCCGGAACTACCTGGAGCTGATCACCCGGGCCCCGGAGCGCATCCGGACCTGCGCCGGCGGCGGCTGCATCCTGCACTTCTTCGACACGTCCCGCAACGGCACCCGCCGCTGGTGCTCGATGGCCGCGTGCGGCAACCGCGCGAAGGCGTCCCGGCATTACGCGCGCTCGAAGGAGAACTGACCGCGTCCCCGGCCGTTCGGGGCCGACACCGGTAGCGGCATAGCGGGTTTTCCCCATACACCGATATCGATTCGGTCAACGATCCCCAAAGAACTGCCCCTTGGGTAAAGCTGAGCGCTCTCGTCCGCTCAATTCCTTTACCTGAGGGATGCCGATGAACCGCACGCACGAGCGTGATCCCATACCCGGCCCGAGACGCCTGGCCCGCATAGCCGTGGCCGTGGGCGTGGTGGCCGCCCTGTCTGCGGCCGGGCCGATACCCCTGGCCCTCGCCGCGGACGCGCCGCCCGCCGGATCCGGCGTCAAGTCCGCCCAGGAGAAGCTGGGTTCGGACGACGCCGGCCTGCTCGCCGAGGCCAAGGCCGACGGCGACAAGAACGTCACGCTGATGATCGCGACGGCCCCCGGGCAGACCGAGCAGGTCGTCAAGGAACTGGACGCGGTCAAGGGCGGCTCGGTGGGCCGTACCTACGACAAGGTCGGCTATGTCCGCGCCACCGTGCCGACGGCCGGGGCCGACTCGGCCATCGCCGCCGCCGCGAAACTCTCCTCGGTCCACGCCATCGACCTCAAGCAGGAGATACCGCTCGACGACCCGGCGCCGAACGGCACGAAGTCCGGTGCGGTGACGGCCGCTTACCCCGGCCCCGGCGAGAACACCCCCGCCGCGAACCCGTACAACCCCTCCTTCGAGACCGGTGCCGTCGAGTTCGTCAGGGAGCACCCGAAGGCGGACGGCCGGGGCATCACCATCGGCATCCTCGACTCCGGCGTCGACCTCGGCCACCCGGCGCTGCAGAAGACCACCACCGGCGAGCGGAAGATCGTCGACTGGGTGACCTCGACCGACCCGATCGCCGACGGGGACCAGACCTGGCGTCCGATGGTCACCGCGGTCTCCGGGCCCGGCTTCTCCTACGGCGGCGCGACCTGGACGGCGCCTTCCGGCTCGTACCAGATCAGCACCTTCAAGGAGTCCGCCACCACGGGCGGCGACGAGAAGGGCGACCTGAACCGGGACGGCGACACGACCGACAGCTGGGGCGTGCTGTACGACCCGGCGGCCGGCACGGTCACCGTCGACCTGGACAACAACCGCGACTTCACCGACGACACGCCGATGAAGCCGTACAAGGACGGCTACCAGGTCGGGTACTTCGGCACCGACGATCCGAAGACCGACGTGGCCGAGCGGGTGCCGTTCGTCGTGCAGATCCGCAAGGACGTGCCGATGGACCCCTACGGCGGGACCTGGGCCGGCAAGAAGGCGGACTTCGTCAACATCGGCGTCATCGAGTCCGAGCACGGTACGCATGTCGCGGGCATCACCGCCGCCAACGGCCTGTTCGGCGGGAAGATGAACGGTGCGGCTCCCGGCGCGAAGCTCGTGTCGTCCCGCGCCTGCACCTGGACCGGCGGCTGCACCAACGTCGCCCTCACCGAGGGCATGATCGACCTGGTCGCGGGCCGGGGCGTCGACATCGTCAACATGTCGATCGGCGGCCTGCCGGCCCTGAACGACGGCAACAACGCGCGCGCCGAGCTGTACACCCGGCTCATCGACACCTACGGCGTGCAGCTGGTGATCTCGGCCGGCAACTCCGGACCGGGTGCCAACACCATCGGCGACCCCGGCCTCGCCGACAAGGTGATCTCGGTCGGCGCCGCCATCTCCAAGGAGACGTGGGCCGCGAACTACGGCTCGGCGGTGCGGAAGAAGTACCAGATGATGCCCTTCTCCTCGCGTGGCCCGCGGGAGGACGGCGGCTTCACCCCGACCCTGGTCGCACCCGGGGCCGCGATCAACTCCACCCAGACCTGGCTGCCCGGCTCCCCGGTCGCGGAGGCGGGCTACTCGCTGCCGGCCGGCTACTCCATGCTCCAGGGCACCTCGATGGCCTCCCCGCAGGCGGCGGGAGCCTCCGCGCTGCTGCTGAGCGCCGCCAAGGCGAAGGGCATCGCGCTGCCGCCCGCCACGCTGCGCACGGCGCTGACCTCGACGGCGGACCACATCGACGGAGTGCAGGCGTACGAGGAGGGCGCGGGCCTGATCGACGTCGTGGACGCCTGGGACGCCATCCGGCACGGCGCCGACGCGCACGCGTACACGGTGAAGGCGCCGGTCGACACCGCGCTCGACCAGAACCTGAAGACCCCTGGCTTCGGCACCGGTCTGTACGACCGCGAGGGCGGCCTGAAGGCGGGTGAGAAGAAGACGTACGACATCACCGTCACCCGCACCTCCGGCCCCGCCAAGCCGGTCCGGCACGAGCTGCACTTCGCGAACAACGCCGGCCGCACCTTCCGGATCGCCGGCGACGACGCGGTGCGGCTGCCGCTGAACCGGCCGGTGACGGTGAGGGTCCAGGCGGCCCCGGCGTCCACGGGCGTCAAGAGCGCGGTCCTGGAGGTCGACGACCCGCGGACGGAGGGCGTCGACCAGCAGATCCTCACCACGGTGGTCGTCTCCACCCCGGTGAAGTACGCCTACTCGGCGAAGGGTTCGGTGCAGCGCAACAGCACGCGGTCGTACTTCCTGACCGTGCCCGAGGGCGCGAAGTCGCTGGAGGTCGCGATCGGCGGGCTGAAGGACAAGAGCCAGACCCGGTTCATCGCCATCCACCCGTACGGCACCCCGGTGGACAACACCGGCACCCCCTACTGCTACCCGAACTACCTGGACGGCAACGGCTGCAAGCCCGACGTGCGCTCCTACGCCGATCCGCAGCCCGGTGTCTGGGAGGTGGAGGTCGAGGCCCGGCGTACGTCCCCGCTGCTGGACAACCCGTACACGCTGGACGTCTCCGTCCTGGGGGCGGCCTTCGACCCGGCGACGGTGACCGTGCCCGAGGCGAAGGTGGGCACTCCGGCTGCCGCCACCTGGAAGGTCACGAACACGTACGCGGCCCTGGACGGCAAGCTCGTCGGCGGCCCGCTCGGCTCCGCCAGGACGGCTCGCCCGTCCCTCGAGCAGGGTGAGAAGCAGACCACCACGGTGGACGTGCCGGCCGGTGCCAAGTCCCTGGACGTCGCGATCGGCAACGTCTCCGACGCGGCGGCCGACCTCGACCTGACCGTGTACGACGCGAGCGGCAAGCAGGTCGCCCAGTCCGCCGACGGCGACTCGGAGGAGGCGGTCTCCGTGCCGTCCCCCGCCGCCGGGACGTACACCATCCAGGTCGTCGGATACTCGGTCCCGTCGGGTGCCACCGACTACGACTACCGGGACGTGTTCTTCTCCCCCACGCTCGGCACGGTCACGGTGGACGACTCGACGCCGGTCGCACTCGGCACGGGCGCGTCGGCCACGGTCTCCGGCCAGGTCACGGCCGCCGCCGAGGCACCGGCCGGCCGCGAGTTCTTCGGCCGGGTCCAGCTGGTGAACGCACGCGGCACGGTCGCGGGCACCGGCAACGTGAAGATCGGGAAGGTCACGCCGTAACCCGGAGCGGCTCAGTGGGGGGGGGTGTCCGTTCGGGCACCCGCCCCCACCTGCGTCGGCCGCCCGCAGAGGCGTACGTCACACCGCCGTGTGGCCATGACCCGGACGGGCAGGGGCGGGACAGCACAGCTTGCGGCCCGGGTGCCCGGCTGAGGGAATTTCTCCAGCTCAGCGGGGTGCTGGGCGGACGTACGGAACCGTCCGCCGGGTGATCGTGTCCCACTCTTCGGGCACGCCTCGCAAAGAATTGGACAGGTGGACCGGGGTCGGCCGCATGATGGAAAAGCCCCGGTCATGCACGAGACACAAAGAGGGAGTCACTGTGAGGGTCGGAATCGTCGGAGCCACCGGTCAGGTCGGCACGGTCATGCGCGGGATCCTCACGGAGCGGAACTTCCCGGTGACGCAGCTGCGCCTGTTCGCCTCGGCCCGCTCGGCCGGCACCGTGCTGGACGGTGTCACGGTGGAGGACGCGGCGACCGCCGACTACACCGGCCTCGACATCGTGATCTTCTCCGCGGGCGGCGCGACCTCCAAGGCGCTGGCCGAAAAGGTCGCCTCCCAGGGCGCCGTGGTGATCGACAACTCCTCCGCCTGGCGCAGGGACCCGGACGTACCCCTGGTGGTCTCCGAGGTGAACCCGCACGCGGTCGCCGACCGCCCCAAGGGCATCATCGCCAACCCGAACTGCACGACGATGGCCGCGATGCCGGTCCTGAAGCCGCTGCACGAGGAGGCGGGCCTGGAGGCGCTGGTCGTCGCCACCTACCAGGCGGTGTCCGGCTCGGGTCTCGCGGGCGTGGCCGAGCTGCACGGCCAGGTGCAGAAGGCCGCCGCCGAGGCCGACAGGCTGACCCACGACGGCCAGGCGGTCGACTTCCCCGAACCGAACGTCTACAAGCGCACCATCGCCTTCAACGTGCTCCCGCTGGCGGGCTCCATCGTCGACGACGGTCTGAACGAGACCGACGAGGAGCAGAAGCTGCGCAACGAGTCCCGCAAGATCCTGGAGGTCCCCGACCTGAAGGTCTCCGGCACGTGCGTGCGCGTCCCGGTCTTCTCCGGTCACTCCCTGCAGGTCAACGCCCGTTTCACCCGCCCGATCACCCCGGAGCGCGCGACCGAGCTGCTCGCGAAGGCGCCGGGCGTGGCCCTCTCCGACATCCCGACCCCGCTGCAGGCGGCCGGCCAGGACCCGTCGTACGTCGGCCGCATCCGCCGCGACGAGACGGTGGACAACGGCCTCGCCCTGTTCATCTCCAACGACAACCTCCGCAAGGGCGCCGCGCTGAACGCGGTCCAGATCGCGGAGCTGGTGGCGGCGGAGCTGTCCGCCAGGTAGGTCACCCGTACGCAAGGGGCGGTCACGGTCACGTGGCCGCCCCTCGCGTACGCCGGGCCCAGGAGGAGGGCCGCCAGCCCGGTGAGAGGGGCCCCCGTCACCCCGGGACGGCGGTCAGGCCCGGGGCCTCCGTCTACCGGCGTCGGCCGGCGTCGCGGCCCTCCCGCCGTACCTCGTACAGAAAGCAGCCGTACTCCACCGCCCGCACATGCACCACCGCCACCTCCGGGTCGGCGAAGGCGTCCGCGAAGGCCTCGTCGAAGCTCTGCGAGGGCTCCACCAGGCGACCGCCCAGGATGCGGCCGTCGGCCGCATAGCGGCGCAGTACGCGGTGGGCGTCCGGGAAGGGCAGGGCGGCGGTGCCGGACGGGCCCGGGCAGTCCTCGGCGTGGATGAAGACCGGGCCCCGCTCGTCGTACGCGCCGGGTTCGGCGCCCGTCTCGGCGGCCCAGCGGCGCAGCGGCGCGTACGAGACCAGGGCGATCGGTTCGCCGGGCTCGCTGCGGCGCAGGCAGCAGCGCAGCGGGGCGCCGCCCTCCTCGTCGGTGAAGGGGGCCATGGGGCGCCCCGCGTCATCGGCGGTCCGCAGCTCCTTCAGAACGCGCGACGGGACGGGGCGCGGGGTGGGTGTCGTCGTCATGGGTCCAGCGTCCCGCCGCGGCGCCTCGCTGACCGGCGGGAACCGGACATCGCGCTCCCTGCGGGTCCCATGGAAGGATGGCGCAACCGACACATAACGAGGAGATGACCGCGTGCCTGGCACAAACCTGACTCGCGAAGAGGCGCAGCAGCGGGCCGAGCTGCTCACCGTTGACTCGTACGAGATCGATCTCGACCTCTCCGGTGCGCAGGAGGGCGGCAGCTACCGGTCCGTGACCACGGTGCGCTTCGACGTCGCCCGCACGGGCGCGGAGTCGTTCATCGACCTGGTGGCGCCGGCCGTCCACGAGGTGGTCCTCAACGGCGACGAGCTGGACCCCGCCGAGGTCTTCAAGGACTCGCGGATCGCCCTGCCGGGGCTGCTGGAGGGGCGCAACGTCCTGCGGGTCGTCGCGGACTGCGCCTACACCAACACCGGCGAGGGCCTGCACCGCTTCGTCGACCCCGTCGACGAGCAGGCCTACCTCTACACCCAGTTCGAGGTCCCGGATGCCCGCCGCGTCTTCGCCTCCTTCGAGCAGCCGGACCTGAAGGCCACCTTCCAGTTCACCGTGAAGGCGCCCGAGGGCTGGACGGTGATCTCGAACTCGCCGACGCCCGAGCCCAAGGACAACGTCTGGGCCTTCGAGCCGACCCCGCGCATCTCGTCGTACATCACCGCGCTGATCGTCGGCCCGTACCACTCCGTGCACAGCGTGTACGAGAAGGACGGCCAGTCCGTGCCGCTCGGCATCTACTGCCGGCCCTCGCTCGCCGAGTTCCTGGACTCGGACGCGATCTTCGAGGTGACCCGGCAGGGCTTCGACTGGTTCCAGGAGAAGTTCGACTACGCGTACCCGTTCGCGAAGTACGACCAGCTGTTCGTGCCGGAGTTCAACGCGGGCGCGATGGAGAACGCGGGCGCGGTGACCATCCGTGACCAGTACGTCTTCCGGTCCAAGGTGACCGACGCGGCGTACGAGGTCCGGGCCGAGACCATCCTGCACGAGCTGGCCCACATGTGGTTCGGCGACCTCGTCACGATGGAGTGGTGGAACGACCTGTGGCTGAACGAGTCGTTCGCCACCTACACCTCCATCGCCTGCCAGGCCGCCGCGCCCGGCTCGCGCTGGCCGCACTCGTGGACCACGTTCGCCAACTCGATGAAGACCTGGGCGTACCGGCAGGACCAGCTGCCGTCCACGCACCCGATCATGGCGGACATCCGCGACCTGGACGACGTCCTCGTCAACTTCGACGGCATCACGTACGCCAAGGGCGCGAGCGTGCTCAAGCAGCTCGTCGCGTACGTCGGTGAGGACGAGTTCTTCAAGGGCGTGCAGGCGTATTTCAAGGCGCACGCGTTCGGCAACACGCGCCTGTCCGACCTGCTCGGCGCGCTGGAGGAGACCTCCGGCCGTGACCTGAAGACCTGGTCGAAGAAGTGGCTGGAGACGGCGGGCATCAACATCCTCCGCCCGGAGATCGCCACCGACGCCGACGGGGTCATCGCCTCCTTCGCCGTCCGCCAGGAGGCCCCGGCCCTGCCCGCCGGCGCCAAGGGCGAGCCGACCCTGCGCCCGCACCGCATCGCCGTCGGCCTGTACGACCTCGACGCCGGCTCCGGCAAGCTGGTGCGCACCGACCGGATCGAGCTGGACGTCGACGGCGAGCTGACGGCCGTACCGCAGCTGACGGGCAAGCGCCGCCCGGCGGTCGTGCTGCTCAACGACGACGACCTGTCGTACGCCAAGGTCCGCCTGGACGAGGACTCCCTGAAGGTGGTCACCGAACACCTCGGCGACTTCGAGGCCTCCCTGCCGCGCGCCCTGTGCTGGGCCTCGGCCTGGGACATGACCCGCGACGCCGAGCTGGCCACCCGCGACTACCTCTCGCTCGTCCTGTCCGGCATCGGCAAGGAGTCCGACATCGGCGTGGTGCAGTCGCTGCACCGGCAGGTCAAGCTCGCCATCGAGCTGTACGCCGACCCGGCCGCCCGCGAGTCCCTGCTGACCCGCTGGACCGACGCCACGCTGGCCCATCTGCGCGGGGCCGAGCCGGCGGGCGACCACCAGCTGGCCTGGGCCCGTGCCTTCGCGGCGACCGCCCGTACCCCGGAGCAGCTGGACCTGCTGGAGGCCCTGCTGGACGGCACCCAGACCATCGAGGGTCTGGCCGTGGACACCGAGCTGCGCTGGGCGTTCGTGGAGCGGCTGGCGGCGGTCGGCCGCTTCGACGAGGCGGAGATCGCGGCCGAGTACGAGCGGGACAAGACCGCGGCCGGTGAGCGGCACGCGGCCACCGCCCGCGCGGCCCGCCCGACGGCGGAGGCCAAGGCGGAGGCCTGGGCGTCGGTCGTCGACTCCGACAAGCTGCCGAACGCCGTGCAGGAGGCCGTGATCGGCGGCTTCGTCCAGACCGACCAGCGGGAGCTGCTCGCGCCGTACGCGGACCGCTACTTCGAGGTCGTCAAGGACATCTGGGACGCGCGCTCGCACGAGATCGCCCAGCAGATCGCCATCGGCCTCTACCCGGCGGTCCAGGTCTCCGAGGAGACCCTCGCCAAGACGGACACCTGGCTGACCACCGCCGACCCGAACGCGGCCCTGCGCCGCCTCGTCTCGGAGTCCCGCGCGGGCGTCGAACGGGCGCTGCGGGCCCAGGCGGCGGACGCGGCGACCGCGAAGTAGTACACCGCACGGCGACGAAGGGCGCCCGGCAGCATGCCGGGCGCCCTTCACGTGTGTGGTCCACGGGCTGCGGTACGGGCTCACCCCGGAGTGGCCCGGGCCGTGGCCGCGTTCTGCAGGGCTTCGAGTACGTGCGTCACCGCCCGGCCCGTCTCCCCGCCCCTGCGTACCGCCGCCGTCACATGCCGGACCGGGCCGTCCGGGCCGAGGGCGCGCATGGCGACGCCGTCGCGGCGGGCCGCGGCCATTCTCGGGATCAGGGCCACGCCCATGCCGGCCTCCACCATGGCGAGGATCGCCGTCCAGCCGGAGGCCGAGTGACCCTGGTGGGGGCTGAAGCCGGCCGTCTCGCAGGCGCGGCGGGTGATGTCGGACCACGGGCCGCTGCCGCCGAAGATCCAGGGTTCGGCGGCCAGGTCGGTCAGGGTCAGAAAGTCCGCGCCGGCGAGCGGGTGGTCGGGGGGCAGGGCGATGTCGAGGGGGTCGGTGAGCAGGGGCAGGCGGGTGAAGCGGGGGTCGGCGGCGCTGGGCGCCGACGCCGCGAGGGACAGGGCCAGGTCGACCTCTCCGGCGGCCAGCAGGTCGTAGGCCTCGGCGGCCTCCGCCTCCCGTATGCGGACGGTCACCCCGGGGTGCGTCTCGCGCAGGGCCCGTACGGCCGGTACGACCAGGGCGGGGACCGAAGTGGAGAAGGCCCCGACCCGCACCTCCCCCGCCTCCCCCTGGCTGTACGCCGCCAATGCCGCCTCGGTGCGCTCCAGTTGTTCGAAGACCGGCTCCGTGTGGGCCAGCACCAGGCGTGCCGCGTCGGTGAGCCGGACCCGGCGGCCCCGCGCCTCCAGCAGGGGTACGCCGAGCTGCCGGGAGAGGTTGGTGAGCTGCTGGGAGACCGCGGACGGGGTCATGTGCAGGGCCCCGGCCGTCGCGGTCACCGTCCCGCGCTCGCGCAGGGTGCGCAGGATCTGCAGCTTCCGGATGTCCCACTCGGCCATGCGGGCACGCTACATGCCGGTCTCCCGGGCGACCGGGTTCACCGTGCTCCAGTCCTCCTCGCCGCGCCCCTCGGCGAGCGCCGCGGGGAAGAGGGTGAGCACACCGTCGAGGAGGGGGTGGCGCCGCTGTCCTGCCGCGTCGGCCGTGCGGGCCGCGTAGGCGAGGTCCTTGTGGGCCCACTCGCCGAGAAGTTGACGGGTTCGGGCGGAGTGAGGTGGCTGTCCCAGGCGAGCCGGGTGACCACACCTCCGGGACGGTCCAGCAGGGCCTCGCCGACCTGGCGCGTGTCCGGGCCCGCCGCCTCGGCCAGCCGCAGCGCCTCGCCGAAGCCGGCCAGGTGGACGGCCTGGAGTGCGTTGAGGATCAGCTTGAAGCGCGTACCCGCGCCGGCCGGGCCGGCCACCACCGGCCGGCGGCGCACGGCGGGCCTGCGCCGGGAGGAGGTGGCGCCGCTCGCGGGCGTGAGCATCGTGTACCAGGCCGGGCCGGGCAGCCCGGACCACGACGCCATGGTCCTGCTGGGACACGCGAACAACGCAGACAGCACGGACAACGCCGGCAACGCCGCCGCCGTCAGCGCCGGGAGCCGGCACCCAGGATGACCCCGCCCAGGATCAGCGCCATCGACAGCAGCTGCGGCCAGGTGGTCGCCTCACCGAGTACGGCCCAGGACAGCAGGGCCACGCAGACCGGCTGGAGGTAGTAGACGATGCCCGCGCGGGTCGCGCCGATCAGGAGGATGGCCTTGTTCCAGGCGAAGAAGGCGAGCGCGGAGGAGACCACGCCGACGTAGAGGAGGGGCAGGAGCGTGCCGGGGGCGGGGTGGAAGGAGCCCTGCACGGTCACGCTCACCGCCTGCGCGGGCAGCAGCAGGACCGTGCCGGTCAGGAATGTGGTGAACAGGAAGGCGGTGCCGCCGAGTTCGGCGGGCTTGCGGCGCAGCAGCGCGCTGTAGCCGGCGAAGCAGCAGGACGCGGCGATCATCCACAGGTCGCCGGGCGAGAAGTCCGCGCCGCCGCCGACCAGCAGGGCCACGCCCGCGCAGGCGATGAGCAACCCGGTGGTGCGCCGTGCGCCGAGTCGTACGCCGCCCAGCCGTTCGAACACCGCCATCAGCACCGGCGAGGCGGCCATGATCACGCCCATGGTGGCGGCGGGGGTGGTCAGTCCGGCCTGGTTGACGAGGGTGTTGTAGACGGCCACGCCGAGGAGGGAGACGAGCAGGACGTAGCGGGCGTGGCGGCGCAGCAGGGCCCGCTGGCGCCAGGCCTGCCTCGCGCCGACGGGCGCTACGGCGAGGAGGGCGATCACCCAGCGCCAGAAGGCGTGCTGGACGGGCGGGACACTGTCGTGCAGGCCGCGGGAGGTGACGAAGCTGCCCGAACAGACGACCGTGGCGAGCGCGGCGCAGGCGAGGCCGAGCAGGGGGGCGGCCTCGCGCGGGCGGCGGGTGGCGGCCGGGGCGACGGCGGTGCCAGTGCGGTGCAGGACGGCTGTCACGGGGGTCCTTTCGGTGAGGAGGTCGTGGTGCGGTGTGCTCCTACCGTCGCAGCGGCCCATCTGTCAGGTCCATCGAAAGTTTTCGACTCTTCTTTTCAGAGAAACCGAACGATCCCGGGCGGCTTGCGCCCTGGCCCGCCAGCGTCGCGCCGAACGCCAGCACCATGCCCGCCACCTGCACCGGTGTGAGCGCCTGGCCGAGGGCCGCCCAGCCGACGACGGCCGCGGTCAGCGGGGAGAGCGGGCCGAGGAAGGCGACCTGGGGGGCGGTGAGCCGGCCGATGCCGCGGAACCAGAGCCAGTACGCCACCGCCGTGTTGGCCAGCGCCAGGTAGGCATAGCCGCCGAGGGCCCGGGCGTCCAGGGCGGGCGGGGCGCCCTCGGCCAGGAACGCGACCGGCGCGATGAGCAGCCCGCCAGCGGTGAGCTGCCAGCCGGTGAGCGCCAGCGGGCCGACCCCGTCCGGGCGGCCCCACCGCTTGGTCAGGACCGTGCCGGCGGCCATCGAGGCGGTGGCGGCGACGGCCGCGAGCACGCCGACGGCGTCGAGCCTTCCGGCCCCCTGCAGGACGACGAGGCTGACGCCGAGCGCGGCGACGGCGCCGGTGACGAGCGTGCGCGGGGACGGTCGCTGACCGAGCAGCAGCGCCGAGAGGCCGACGACGAACAGCGGCTGCACCGAGCCGACGACGGCGGCCAGGCCACCGGGCAGCCGGTACGCCGACACGAACAGCAGCGGGAAGAAGGCACCGATGTTCAGCGCGCCCAGCGCGAGCGACTTCCCCCACCAGGCGCCACGCGGCAGCACCCGGGTCAGCGCCAGCAGGACGAGTCCGGCGGGCAGGGCCCGCAGCAGCGCCGTGAACAGGGGGCGGTCCGGCGGCAGGAGTTCCGTGGTGACCGCGTAGGTGGTTCCCCAGGAGACCGGGGCGAGCGCGGTGAGCAGGACGGTGACGGATCGCTTCACGACCGGGTCCCTTCGGGGTCGGTGGGAACGGGGGCAGACGCAGTGGCCGGGACGGGAACAGCGGCCGGGACGGGAACAGCGGCCCGGGCCCGGGCCGGGGCGCCGCCGCGGGCCACCGGCGCCGGCGGCGTATCCGCCGGCAGCGGGCGTACCGCCTCCGGCGGCAGGTGGCGTTCCGTGCGGATCAGGAGGGCGGCCGCCACCGCCGAGGTCAGGACGAGGACGGCCCACGGAGCCCGGGCGTCCAGCGCGAGCAGGGCCGTGAACAGGGAGGGCGCCACCGCCTTCGCCAGCGACCAGGACATCTGGTACGCCGCCAGATACCGCCCGCGCACCGCCTCGGGCGCCGCCTCGACCGCGAGCACCTGGGCGGCGGGGCTGTGGATCAGCTCGCCGAGGGTGTAGACGACGACCACGGCGACCAGGGCGCCGCCCAGGACCGTGACCGAGGCCGGCCGTACGGTGCCGAGCACGATCTGCGCGGCGAAGGCGGTCGCGAACAGGCCCCCGCCCAGCGCCGCCGCCCGGGTGCGCCGGGCACCGGTCCTGCGGACCCGCGCGCCGACGGCGACCCCGGCCACCGCGCACAGCACGGTGTTGAGGGTGAACGCGGCACCGGTGAGCACCGAGGGTCCGTGCAGCCACTCCACCATGAACAGCGGGAAGAGGACCGACAGGGCCGAATAGCTCAGGGCGTTCAGGAGGTTGGCGCCGGTGACGACCAGGAAGGGCCGGTCGGCGAGGACGAGCCGGTAGCCGGCGCCCGCCCGGTGCGGGACCGGGGCCTCACCTGCCGTACGCACCGGCCGCAGCGGTCGCAGCAGCAGCGCGGCGAGCGCGAAGGAGAGGGCGTTGCCCCAGGCCGCGTACGTGTAACCGGAGCCGCCCGCGAGGGAGATGACCAGCGTGGCCAGCAGCGCGCCCGCGCCGTTGCCGGCGTTCTGCAGCGCGCGCGTCGACGCCTGCAGCCGGTCCCGTCCCGTCCCGCGCGCCACCTCGCCGATCAGGGACTGCTGCACGGCGGGGAAGGCCCGGTCGGCGGCGGCCGTGACCAGGGCCACGGCCGCGAAGGCGGCGAGGGAGTGGGCGAAGGGGTAGAGGGCGAAGCCGGCGACCCGGACGCCGTACAGCACGTACTGCACGCGCTTGGCCCCGTACCGGTCCACCGCCGTCCCGGCGAGCGGCAGTACGGCGATGCCCGCGAGGCCGGTCGCGGTGAGGACGGCGCCCACGACCGTGAAGGACAGCCCGGTCACGGCGTGGAAGAAGACCAGCGTGAACGGCACGTACATACCGGTGCCGACGCCGTTGACGGCGGCGGTGAGCGGCAGGGCCCACTCGCCTGGGATGCGTTCGCTGTCTCTGGCCATCATGCCCCCTGGAAGTAGCTTGATGAGAAGTAGCTTAGCACTAAGCAACTTTCCATCAAGCCACTTTCTTGCTGGCGACCGTCCGCGGCGCGATACTCGGCGCATGAGTGCAGCGAAGGATCCCGTCGACGCGATCATCGACCAGTGGGCGGCCGTGCGGCCCGACCTCGACTCCCGGGCAATGGAGGTCTTCGGGCGGATCTACCGCCTCTCCCGGACCATGGGCGACCGCGTGGAGAAGGCGTATCAGCCGTACGGCATCTCCCGCGGCGAGTTCGACGTACTCGCCACCCTGCGCCGCGCCGGCGAGCCGTACACCCTCTCGCCGCGTCAGCTGTCGGCCACCCTCATGCTCACCACCGGCGGGATGACCGGTCGCCTCGACAAGCTGGAGAAGGCCGGACTGCTGCACCGCTCCCCCGACCCGCACGACCGCCGGGGCCTGAAGGTGACGCTGACCGAGAAGGGACTGGACGTCATCGACCGGGCGGTCGGCGCGGGCCTCGCGGTCCAGACGGAGGCCCTGTCACGCCTCGACGACGAACAGGTCGGCCAACTGACCGACCTGTTGAGGCAGTTGCTCGCCGGAACCCTGGAGACCCGGCACTAGCCGCCGACGTGCGCGGCGACCGCCGCCTCGATGTCCGCCGCGGTGGCCGAGTCGGCGGCCCAGGCCGCGTACCCGTCGGGGCGGACCAGCACGGTCGTACGGCGGTCGCTCGCCCAGCGCGCCACGGCCAGCCGGTCCGCGCGGGCGGGCTCCGGCTCGTACGGCTCGGCGGCGATCAGCACGAACCGGCCGCCGCGCAGCGCCTCATGGAGACGGCCGCCGCCGGCCAGGGCGACGTCCGGGACACGGGCGCCGGTCAGGGAGTGGGTGCCACGGGGTGCGGGGTAGCGGTAGCCGATGCCCGTGACCTGGGCGGCGACCCTGCGCCGGGCGGGGCCGACGGCGTTCAGGAACACGGTGAGCGCGGCGCGGGCCGCGAGGGTCCAGGGCCGCTTGGCCATGGCGAGGCGGACGATCCCGCCGCTGCTGCGCAGCACCGCCCGGCCCACGGGGTGCCGCTCGGCCTGGTAGGTGTCGAGCAGGGCGGGGTCCGCGCGGCCGGTGACGACCGCTGCCAGCTTCCAGCTCAGGTTGGCCGCGTCCTGGAGCCCGGTGTTCATGCCCTGGCCGCCGGCCGGGGTGTGCACGTGCGCGGCGTCGCCGGCCAGGAGTACCCGCCCGACCCGGTAGGCGGGCGCCTGGCGTTCGTCGCTGTGGAAGCGGGACATCCAGCGGGCGTCGTGCATCCCGAAGTCCCGGCCGAGGGCGAGGCGGGTGATCTCCTTGATCTCGGCGAGGTCCAGCGGCTCGGTGTCGGGGACGTTGCGACCGCGGTGCCAGCCGATCACCCGGTGGTAGCCGTCACCGAACGGCGCGAGGAAGGCGAAGGCGTCGCCGGCGGCGTTGACGGTGAGCAGGGCCGGCGGCTCCTCGGCGAGCCTGACGTCGGCGAGGACCACCGACCGGATCACCGACCTGCCCGGGAACGGCAGCCCGATCGCCTCCCGTACGGCACTGCGCATGCCGTCGGCGCCGACGACGTACGCCGCGCGCAGCGTCTGCGTACGCCCCTCGGGACCGCGCGCCTCGACGGTCACCCCGTCCGCGTCCTGGGTGAGCCCGGTCAGCTCGGTCTCGTAGCGGAAGTCGGCACCCGCCTCGAGCGCGCGCCGCTGCAGGACCTTCTCGACCTCGTACTGCGGCAGGACGAGGAGGTGGCGGAAGCGGGAGGGGAGGGCGGCGAGGTCCACGGTGAGCCTGCCGAAGAGACGGAGGCGGTCGAGGGGCTGCCCCACGGCCTCCAGGTCGTCGGCGAGGGCGCGCGCATCGAGCTGTTCCAGGGTGCGGGCGTGCAGGACGAAGGCGCGGGAGAGGTTGCTGATGCCGTGGGGGCGCCTTTCGAGGACGGTGACCGGGACGCCGGCGGTGGCGAGATCACCGGCGAGGAGCAGGCCGGTGGGGCCGGAGCCGACGACTATGACGTTGCCGTCGACGTTGCGCGTGCTGTTTCCCGTGGTGCCGGTCATGGTGGGCCTCCTGGGTGCCAACGCCCATTGGTCAACGGGCGTTCGCCAACGTTGTTGGCCAACATCTGTTGGTCAACGCTTGTTGGCAAGCCTAGAGCGGCACCCCGACGGGGTCAACACTTGTTGGCCTACGGATGTTGACTTACGCTCGTCGTCATGACCGACGGCACCAGGACGAACCAGGCGCGCCGCTCCGACGCCACCCGCACCGCCATCCTCGACGCCGCCCGCGAGCGGTTCGCCACGGACGGCTACGAGCGGGCCACCATCCGCGCGATCGCCAAGGAGGCGCGCATCGACCCGTCGATGGTGATGCGCTACTACGGCAGCAAGGAGGGGCTGTTCGCGGCGGCCGTCGCGCTGGACCTGCGGCTGCCCGATCTGACGCGGGTGCCGAAGGACGAGGTCGGGCGGGCGCTGGTGGGCCACTTCCTGAGCCTCTGGGAGGAGAACGAGGAGCTGACGGCCGTGCTCCGGGTCGGCGCCACCAACCAGGCCGGGGCCGAGCGGATGCAGGGCATCTTCCGCGACCAGCTGCTGCCGGTGGCCCGGCAGGTGTGCCCCGACCCCGAGCAGACCCCCGCGCGGGCCGCCCTGTGTGCCGCCCAGCTGCTCGGGCTGGCCCTGACCCGCTACGTACTGCGGCTGCCGCCGGCACGGGAGCTGACCCACGGGGAACTGCTGGCCTGGCTCGGGCCGACCGTGCAGCGGTACCTGACCGCGCCGAGCCCCTGAGCGAACCCCCCGAGGGACAGGGCCGAAACCGTCTAGCGGCGGGTGAGGCGGGTGTGAGTGACGCCGTTGGGAAAGGCGGTGCGCTCGGCGACGTCGAAGACCGTGGGGTCGAAGGCGCCGTCGAAGGCCGGGATTCCGGCACCGGCGATCACCGGGTAACTCTTGACCACCAGTTCGTCGATCTCCGGCAGGAGAGCCCCCGCGAGCTTGCCGCCGCCGCAGAGCCAGATGTCCAGGGCGGTCTCGTCCCGCTTGAGCTCCCGCACGAGGCCGACCGGGTCACCCTGGACGACGGTGACGGCCGGGTCCGTGTCGAGCGCCAGCGTGCTGGACACCACGTACTGGCGCAGGTGGGCGTACGGACTGGTGATTCCCGCGTCGAGGGCGGGGCGATAGGCGCCCAGACCCATGACGACGGTGTCGAAGCGCCGGCTCGGCGCGCCCGCGATGCCGACGGCCGCGCGGTGGGCGGTCGGGACGGTCTCGGGGTACAGCGCGTTGCTCCAGGCGGCGTAGGCGGCGGCCTGCTGGTCGTCGCCGGCGGGGAAGAAGTCGTACTCGCCGCCCGGGCCGGCGATGCGGCCGTCGAGCGTGACGGCGACGTAGTACACGAGCTTTCGCATCTCTGATCCTCCATGCGTAGTACTATGTGTGAAGTGGTTTGACCGTAGTACTACACCTGGAGTGGTGTCAATGGTGAGAAGGAACGAGCAGCGGCGTGCCGCACTCGTGGATGCCGCGATCGAGGTCCTGGCCAGGGAAGGCGCACGGGGGCTGACCTTCCGGGCGGTGGACACCGAGGCCGCCGTACCCGTCGGAACCGCGTCGAACTACTTCGCCAGCCGCGACAGCCTGCTCACTCAGGCCGGCGCCCGGGTCTACGAGCGGCTCCAGCCCGACGACGCCACGATCGCCCGCCAGCAGGTGGCCGGCCGCGACCGGGAAACCTACGCCGAGCTGATGCGTGAACTGGTCGACCGCGTCGCCGCCTTCCGCACCGGCTACCTCGCACTGCTCGAACTCCGCCTGGAGGCCACCCGCCGCCCCGAGCTGCGCAAGGTCCTCACCGAGCGGGTCCGGGCCGACATCGACGCCAACGTCGCCTACCACGAGAGCTCCGGCCTCCCCGGCGACGCCACGGCCGTCAAGCTGCTCATGCTGGCGTTCAACTGGCTGATCGTCGAGCAGCTCACCCTGCCCGACGTCTTCACGGAGGCGGAACGGGACCACCTGGTGACGGCCGCCGTCGAGCGCATCGTGGCGGCGGAGTAAGCCGCCGGGGCGCACCCTGTGCGCAGCGAGGGGCTCGCGCCTGCGCGGGAGTGACGGACCGTGCCCGCCGAACGGAAAACGCCGGGGGCGCCCGTCTCACCCGGGTACGGCGATGCGCGCGTACCGGCGGGAGGACAGACGCCCCCGGCGAAAGAACCGGTGTCCGGTCAGGCCTTGGCCCTGGCCTCGGACTTCGCCTTGGACGAGGGGATCGTGACCCTGATCTTGGACCGGTCCAGCGCCATGACCAGTCCGGCGATGACGACGAACAGCGCGAGCGGGATCAGCACGTAGAGGCCCAGCGTCTGGACGACGCTCAGGCCGGGGCCGGGGTCGTCGCCGTCGTCGCGGGTCAGCGCGAGCGCGGGGGACGACATGAGCAGCATCATCAGCGTCGTACCGGCGGCCAGGGCGCCGGCGCGCAGGGCGTTCTTCTTGTCCACGGTCTCAAGTTAGCGAATCACCCGGAAGGCCGCGCGCGCGGGGTCCGCTACCGGGCGTTCACCCGCCTCCGAGCTGCGTGAACACAGCGAGCAGCGCGCGCAGCCGGGGTGCGGCCGTCAGCTCCTCCAGCGGCACCGGCCGGCCCTCGCGGTCCGCGATCGGCAGCCGCCAGTTCGGGTACTGGTCCCAGGTTCCCGGCAGGTTCTGCGGGCGGCGGTCGCCGACGCCGTCCGGGAGCCAGACGCCGATCAGCCGGGCCGGGGTGCGCAGCAGGAAGCGGTGGACGGCGCGGATCTCCTCCTCCTCGTCGGTTCCGGGCGGACCGGCGGCCGTCAGGTCCAGCAGACCGAGGCTGCCGAGCAGGGCGAGCCACTCGGCGGTGTCGGCGTTGGCCTCGGCGCGCTCCTCGACCGCCGGACGGGTGAGCAGGCCCAGGCGGTCGCGCAGGTCGACGTGGTCGCCGGTGAGCCGGGCGGCGGTGGGCGGCAGATCGTGGGTGGTGGCGGTGGCCAGGCAGTCGGCGCGCCAGCGGGCGGGCGGCAGCGGGCGGCCGTCGCCCTCCCAGTCGCGTTCGAACCACAGCACGGAGGTGCCGAGCACCCCGCGCCGCCCGAGGCTCTCGCGCACCCCGGGCTCGACGGTGCCGAGGTCCTCGCCGATGACGACGGCCCCGGCGCGGGTGGCCTCCAGGGCGAGGATCGCGAGCATGGCGTCGGCGTCGTAGCGGACGTACGTGCCCTCGGTGGGCGGCCTGCCCTGCGGGACCCACCACAGCCGGAACAGGCCCATGACGTGGTCGATGCGCAGGGCGCCGGCGTAGCGGAAGAGGGCGCGCAGGAGGTCCCGGTAGGGGGTGTGTCCGCAGGTGGCGAGGCGGTCGGGGCGCCAGGGCGGCAGGCCCCAGTCCTGGCCGCGGGCGTTGAAGGCGTCGGGCGGGGCGCCGACGGACATGCCGGCGGCGAACACGTCCTGCTGCGCCCAGGCGTCGGCGCCGACCGGGTGCACGCCGACGGCCAGGTCGTGCACGATCCCGACCGGCATACCGGCCTCGCGGGCGGCACGCTGGGCGGTTCGGAGCTGGCCGTCGGTGAGCCAGGCGAGGCGGGCGTGGAACTCGACCCGGCCGGCGAGCTCGGCGCGGGCACGGGCGGTGGCGGCCGAGCGGGGGTCGCGCAGGCCCTCGGGCCAGGTGTGCCAGTCGGAGCCGTGGATCTCGGCGAGGGCGTACCAGGTGGCGTGGTCGTCGAGCGCCTGGCCGTGGGCGGCGCGGAAGTCGTCGTAGGCGGCCCGCCGGCCGGGGCCCAGGGGGACGGACAGGACCAGTTCCAGTGCCTCCCGCTTCAGTTCCCACACGGCGTCGCGGTCGATGAGGGCGCCCTTGTCGAGGACGGCGGCACGCAGCCGCCCGGCCCGCTCCAGCAGCCCGCTCAGCCGCTCCCGGTCCGCCACGTACGCGTACTCGGGGATGTCCTCGATGCGCAGGTGCACGGGGTCGGGGAAGCGGCGGGAGGAGGGGCGGTACGGGGACGGGTCCGTGGGGGCGCCGGGTACGGCCGCGTGCAGCGGGTTGACCTGCACGAATCCGGCACCGGTGGTGCGTCCGGCCCAGCCGGCCAGCTCGGCGAGGTCGCCGAGGTCGCCCATGCCCCAGGAGCGGCGGGAGAGCAGGGAGTACAGCTGGACGAGGAGGCCGTGGGAGCGGCCGGGCGGGGCGGGCAGCCGGTCGGGGGCGACGACGAGGTGGGTGTGGCCGGTGCGCCCGTCGGGGGCGACGGCGCTCACGCGGTGCACGCCGAGCGGGAGGTTCGAGATCCCGTCCCGCTCCTCTCCCTCCTCGGTCCTCACGAGCAGGCGGGTGCCGGGCGGCAGCGCGGCGAGGGCGGCGGGGCCCTGCGGGTCGCCGGCCCAGTGCACGACCGTCGGCGGCAGCAGGCGTTCGCGCAGTTCGCGTTCGCGGGCGGCGAGCGCACTGCGTACGGCGTCGGGGCCGGCCGCGTCGACGCCGAGGGCGGCCAGGGCGGCGACCACGGCGGAGGCGGGGACCGGGACGCTGCGGCCCGGGGCGGGGCTGTAGCAGGTGGCGACCCCGTGCAGGTCGGCGAGCCGGGACAGCTCCGCGTCCGCGAGGTCCTCGAACGCCGCGGCCATCTACAACCCCACGCCGAAGCCGTCGGACTCGCTGGTCAGCGGGGTGGCCTCGGCGAGCGGCGGCTCGCTGGTCAGGGGCTCGGCGTCGGGCAGGGGCGGTTCGCTGGTCAGCGGGGCCTGGGCGCAGGCGCCCTCCGCGCTGAAGACGCACAGCGGTGCGTCGGCGGTCGTGGCGGACGGCTCCGCCACGGGTTTCCACTGGGCCGGGATCGAGAGTGGAGCCGGTGCGGCCACGGGGGCCTCCTTCGGGTGGGTCGGTTGCTCGGGTCGGATGATGCGGCTTTGAACGGGTTACGGCAGGCCTACCCCGTGGCGGCGTCCGCACTCGCGGCCGTTTTCGGAGCACGTGCCGCAGGCCTGCGGGAGCCCCTGGCGGGCGCCTGACGAACGCGTACGACCGGCAGGCGGGCCGCTTGCACGCGCGGCTGACGCGCCGGTGCGCCGGCCACGAGGTGGTGTGCGAGGTGTTGCAGGTCACGTTCGTCACGGTGGGGCGGTCGCCGGCCGGGCACCGCGGGCGAGAGGCCGGCGGCTGGCTGTGGACGATCGCCGCACGCCGGCTCGTCGACGCCCTGCGGGCGCAGGAGCGGGCCGCGCGGGTGGCGACGGCGCCTCTGGAACCGGCGGACGGCTCCTACGAGCCCGCCGCGGCGCAGTCCGCCGAGGACCCGGTGCCGGCGGGGCTGGAGCACGGCGATGTCGGCACCGCCCCCGACCGGATCTCCCCCGAGCTGCGCGAGGTGCTGCGCGCGAGCGTCGTGGACGGGCTGAGCACTCGCGAGGCGGCCCGGCTGCTCGGCCTACCCGAGGGCACGGTCAAGTCCCGCGCCCGGCGCGCCCGGGCCGAACCGCGGGCCGCGCTCGCCCCGTGGGACCAGGACCACGCGGGCCGAGCTGCGCAAGAGGGTGGCCGCCCGCTTCCGCGCCCTGCCGCTCACCCTGGCCGCTCTCGCCCAGACCACCGCGTCCGCGGTGTGGTCCGCCGGGCAGCCGGACGGCCACCTGGACCCCGGCCGCCGGGTGCCGCTCGTGGCGCCGGCCCCGCTGCCGGCGTCGGCCGTGATCGGGACGAGCGCCGTATACAGCCGTTTACAGGGGCGGCCACGGCGCACAGGAACGCGCGGCAAGGGGCGCAAAGCCGATGTGCGGGGCGCGGGGAACTGCGCGAGCAACCACGACGAACCCGCAGCCGCCGAACAACCACCACCACGCCCCTGGCAGACGCGGAAAACCGGCCCGAACCTCAGGCGGAGATGCCATCGATCCGGGCCAGGGCATCATCCGCACCAAACGGCTGCAGATAAGGCAACCACCGCGGATCCCGATGCCCGGTACCGATGATCCGCCAGGCGAGCCCGGTCGGCGGAGCCGGCTTGTGCCGCAGCCGCCACCCGAGTTCGACGAGGTGACGGTCGGCCTTGACGTGGTTGCAGCGGCGGCAGGAGGCCACCACGTTGTCCCAGCGGTGTTGGCCCCCGCGGCTACGCGGGATGACGTGGTCGACGCTGGTTGCGACGCCACCGCAGTACATGCACCGGCCCCCGTCGCGGGCGAAGAGCGCGCGGCGGGTGAGAGGAACGGGCCCCCGGTAGGGAACCCGTACGAATCGCTTGAGCCGGACCACGCTGGGTGCGGGGACTGTGACGGTCGCGCTGTGCATATAGGCGCCGGATTCCTCGAGGGAGACGGCCTTGTTCTCCAGTACGAGGACGAGCGCGCGGCGGAGCGGTACGACGCCGAGCGGCTCGTACGACGCGTTGAGGACCAGGACATGCGGCACGGGTGCCTCCTTGGGCGTCGGCGGCGCGTGGCTCGCGCCGGGACGATCTGCAGTCAGTTTCCCCTCATGCCTGGTGGAAGCGCCACCATGTCCCGGTAACGGGCTGGGAGTGTTTTCGACCACATCCGATTCATCCCCCGGATCATGGCCGGTTCAAGCCAGGGTGACCCCTGTCTCTCCTGCGCCCCTCCTTGGCGGATCCGCGCGGGGCACACACAATGCCCCGTTAGTGTGGTGGTCCTGTCCGTCCGGTGACCTTTTCGTGACCTTGAAGACCGTGACCGCCCCGCCGGTACGGACCGCGCAGCACCTTGGAGGTACCTGCCGTGTCGTCCTTGCCCGCCGTCCTCCTGGCCGCCGGTGCGTCGCCGACCCCGTCCCCGTCCCCGTCGGTCTCGACGCCGGCCGTGCCGTCGCTCCAGGACGCCCAGGAGAGCGCGACGAACGCGGCGAGCTGGGTCGAGCAGAACTGGTCGACCTGGCTCGCGATGGGGCTGCAGATCCTGCTGGTCGTGGTCGTGGCGGTGGCGCTGCGCGCGGTGGTGCGGCGGGCGATAACCAAGCTGATAGACCGGATGGGCCGCACGGCCGAGGCCGTGAACGGCACGGCGCTGGGCGGGCTGCTGGTCAACGCGGAGCGGCGCCGGCAGCGCTCGCAGGCGATCGGCTCGGTACTGCGCTCGGTGGCGAGCTTCCTGATCCTCGGTACGGCCGCACTGATGGTGCTGTCCACCTTCAAGATCAACCTGGCACCGCTGCTGGCGTCGGCCGGTGTGGCCGGTGTGGCGATCGGTTTCGGCGCGCGGAACCTGGTCACGGACTTCCTCTCCGGCGTGTTCATGATCCTGGAGGACCAGTACGGCGTCGGTGACGTGATCGACGCGGGGGTGGCCACCGGTGAGGTGATCGAGGTCGGGCTGCGCGTGACCAAGCTGCGCGGGGCGGACGGCGAGATCTGGTACGTCCGCAATGGCGAGGTCAAGCGGATAGGCAACCTCTCGCAGGGCTGGGCGACGGCCGGGGTGGACGTGACCGTGAAGGCGGGCGAGGACCTGGACCGGGTCAAGGCCACGCTGGACGACGTCGCCGAGCACATGAGCAAGGAAGAGCCCTGGAACGAGCTGCTGTGGGGCCCGGTCGAGGTGCTCGGTCTGGACTCCGTCCTGATCGACTCCATGGTGGTGCGGGTCTCGGCCAGGACGATGCCCGGCAAGGCGCTGACGATCGAACGGGAGCTGCGCTGGCGGATCAAGCGGGCGTTCGACCGGGCGAGCATCCGCATCATGGGCGGCGCGACGTCCGTGGAGGACGCGGAGGACACCCCGGACCCGGCGGCGGCGGTGGCGGCGCCTTCGGTGTACGCCAACGCGGACTCGGCGCAGTCGGCGGCGACGGCACCCATCGCTGCCCAGCGACCGGCGCCTCCGGCGAAGTAGCGGAACGGTTCAGTACACACGTTCGAGTGAACAGGTGGGGCATTCCGGCGCGCAGTGCGCACGGGGTGCCCCATCGTTCTGCCGGGGCGCCCGAAGCGGGCTTAGCCTGGCATCGGCGCGACAAGGAGAACCAGCGACGAGCGCGGAACCCCTTACGGAGCCGGTGATGACGCAGGACCCCATCGATCTGCTGATCGCGATCGAGGAGGCGTCGGTGGCGCCGATTCGACCCGAGTACGCCGAGGGGAGTATGCCGCCTCGGCATCCCCGTCTACGTCCTGATCAACCGCGACACGAAGACCGCCCACTGTTATACCGACCCCGTCCTCCCCGGTGACGACCCGACCGAGGCCTACTACAAGACGGACACCAAGGTCACCCTCGGCGACCCCCTCCCCCTCCCGGCGCCGTACCCCACCCTCGCCACCACCCCCTTCCTCGACGGCTGAACCCCCCGACGCCCCGGCCCCGAGATAACGACTCCGTTGCCTCGGGGCCGTTGTCTATTGACGCCCCCTTCGTCCTGGGCTTACGTTCCTCCCACCGCGATAGGAAACTTTCCTAACAGTGATCTCCACGCGGCCGGTGATCAAGGCTGGACGCCACGCCCGAGTCACTGAAAAGCTGGGTGGCTGGAAAGGCAGGTGTCGAACTCCATGGCAGGAACCGCCGGTACGCCGGGCACCCCGCGTGTACTGCGCGCCATGAACGACCGTGCCGCACTGGACCTCCTGCTGGAGCACGGACCGCTCTCGCGCACCCGGATCGGCAAGCTCACCGGGCTGTCCAAGCCCACCGCCTCCCAACTGCTGGCCCGCCTGGAGGCGGCCGGCCTGGTCCGGGTGACCGGCACCAGCGAGGGCCGGCCGGGGCCCAGCGCCCAGCTGTACGCCGTCGACCCCACAGCCGCGCACGCCGCCGGGCTCGACGTCACCCCGGACCGCATCCGCGCCGCGGTCGCCGACATCACCGGCCGGACGGTGGGCGAGTTCGAACTGCCCACACCGGGGCGGCACCCGGCGCAGCCCGTCGTCCAGCAGGTCACCGACGCGCTCGACGGTGCCGTGAAGGCGGCCCGGCTCGCGCGGTCCGACGTACACCGGCTGGTCATCGGCACCCCGGGCGCCTTCGACCCGAACACCGGGCGGCTGCGCTACGCCTCCCATCTGCCGGGCTGGCACTCCCCCACACTGCTCGGGGAACTCGCGGCGGCGCTCCCCATGCCCGTCGAGTACGAGAACGACGTCAACCTCGTCGCCCTCGCCGAACAGCGGCTCGGGGCCGCCCGGGGCCACGGGGACTTCGTCCTGCTGTGGAACCAGGAGGGGCTCGGCGCCGCCCTGGTCCTCGGCGGCCGGCTGCACCGCGGCTGGACCGGCGGCGCCGGCGAGGTCGGGTTCCTGCCGGTGCCCGGGACACCCCTGGTGCGCCAGGTGGCCAAGGCCAACACGGGTGGCTACCAGGAGCTGGCCGGCTCCCAGGCCGTACCGGGGCTGGCCCGCGAACTCGGCATCGAGGACGTGCCGTCGGGGCCGTGCACGGAGGTCGCCGCCGAACTCGTCGCCCGTGCCGCCGACCACGCGAGCGGCCCCTACCGGAAGCTGCTGGAGAGCTACGCGACGCGGCTCGCCATCGGTCTCGCCTCGCTCGTCTCCGTCCTCGACCCCGAACTCGTCGTCCTCAGCGGCTCCGCGCTGACGGCCGGCGGCGAGGTGCTGCGCACCCTCGTCCAGGCCGAGCTGGAGGAGCTGGCCGCGGCCCGCCCCCGGCTGGTCGTCGGCGACGTCCAGGAACACCCCGTACTGCGCGGCGCGTTGGAGTCCGCGCTCGTCACCACCCGCGACGAAGTCTTCGACACCTCGCGCTAGAGCACCCCCGCTTTCCCCGACCCCGTCCCCGTCCCCTGGGAGACCTCGCCATGCCCGAAGTCATACCTTCCGCTGCCCGAAAAGCGGCTTTTGCCATGACTGCGTCCCTCGCCTTGTTCGCCACCGCCTGCACCGGGCAGTCGGGCTCCGGCGCCACGGACGACGCCTCGAAGGACACGACGATCACCTTCTGGCACGCCTGGAGCGCGCCGAACGAGGTGAAGGCCGTCAGGTCGCTGGTCGCCGGCTTCGAGAAGGCGCACCCCAACATCCACGTGAACGTGGTCGGCAACATGACCGACGACAAGATCAATCAGGCGCTGCGGTCCGGGGGTGACAAAGCGCCGGACGTGATCTCCTCCTTCACGACCAACAACGTCGGCAAGTTCTGTTCCTCCGGCGCGCTGGTCGACCTCTCCCCCTTCTTCAAGAAGTCGGGCATCGATCCGCAGGCGACCTTCCCGAAGCCGATGAACGAGTACACCCGGTTCGACGGCAACCGCTGCACGGCACCGCTGCTCGGTGACGCGTACGGGCTCTACTACAACAAGACGGCGTTCAGGAAAGCGGGTATCGCGAACCCGCCGAAGACGTGGTCCGCGTTCGAGGCCGACGCCAAGAAGCTGACCGTGCCCGACGGCGACTCCTACAAGCAGCTGGGCTTCATGCCGGACTACCACGGCTGGGAGACCACCACCGAGCACTACTTCGGGCAGTTCTCGCCGACGTACTTCGACAAGAACGGAAAGTCGGACCTCGCCGAGGACCCGGCGTTCCAGAAGGGCTTCGAGCTGCAGAAGCGGCTCGTGGACGAACTCGGCGGATTCCAGAAGCTGGAGAGGTTCCGGGCGACGCTCGGCGACGAGTGGGGCCCCAAGCACCCCTTTCACACCGGTCAGGTCGCCATGCAGCTGGACGGCGAGTGGCGGCTCGGAATGGCCGAGCAGACCAAGCCGGACTTCGAGATCGGCGTCGCCCCGCTGCCCGTCCCCGACGACCAGGTGAGCCAGTACGGCAAGGGCTACATCACCGGCACCATCGCGGGCATCGCCGCCACCAGCCACAAGCAGAACGCGGCCTGGGAATTCGTCAAGTACGTCACCACGGACACGGACGCCGTGGTCGGATTCGCCAACGGAATCCACAACGTGCCCTCCACGCTGGCCGCCCTGAAGTCCCCGAAGCTGACGTACGACCCGCGTTTCAAGACGTTCCTCGACATCGCCGCCGACCCGGACTCCACCACGTCTCCCGCCTCCCTCAACGGCGGCCAGTACCTGGTGACGATCCAGCAGCTCGGCTACGACTACGAAAGCGGCAAGGTCACCGATCTGAAGGCCGGCCTGAGGAAAGCGGCCGCCCAGATCGACACGGACATCGCGCAGGCGAAGTAGCCGATGGCTACGGTCACTCCGGCGTCGAAACGCCGCCGCTCGGCGCTTCGCACGGCCGCCTTCATGTCGCCCTGGCTGATCGGCTTCGCGGTCTTCTTCGCGTACCCGATGATCTCGACCGTCTACTTCTCCTTCATGCACTACGACGGCTTCCGAGCGCCGACGTGGAGCGGGGGCAGGAACTGGACCTACGTCTTCGCGCACTACCCGCTGTTCTGGCCGGCCCTGCGCAACACCCTGTGGCTGGTCCTGGTCATGGTGACCCTCCGGGTCGTCTTCGGGCTCGGTATCGGCCTGCTCATCACCAGGATCAAAACCGCGACGGGGGTCTTCCGGACCCTGTTCTACCTGCCGTACCTCGCCCCGCCGGTCGCGGCGACCATGGCCTTCGCGTTTCTCCTCAACCCCGGCACGGGACCGGTCAACTCCGTCCTGGAGAAGGCCGGCATCCCGGCGCCGGGCTGGTTCAACGACCCCACCTGGTCCAAGCCGGCCCTCACCCTGCTGGCGTTGTGGGGCGTCGGCGACCTGATGGTCATCTTCATGGCCGCGCTGCTGGACGTGCCGGCCGAGCAGTACGAGGCGGCCGAGCTGGACGGGGCGTCGGCGTGGCAGCGGTTCCGGTACGTCACGCTGCCGAACATCTCCCCCATCGTCATGTTCGCCGTCGTCACCGGCGTGATCCAGACCATGCAGTACTACACCCAGCCGCTGATCGCCGGGAAGGTCGCCTCCGGGGTGATCCAGGGCGCGGGCACCCAGTTCGAGCCCGGCTACCCCGACAAGTCCACGCTCACCCTCCCCCAGCTCGTCTACAACCTCGGCTTCCAGCGCTTCGACTACGGCTCGGCCTGTGTGGTGGCCCTGGTGCTGTTCGCGCTGTCCATGGTGTTCACCGCACTGCTGATGCGGCGCCGGGGCGGTCTCATCCAGGCAGGTGACTGACGTATGACCCGCCGCAAGGCGCATCTCGAATGGATCGCGGTCCACTCCCTGGGCGTGGCCGCCGCGCTGTTCTTCACGCTCCCCTTCGTGTTCGTCTTCCTGACCTCGCTGATGAGCGACACCCAGGCGCTCAGCCGCGATCTGGTCCCGCACACCTGGGAGTGGGCCAACTACACGAAGGTCTTCGACACGCCCGGCTTTGTGACCTGGTGGAAGAACACCCTGATCTACGCCGGCCTCGGCACGGTGCTGACGGTGGTGTCGTCGATCCCGGTGGCGTACGCGCTCGCCAAGTTCCGCTTCCGGGGCCGCAACCTGTCGCTCATGCTGGTGATCTCGATGATGATGCTGCCCCCGCAGGTGATCGTCATCCCGATGTACCTGTTCTGGGCGAAGCAGCTGGACCTGTCCGGAACGCTGTGGCCGCTGATCATTCCGATGGCGTTCGGCGACGCGTTCTCCGTCTTCCTGCTGCGCCAGTTCCTGATGACGATCCCGAACGAGTACCTGGACGCGGCGAAGGTCGACGGCTGCGGAGACCTCAGGACCCTGCTCAGGGTCGTGCTGCCGATGGCCAGGCCGGGCATCTCCGCCGTCGCCCTCTTCCAGTTCTTCTACGCCTGGAACGACTACTTCGGTCCGCAGATCTACGCGTCCGAGAACCCCGGCGCCTGGACCCTGTCCTACGGCCTGGAGTCCTTCAAGGGCGCCCACCACACCGACTGGAACCTCACCATGGCCGCGACGGTGCTGGTCATGGCCCCCGTGGTCCTCGTGTTCTTCTTCGCCCAGAAGGCGTTCGTGGAAGGCGTCACGCTCACCGGAGTGAAGGGTTAACCCTGTATGAAACTCACCGTGGTCGGCGGAGGCTCGACCTACACCCCCGAACTCATCGACGGATTCGCACGCCTCAGGGACACCCTGCCCGTCGAGGAACTGGTCCTCGTGGACCCGGCCGCCGAACGCCTGGAACTGGTCGGCGGCCTGGCCCGGCGCATCTTCGCCAAGCAGGGCCACGGCGGCCGGATCGTCACCACCGCCGACCTGGACGCGGGCGTCGACGGCGCCGACGCCGTGCTGCTCCAGCTGCGCGTCGGCGGACAGGCGGCCCGGCAGCAGGACGAGACCTGGCCGCTGGAGTGCGGCTGCATCGGCCAGGAGACCACCGGTGCGGGCGGCCTCGCCAAGGCGCTGCGCACGGTCCCGGTGGTCCTGGACATCGCCGAACGGGTCCGCCGTACCAACCCCCGCGCCTGGATCATCGACTTCACCAACCCGGTCGGCATCGTCACCCGAGCCCTGCTCCAGGCCGGACACCGGGCGGTCGGGCTGTGCAACGTGGCGATCGGCTTCCAGCGGAAGTTCGCGGGCCTGCTCGGTGTGACCCCGGCGGATGTGCATCTCGCCCATGTGGGGCTCAACCACCTCACCTGGGAAACCGGTGTGCGCCTGGGCGGCCCCGAGGGCGACGACGTCCTGCCGAAGCTCCTCGCCGACCACGGCGACGCCATCGCCGGCGACCTGCGCCTCCCGCGCCCCCTGCTGGACCGTCTGGGCGTGATCCCCTCCTACTACCTGCGCTACTACTACGCCCACGACGAGGTCGTCCGCGAGCTGCGCACCAAGCCGTCCCGCGCCGCCGAAGTGGCCGCCATGGAACGTGAGCTGCTGACGATGTACGGCGACCCTTCCCTGGAGGACAAGCCGGCGCTGCTCGCGAAGCGCGGCGGCGCCTACTACTCGGAGGCGGCCGTGGACCTTGCGGCGGCGCTGCTCGGCGGTGGTGGGAGCCCGTACCAGGTGGTGAACGCGTTCAACCGGGGCACACTGCCCTTCCTGCCCGACGACGCGGTGATCGAGGTCCAGGCGGCGGTCGGTCCGAACGGCCCCGCCCCGCTGCCGGTAGCGGAGCCGGACCCGCTGTTCGCCGGGCTGATCGCGAACGTGACGGCGTACGAGGACCTGGCGCTGGAGGCGGCGCTGCGCGGCGGCCGCGACCGCGTCTTCCGCGCCCTGCTCGCCCACCCGCTGATCGGCCAGTACACGTACGCCGACGCCCTGGCCGACCAGTTGATCGCACACAACCGGGAGCACCTCGCGTGGGCCTGACCTCGACCGTGCTCGCGGTGGACGCGGGCAACAGCAAGACCGACGTGGCCGTGGTCACCGCCGCCGGAGAGGTCCTGGCCACGGCCCGCGGCGGCGGTTTCCGCCCGCCCGCGGTGGGCGTGCCGGCGGCGCTGGACGCGCTGGGCGAGCCGGTCGCGCGGGCCTTCGCGGACGCGGGCGTCACGTCGGTCGCGCACGTGTCGGCCTGCCTGGCCAACGCGGACCTTCCCGTGGAGGAGGAGCGGTTGGCGACCGCGCTTCGGGCACGCGGGTGGGGTGCGTCGGTGGAGGTCCGCAACGACACCTTCGCGATCCTGCGGGCGGGCGTCGCCGAGCCGCACGGGGTGGCCGTGGTGTGCGGTGCCGGCATCAACTGCGTCGGCATGCGCCCGGACGGCCGTACCGCGCGTTTCCCGGCCATCGGCCGTATCTCCGGTGACTGGGGCGGGGGCTGGGGGCTGGCCGAGGAGGCGCTGTGGCACGCGGCCCGCGCGGAGGACGGCCGGGGCGGGCCGACGGCCCTGGCCCGCACCCTGCCCGGGCACTTCGGCCTGCCGACGATGTACGCGCTGATCGAGGCGCTGCACCTGGAGCACGTCGGCCACGACCGCCGGCACGAGCTGACTCCGGTGCTGTTCGCGACGGCCGCCGGGGGCGATGCGGTGGCCCGCGCGATCGTCGCACGGCTCGCAAAGGAGGTGGCGGTGATGGCCACGGTGGCGCTGACCCGCCTGGAGCTGCTCGACGAGGAGACGCCGGTCCTGCTCGGCGGCAGTGTCCTGACGGCCGGCCACGCCCTGCTCGACGACGGCATCCGCGACCTGCTGACGGCCCGCGCCCCGAAGGCCGACGTCCGCGTGGTGACGGCGAGCCCGGTCCTGGGCGCGGCCCTGCTGGGCCTGGACCGGCTGGGCGCGGGGGCGGCGGCGCGGGCGCGGGCGCGGGGGTACTGGGAGCTGTCCGGAAACAGCCACTGACCTGAAAAAGCAGGTTTGTTCACAAGATCGCCCGGAATCCGGGAAGTCCGGGAACCGCGACGGCTAGCTTCACGCAGGTCTGCACCAACCGCCAAGGAAAGGACAGCCTGTGTTCCGACGTACGGCAGCCGCCGCTCTGGCCGCGAGCGCGGCGCTCGTGGGACTCGCAGCACACCCCGCGAGCGCCGCGGCGAAGGCGGGCGCGGACCCGTCCGCGCTGAAGGACCTGTCCCTGACGTCGTTGAGCAATGACCGCAACCTCGACGTCCAGAACGGCAACACCGGCGACGGTGTCTTCCTGGTCACCAACTCCGCCCCCGGTCACCACCAGAGGTGGAGCGCGAACCTCACCGGCACCGACGGCTCCTTCACCCTCGTCAACAACGACACCGGCAAGTGCGCGGACGCCGGGCTGCCGCTCAGACAGCAGTCCTGTGACGGCCGGGCCACGGAACGCTGGTTCTTCCAGCCGGTCACCGGCACCCCCGGCGCCTTCATGATCCGGGGCGCCCGCGACGGCAAGTGCCTGGACGTCTGGTACGACGCCCGGTACGACGACGCCTGGACCGACACCTACGACTGCAACGGCACCAGGGCGCAGCAGTGGCGGCTGCCCGCCGGCGCCCAGGACGCCGCCGTCGCCGCGGCCGTCGACTACGCGGCGGCGCGCTGCGTGAAGGACACCTCCAGCTGCTCCTGGCGCACCCGGTCCCAGACCCCGGCGGCGCCGCTGCCCAGGAAGTGCGTCTCGCCGGTCTGGTACAACGGCACGTCGGCGCCGGTGCCGTGGACGTTCACCATGAACCGGACGACCGGCTGGACGTCCACGCTCGGCTTCACCTTCAGCGCCTCGCTCGGCGCCGGCGGGGCGTCCCCGGTCACCGCCCAGGTCAGCCAGCAGATCACCGGCAGCGTCTCGCAGAACCTCGTCGAGGACCTCGGCAACAGCCTCACCGTCACGGTGCCGCCGCGGCAGTACGGCTGGGTCGCCCTGTCGGAGCTGGCGACGAGGGTCACCGGCACGTGGACGTTCGACGTGAACGGGTACGCCTGGACCGCCGACGACACCCTGACGGTCCCGCTGCGCACCGACGACCGGGGCGGCGCCAGCATCTATCTCGCGCAGACCAGCGACACCTTCACCAGCTGCGACAGCGCCGGCTGAGCCACCGCCAGGGCGAAACGGTTCCCCGGCCCGGCACGCACCCGCCGGGCCGGGGAACCGATCCGCCCGGACCGGCGTGTTCCTTCGCAGGGGGTGGTGCGCCGGGCACCGCACGCCGTCGGACACACTGCGATCCGATCAAGATCCAGTGAAGGCCGGTGCGGATGTCAGTCCGTGCGGTGATACTTGGCGGCGAACGGATGACCATGGGGGAGGTCAAGTGACACACCCGCCGAAGAGCGCAGCACCGCCGGTGGCGGGCCCCGGTGTGCCCGCCGCCCCCGGCATCCCCGCGCAGCCCGCCCGGCCGGCCGCCGTGGGCTCCCCCGTGCCGCCCGCCCGGCGGAGCGCCCTCGCCGAGGGGGTCGACCGGCTGCGGGCCGCGGCGACCACCGAGCCGGGGCGGCTGCGGATCATCGGAGCCGTGCTGGCACTGCTGGTCGTGGCGTTCGGCGCGGTCACCGCCTGGCAGGCCAGTGAGCGGGCCGCCGCCGCCGACGACGTGCTGCACCGCAGTCAGCCGCTCAGTTCCGGTGCCGCTGACATCTACCGGTCGCTGGCCGACGCCAACACGGCCGCCTCCAGCGCGTTCCTGGCGGGCGGCCAGGAGACGGCCGCCTCCCGGGACCGGTACGAGAAGGACATCCGGACCGCCGCCGCGGGACTGGTGACCGCCGCCGCCAACGCCGAGCCGGGCTCGGCCTCCGAGGCGACGATCGCCAAGCTGAACAAGCTGCTGCCCGAGTACAAGGGGCTCGTCGAGCGCGCCCGGACGTACAACCGGCAGGGATATCCGGTCGGCGGCGCCTATCTGCGGTACGCCAACGAGAAGATGCAGAAGGACATGCTCCCGGCGGCGGAGGATCTCTACACCAAGGAGAACACCCGGCTCGAAGCCGACTACGCGTCCGCGACGCCGTACCCGTGGATCGCCATCGCGCTCGGTGTGCTCGCGCTGGCCGCGCTCGGCTGGGCCCAGCACCGCTCGTACCGGCGGACGAACCGCGTGCTCAACCACGGCCTGGTCGCGGCCAGCGCCGGCACCGCCGTCGCCCTGCTGTGGCTGGTCGTCGGACACGCGGTGGCCCGCGCGGAGCTGAACGGCTCCTACGACCACGGCGTCCGCTCGCTGACCGTGCTGCACGACGCCCGGATCGCCTCCCTGAAGGCGCGCGGGAACGAGAACCTGAGCCTGGTCGCGCGCGGCGCCGAGACCCTCACGGTGGGCGGAAAGACGTACGACGCCTACTACTACGACTTCGACAAGGACATGGCCGTGCTCGGCAAGGGCCTGACCGGGGCGGAGACCCTCGCCGAGGACCAGGGCGGCCGTACGCCGGTGAAGGCGGCCGAGGGGAACATGGCGGTGTGGAAGCAGCGCCACGCCTCCGCCCGCACCGAGGACGAGAACGGCAACTACCAGCAGGCGCTGGACAAGGTCATCGGCGCCAAGGGCGCCACCGGTGAGTGCTTCGACAGCGTCGACCGCAATCTCGCCCAGGCCATCGACCATGAGCAGGGCGAGTTCCAGCGGGCCGCCGGTGCCGGCCGGGACGCGATGACGGGGCTGCCGGCGGGCGCGGCCGTGCTCGCGGTGCTCGGCGCGGCCGGCGCGCTGGCCGGCATCGGGCGCAGACTCTCGGAGTACCGGTGACAGGGGGCATGACGATGTACGCGGCGTACGCGGCACGTGTACGGGCCTCCCTGCGGGGCTGGGGCGGGGTCGGCGCGATGGCGGTGCTGTGCGCGCTCGCCCTCGCCTTCGCCCTGCTGCTGCCGTGCACCCAGAAGGCACCGGCCGGGGGCAGGGCCGCCGGACAGCCGGTGGCCGCCGCCATCCAGGCCCGCGCCGGGGACTGCAAGGACTCCGAGGCGCAGGACCAGACCCTGTCGCCGTCCGGCGCGGACGGGCCGACCATCGACGCGATCAAGGCCCGTACCGGCGCCCGGCGCAAGCTGATCGTCGGTGTCGACCAGAACAGCTACCACTGGGGCTACCGCAACCCGAACACCGAGGGCACGGAGCTGGAGGGCTTCGACATCGACCTGGTGCACCGGATCGCGCAGGACCTCCTCGGCGACCCGGACGCGGTGCAGTTCAAGGCGATACCGACCAGCCAGCGGATCTCCGCGATCCAGGACGGGCGGGTGGACATGGTCGTGCGGACCATGACCATCACCTGCGACCGGCTGTTCCAGGTCGCGTTCTCCGCGCCGTACTTCAAGACCGGGCAGCAGGTCCTCGCGCCGAAGTCGTCCTCGATCACGGGATACAACGACACCCTGGCGCACAAGAGGGTCTGCACGGCGGCCGGTTCGACGGCGTACACCAAGCTGGACGCCGACCGGAAGAGCGGCGCCCTGCCCGCCTCCACCGACATCTCCACCACCGTCCCGAACCAGCTGGACTGCCTGGTCAGGCTGCAACTCGGCGAGGCGGACGCGGTGGTGACCGACGGCGCGCTCGCCGCCAGCCAGGCCGCGCAGGACCCGACCGTCGAACTGAAGGGCGGGGCCTTCACCGCCGAGTACTACGGCGTGGCGATGAAGAAGGACGCCTCCGATCTGGTACGCCGGGTCAATCGCGTTCTGGTGGGCTACCGCGCCAGCGGCTGGCAGGCGTCGTACGACACGTGGCTGTCGGCGACACTGGGGAAGGACTCGAGCGCGTCCAAGCCGCCCGCGCCGCGCTATCTGCGGACGAGTTGAGCCACATCCGACCGGAAGACCGGAACACTGAAACGCAGCGAGAGGTGATCGATGGGCGTCACGGACCCCGCCGGGCCGGTAATGGACCGGGACGAGGTGGACCGTGCGCTGGCGCGGCTCGGCCAGGAGCACGAGGCGATCGAGACCTCGCTGCTGGCGCTGCAGGACCACGCGGGCCGCAGACTCCTCGAAGGCGCCGAACTGGCCGGCGTGACCAGGGAACGCTGGCAGGCCACGGAGGCGCGGATCACCCTGCTGTGGGGGTACTTCGACGCCTACGCGGACGCGCTGCGCTCCGCCCGGGAGATCCGCGCCCGGCGCCGCTGGTCCAGCCGTGAGGACCTGCTGGAGCTGACCGAGCTGCTGCGCGGGCAGTCCGTGACCGTCGCCGGGAACGGCCGGCTCAGCGAGTCCTTCTCGCTGGCCGCGCTGGTGGACCGGATGAACGAGCTGTACGCGACGAGCCTGGACCTGGTCGTCGCCGCCGACGCGGTGTGGTCGGCGCTGCCCGCGCGGATCGATTTACTCGCCGCGGAACTCCAGCGCACCCGGACGCTCGCGCACTCCGTCGGCGTACGCCCCGGCGAGCACCCGGCGGGTGACGACCTGGAGCGGATCACACGCACGCTCACCAGGCTGCGGGAGGACGTCGTCGCGGACCCGCTCGCCTTCTGGGTGCCGGCCGAGGGCAGTTCGGCGCCGGGCGGCGGCCGTCCGGACACCATGGTGTACGACCGTGAGGCACGCGCCCTGGAGGAGGTGCGCCGGGAGATCGACGCCGTGCTGACGGTCCGGCAGGACGCGGAGGCGCGGCTGATCCGGCTGCGGGACGTGCTCTCGCGCGCGGACCGCACCCTCGCCGAGGCCCGCACCGCGCGCGGCGAGGTGCTGGCGAAGATCGCGGCGACCGAGGTGCCGGTGGTCAGCGGCCCGCCGACGGTGCTGCAGGAGCAGCTGGCGACGGCGGCCGAGTACCGGCGGCAGGCCCAGTGGCACCGGCTGTCCCCGCTGCTGGAGTCGCTGGAGCAGAAGGCCGAGGACGAACTGCTGCGCGCCCGCGAGTCATTGACCGCCGTCACCGCGCCGCTCGCGGTCCGCGCCGAACTGCGCGGCCGGCTGGACGCCTACAAGGCGAAGGTCGCCCGGCACGGGCTCGCCGAGGACCCGTTCCTGGTCGAGCGGTACGACGCGGCCCGGCGGATGCTGTGGAGCGCGCCCTGTGACCTGCGGGTGGCCGAACAGGCCGTGCTGCGCTACCAGCAGCTGGCGTCCGAGCTGCTCGGCGGCGCGGGCGCACCGGAGGTCCGTAAGGGGGAGCAGCCATGAGTCAGCCGGGGCAGTCCTGTCAGCGGCCGGCCTGCGAGGGGTCGTACGAGGACGTCGGCGGCGGTGAGCTGTACTGCGACACCTGCGGGCTGGCACCGGTGGTGTCGGCTGGGGGTCCCCCCTCTGGGGGAGGCATGGTCGGCTCACCGCCCACCGGGCTCACCAAGGGCGCGGCGGACAGCGGCAGTTCCCGCAGCAGCTCGCGTACGTCCTCGCAGTCCTCGAAGTCGCGCCGCTCGGTGTCCGGGCGGCTCTCCCGGTCCCTGTCGGGCCGGTCCACCGGGCGCTCGGTGTCGGTGCGCAGCTCCGGCTCCTCCTCCGGCGCCTCCACGCGCGGGCGGCTCGGCGCCGGGCTGGTGAGCGTGCCGCAGGTGCCCCGGCCCGACCCGCGCGCGATGGTGCTGGACAACCCGGAGGTGCCCGAGCGGAAGCGGTTCTGCTCGCGCTCGGACTGCGGGGTGCCGGTGGGCCGGGCCCGGGGCGACCACCCGGGGCGCACGGAAGGCTTCTGCACCAAGTGCGGCCACCCGTACTCCTTCGTGCCCAAGCTCAGGGCCGGGGACATCGTGCACGGCCAGTACGAGGTCGCCGGCTGCCTCGCGCACGGCGGGCTCGGCTGGATCTACCTCGCCGTGGACCGGGCCGTCTCCGACCGGTGGGTGGTCCTCAAGGGTCTGCTGGACACCGGCGACCAGGACGCGATGGCGGCGGCGATCTCCGAGCGGCGCTTCCTCGCGGAGATCGAGCACGCCAACATCGTGCGGATCTACAACTTCGTCGAGCACCTCGACCAGCGCACCGGCTCCCTCGACGGCTACATCGTCATGGAGTACGTCGGCGGCAAGTCCCTGAAGGAGATCGCCAACGCCCGCCGCACGCCGGACGGCCGGCGCGATCCGCTGCCGGTGGAGCAGGCCTGCGCGTACGGCATCGAGGCGCTCGAGGCCCTCGGTCACCTGCACAGCCGCAACCTCCTGTACTGCGACTTCAAGGTCGACAACGCCATCCAGACCGAGGACCAGCTCAAGCTGATCGACATGGGCGCGGTGCGCCGCATGGACGACGAGGAGTCGGCGATCTACGGCACGGTCGGCTACCAGGCGCCGGAGGTCGCCGAGGTGGGTCCGTCGGTGGCGAGCGACCTGTACACCGTGGGCCGTACGCTCGCCGTGCTCACCTTCGACTTCCAGGGCTACACGAACGTCTACGCGGACTCCCTGCCCGACCCGGACACCATCGACGTCTTCCGCCGCTACGAGTCCTTCTACCGGCTCCTGGTCCGCGCCACCGACCCCGACCCCGCCCGCCGGTTCGCCTCCGCGCAGGAGATGGCCGAGCAGCTGACCGGCGTGCTGCGGGAGGTGGTCTCACTGCAGACCGGGCACGCGCGGCCCGCCCTGTCGACGCTGTTCGGTCCCGAAGTCAGGGTCATCGACCGGGAGTTGTTCCCCAGGCTGGACGGTGACGTGTCCCTGCTGGGGGCGCGCGAGGTACGGGGCCGGAAGCGGACGGCCACGGGCACGGCCACCGGTGCCGGTGTGCCCGCGCCGGGGACGCCCGGTCCCGGAGCCGGTGGGCTCGCGCCAGGGGCGGCCGGTCCCGGGTCCGGGTCCGGAGCCGCCGCGGCCGCCGGCGGGTCCGCGCCGGGAGCCCCCGGTCCGGGAGTCGGCGGGGCCGTGCCGGCACCCGTGCCGCACGGCGCCCCGGCGCCGCTTCCGGCCGCTCTCGTCAAGGCCGTCGACACCCCCGCCACCGCCCTCGCCCTGCCGGTCCCGCTGGTCGACCCGGGCGACCCGAGCGCGGGCTTCCTGGCCGGTCTGCTCGCCTCCGCGCCGGCCGAGCTGATCAGCGCGCTCGACGCGGCGCCCGCGCGGACCGTGGAGACCCGGCTCCGGCAGATCCGCGCCCGGCTGGAGAGCGGAGACCACCAGGCCGCGCTGATGAGCCTGGCCACACTGGACGAGGAACGGCCCGACGACTGGCGGGTGGTGTGGTACCGGGGTGTGGTCGCCCTGGTCACCGGTGACTTCGAGGGCGCCGCGCTCGCCTTCGACGCGATCTACGACGCCTTCCCCGGTGAGGCCGCGCCCAAGCTCGCGCTCGGCCTGTGCGCGGAGATCCTGGGCCAGCTGGACAACGCGGCCGAGTACTACCACCTGGTGTGGGCGACCGACCCGAGCTTTGTGAGCGCCGCCTTCGGGCTCGCCCGGGTGCAGCTCGCGGCCGGGAACCGGCACGGCGCCGTGCGGACCCTGGAGTCGGTGCCGGAGTCCTCCATCCACTACACGGCCGCCCGGGTCGCCGCCGTCCGGGCGCGGCTCAGACAGCGCACCGCGGACGGCGGTGACGTACCGTTCCTGGACGACCTGACCGCCGCCGCCGGGCAGGTCGAGGCGCTGGACGCGTACGGCCTGGACCCGGCGCGGCGCGAACAGTTGGCCACGGAAGTGCTCGGCTCGGCGCTGGACTGGATACTCTCCGGAGGCCAGGGCACCCGGCAAGCCGCCGGCGGACGGGTGCTGCTGGGCAGCGGTCTGGACGAGCGGGGCCTCCGCTTCGGCCTGGAGCGCGCCTACCGCACGCTGGCCCGGCTGGCGCCCGGCGGCGAGGAGAGGATCGAACTGGTGGAACGGGCGAACCGTTACCGCCCCCGGACGTGGGTGTAGTTGATGTCGCAGATGCCCCAGCAGGCCGCACTGTCGAAGTGCCCGAGCTGCGCGGAGCCCGTCGAGTCGGGCGACCTCTTCTGCGGAGCGTGCGGGTACGACCTCTCCGTCGTACCCGCGCCGCCGCAGGACCATCCGACGCTCACCATGACCGGCTCCGCGACCGGCTCCTCCGGGGACGGCGTGGACTGGCCCGCCCCCGAGCCGGAGGGCTCCGGCACCCCGCCGGCGGTGCATCTGCCGGCCGACCTGCCCGGCACCGACTCCGGCGGCACACCGCTGCCCGAGCACGAGTCCGGTCCTCAAGGGGGTGCGGAGCAGCAGGCCGGTTCCGGGGTGCGCTTCGACCGGCCCGCGGAGCCCGAGGAGTACCCGCTGCAGGCGCCCGACCCGCGCGTGGCCGAGAACCCCGAGAACACCGCCGCACCCGAGGAGCCCGCACAGGTGTGTGTGGCCTGCCGGGCGGGCCGGGTGGACAGCGACGGCTACTGCGAGAACTGCGGGCACGCCCAGCCCCGTGAACGCGACCACGTGGAACGCGAGTCGGGCCCGGTGGCCGCCGTCAGCGACCGGGGCCTGCGCCACCACCGCAACGAGGACGCCTTCACCGTCGGCCGGACCACGCTGCCCGACGGCACCCCGGCCGTCCTCGCGATCGTCTGCGACGGTGTGTCCTCCGCGACCCGCCCCGACGACGCGTCGACGGCCGCGTCCCAGGCGGCCGGTGACACCCTGCTGGCCGCACTGCCGCGCGGCACGCATCCGCAGACGGCGATGCACGAGGCGATCGTCGCCGCCGCCCAGGCCGTCAACGCGCTCGCCGAGGAACCCGCCACGGCCCGCGAGCACGCCCCGCACCAGAACGCCCCGGCCTGCACGATCGTCGGCGCGGTGGTCGCCGCCGGGCTGCTGGTCGTCGGCTGGGTCGGCGACAGCCGCGTCTACTGGGTGCCGGACGACCGCGGCGCCCCCGCGGCCCGGCTGACCGAGGACGACTCGTGGGCCGCGCAGATGGTCGCCGCCGGTCTGATGAGCGAGGCCGAGGCGTATGCCGACGAGCGCGCCCACGCGATCACCGGCTGGCTCGGCGCGGACGCCTACGAACTGGAGCCGCACACCGCGTCCTTCAAGCCGGACCGGTCCGGTGTCGTGGTGGTGTGCACCGACGGCCTGTGGAACTACGCCGAGACGGCCGAGGAGATGTCCGAGGTCATCCCCGCGGACGCGGCCGCGCGCCCGCTGCACAGCGCCCGGGTCCTGGTCGGCCACGCCCTGGACGGCGGGGGCCACGACAACGTAACAGTGGCCGTCGTGCCGTTCCCCGCGCCGCCCCAGGGGGCAGGATCGGCCTGAGGCCGCGGACGCGGGGAAGCCTCAAAGGACCGGAGGGGACCGGTCCCTTCACAGCCATCGCCCTGTGTCAGCAGGGCGGTCGAGGGGGATTTGAGTACGCATGGCCAATTTCGCGAAGCCTCAGGTGCCGCAGTTCTCGATGGACGTCTACCAGAACGAGTACCTGCCCGAGGGCGGGCGCGAGGTCAACGCCATCGTCACCGTGACGGCGACCGGCGGCGGCACCGTCGGCAGCACCGCGGCCCCGGTCTACCCGCAGGGCCGCGGCCCGTCCGCCGCGGTGGCGATCATGGTCGACTGCTCCGGCTCCATGGACTACCCCCCGACCAAGATGCGGGGCGCCCGGGACGCCACGGCCGCCGCGATCGACGCCCTGCGCGACGGCACGCACTTCGCGGTGATCGGCGGGACGCACGTGGCCAAGGAGGTCTATCCGGGCGGCGGCCTGCTGGCGGTCGCCGACGCCGCCACCCGCGAGCAGGCCAAGCAGGCACTGCGGCGGCTCAGCGCGGGCGGCGGCACGGCCATCGGCACCTGGCTGCGCCTGGCGGACCGGCTGCTGAACTCGGCGGACGTCACCATCCGGCACGGCATCCTGCTCACCGACGGCCGCAACGAGCACGAGTCGCCGGAGGATCTGAGGGCCACGCTGGAGGCCTGTGCCGGACGGTTCACCTGTGACGCGCGGGGCGTGGGTACCGACTGGGAAGTGAAAGAAGTCACAGGGATCGCCTCCGCGTTGCTCGGCACGGCCGACATCGTCGCCGACCCGGCCGGCCTCGCCGCCGACTTCACGCGGATGATGGAGACGGCGATGGGCAAGGAGGTCGCCGACGTCTCGCTCAGGGTGTGGACGCCGGTCGGCACGAGCATCCGCTTCGTCAAGCAAGTGGCGCCCGCGGTCGAGGACTTGACCGACCGCCGCACCGAGGCCGGGCCGCGCGCCGGGGACTACCCGACGGGGTCCTGGGGCGACGAGTCCCGCGACTACCACCTGTGCGTTCAGGTCCCGCCGGCCGGGCTCGGCCAGGAGATGCTCGCCGCCCGGGTCTCCCTGGTCGTGCCACAACCGGACGGATCGGTACAGAACCTGGGGGCGCAGGGCCTGGTACGCGCGGTATGGACCGACGACATGGTGGCCTCCACCTCGATCAACCCCCAGGTCGCCCACTACACCGGGCAGGCCGAACTGGCACAAGCCATCCAGCAAGGGCTGGACCTTCGCAAAGCAGGCGATTTCGATGGAGCAACGGCCAAACTGGGGCGCGCTGTTCAGCTCGCCAACGCCTCCGGGAACGCCGATACTGCGAAACTGCTTGCGAAGGTGGTGGACGTGGTCGACGCCGCGACAGGTACTGTGCGGTTGAAGACGAAGGTCGCGGAGGCGGATGAGATGACTCTGGAGACCCGGTCCACAAAGACTGTTCGTGTAAAGAAGTGACCCAGTAGAGCATCCGGAGAAGGGGAAGCGCCGACATGCCGACCTGCCCGAACGGACACCAGTCGGGTTCCGACGACTGGTGCGAGGTCTGCGGTCACCGCATGGCCGGTGCCGTACCTCCGCCCCCGCCGCCGCCCCCGCCCGCGGGCGGCTACGGCTTCCCGCCCCCGCAGGGCGGCCCGGCCGGCGGACGCCCGCCGGCCGCGTCGGCCCCGGAGCCGGAGCTGTGCCCGCAGTGCCGTACGCCCCGTGAGGGCGGCGCGCCCTTCTGCGAGGAGTGCCGGTGGAACTTCCTGACCAACACGGCCACCTCGTACACCCCGGCCGCGCCGCGCTCGCCGCAGCCGCGGTTCCAGCCGCCGAGCGCGACGTACGGCGGCGGTGACGGGTACGAGTACCAGGGCTCGCGGCCCTCGCAGGTGAACCGGCCCGCCGAGCCGATCCCGTCCTTCGGCAGCGAGCCGTCGGGCCCGACGCCGTTCGGCGGCGACCGCGGCCCGTCGGGCGGCGGCGACCGCGGCCCGTCGGCACCGCCGGCCTCGCCCGGCCCCGCCGGCTTCGGCGGCGGTCCGGGCCAGGGTCCCGGCGGTCCGTCCGGTTTCGGCGGCCAGGGCCAGGGCCCGGGTTCCGGTGGCCCTTCCGGACCCTCCGGCTTCGGCGGCGGCCCGGGACAGGGCCAGGGTCAGGGGCCCGGTGGTCCTGGTGGGCCCGGTGGTTTCGGCGGGCCCGCTGGTCCTGGGGGAGCGAGCGGTTTCGGTGGCCCCTCCGGCTTCGGCGGTGGTCAGGGACAGGGCCCCGGGCAGGGGCAGGGCCCGGGTCCGGGTGGTCCCGCCGGTCCGCCGTCCTTCGGTCGTGAGCCGTCCGGTCCGGGCGGCCCGTACGGCCGTGAGCCCTCCGGCCCCGGTGGCCCGGCGCCGACCCAGGGCGGCCCCGGCGCGCCCGGCCCCTCCGGCTTCGGCGACCCCTCGCGTCCGGTGCCCCCGCCGCCCGGCCCCGGTGCCGGTCCCGGCGGTGCCCCGCGGGCGTACCAGCAGTCCGGCCCGCCCGCGCCGCCCGCGTTCCCGCACGAGACCGGCCGGCCCCCGGCCGGCGGCCCGTCCTTCGGCGGCGGTGAAGACGACTGGGTGATCTCCCCGCCGTCGTCCGCCGGCCCCTCGGGACCGGGGCAGCCGCAGGGCCCCGGTGGCGGCCCGGCCGGCGGATACGGCTACCCGCAGCCCGGTGCCACGCAGGCGCCGCCGGGCGGCCCCGGCTTCCCGCACCAGCCCGCGGGACCGGCCACCTGGACGGCGACCATCGGCCCGGACCGCGCGTACTTCATGGCGATGATGCACCGCTCGGGCCCCGAGGCCGCGGGTCTGAACCTGCCCGCGTACTCGCCCGAGCAGCAGCGCACGCTCAGCGGCAACCAGATCACCATCGGCCGCCGCCGGCACTCCACCGGCGACACCCCCGACATCGACCTGGCGGTGCCGCCGGAGGACCCGGGTGTCTCGCACCAGCACGCGGTGCTGGTGCAGCAGCCGGACGGCAGCTGGGCGGTCGTCGACCAGAACTCGACCAACGGGACCACCGTGAACATGTCCGAGGAACCGATCCAGCCGTTCGTGCCGGTTCCGCTGCAGGACGGCGACCGGGTGCACGTGGGCGCCTGGACGACGATCACCATCCGCCGCGGCTAGCAGGAGTCAGGGCCGCGGCTGGCAGGAGTCAGGGCAGGGGCCAGGCATACGGCCCCTCCGGCTCGTCCAGCCACGCCCAGGTGTGCTCACCGCCGACCGTGACGCCGTACCGCTCGCGCTCCGGCATGCCCTCGCGCTCCCACAGCGCGTAGGCGTCCCGCGGATCGAGGGTGCCCCGGGTCAGGGCGAGCAGGAAACGGAACGTCTCCTGCTCGCGGGCCCGGCCCGGCAGCCCGGCGAGCGACACCTCCGGCTGCGGCCTGCCCGCGCCGCGCAGCGGTACGAAGTAGGCGGCCGAGGACAGGAAACGGCCCTCGGCGTGTGCCGCGTCCCGCACCGTGAGCGCGAGCAGGCCGGTGGCCAGCGGGGTCAGGATCCGGGCGCCGGGGCGGCACTGGGCGAGCCAGGCGCGCGGGATCGTGGACAGCTCGCAGGTGGCGATGATCCGGTCGAAGGGAGCGCGTTCGGGCACCCCGCGCGCGCCGTCGCCGGTGACGACGGCCGGGTGGTGTCCGGCCGCGGCCAGGTGCCGGCGGGCCGCCTCGGTGATCTCCGGTTCCAGGTCGATGGTGGTGACGAGGTCGTCGTCGCCGAGCCGGTGGGCGAGCAGGGCCGCGTTGTAGCCGGTGCCGGCGCCCACCTCCAGGACCCGGTTGCCGTCCTCGACCTCCAGCGCGACCAGCATCCGGGCCATCAGGGAGGGCTGGCTGCTGGAGGAGAGCAGCTCGCCGTCGCGCAGCCGGGTGGCGAGCGGTATGTCCGCGTAGGCACCGCGTACCCAGCGGGCGCGGGCGTCGGGGTCGGGGCTCTCGCCCCAGCGGCGCTCATAGCCGCGCGCACCGGCGACGTAGTAGTACGGCACGAAGAGGTGCCGGGGCACCGCGGCGAACGTCTCCCGCCACACCGGGTCCTCGGCGAAGGCCCCGTCGGCGTCGATCTCCCGCACCAGCGCGGCCCGCGCGACGGCGGCCAGGCGGTCGGTCTCGGTGTCGTAGGCGCCCATGGGTCCACAGTAGGGGCGAGCCGCTCCCCGGGGTCCTAAGCCTTGAGTCCTGGGTCACCCGGTCTGAGACGATGTACAGGTGAATGAGATTCGGCGCGGCACGCTTCAGGAGCAGACCTTCTACGAGCAGGTCGGCGGGGAGGAGACCTTCCGCCGGCTCGTCCACCGTTTCTACGAGGGAGTCGCCGAGGACCCGTTCCTCAGGCCGATGTACCCGGAGGAGGACCTGGGCCCGGCCGAGGAGCGCCTCGCCCTGTTCCTGATGCAGTACTGGGGCGGCCCCACGACGTACAGCGACAACCGCGGCCACCCCCGGCTGCGCATGCGGCACGCCCCGTTCACGGTGGACCGGGCGGCACACGACGCCTGGCTGCGGCACATGCGGGTGGCCGTCGACGAACTCGGGCTGTCCGAGGAGCACGAGACGACGCTGTGGAACTACCTGACGTACGCCGCCGCGTCGATGGTCAACACGCCTGACTGACGAACAGCCGTCACTGCACGCCGGATTCGGGTCGCATGCAGCCGCATTCCGGTCACACCGAGGTGCTGCGGCGCAGCGAGATCGACGCCGCGACCGGCCACGAGACGGTCGTCGCCCGCGGGTACGCCATGCTCGACCGCGCGGGCCGCCTCCAGCTCCCCGCCGACCACCTGCGCGCCTTCGGCGTGCGCGACCGCGTGGCCCTGGAGCTGGAACCGGACCACATCGGGGTATGGCCGGACGGCAGGCGACGCGGGGAGTGATGCACGGCCGGTTCAGCGCACGCTGACGCCGAGGGACCCCAGCCCGGCCCGCCGTACCGCGACGGACCCATACGCAGTGCGCAGCCGGAGCCACGCCCCGCAGGAGAACAGCCCGGTGTCGGCCGGACCGGCGCCCGGCCGCAGGAAGCCCAGGGACTGGGCGGCGTGCACGGCCCGCACCGGAAGCCCGGTGCCCGCTATGTCCCGGGACCAGATGTCCCGCCCGATCCGGTCCAGCTCCGCGCGGGTACGGCCGTCCGGCGCCAGTTCCTCCGTACGCGAGCGGAACTCGGCGACCGCCGCGGCGACGGTCGCCCGCAGCGCGTCCGGGGCGGGCAGCCCCGGCTCGGCCTGCCAGCCGCCGCGCGGCGGCAGCACCCCGGCCCACGGGGGACCGGTGACCGCGGCCGGTACGGCGGCCGTGGCCGCGCGCTCGTCCACGGACTCCAGGAGCTCACCGGCGGAGACGGTCACGTCGAGGGTGACCTCGAGCCCGTTCTCGTACGGCTTCGCCAGCCGTACCGCGCGTACGGCCAGCACCTCGAAGGACGGCGGGCGGCCGAAGACGGCGAGCGCCGTGCCGGCCGCCTGCAGGCGCACCGCGGCTCCACGGTCGTAGTGGAGCAGCCGGGAGAGGAAGGCGGCGAAGTCGGCCGCCTCCGTCTCGTCGGCCAGGTGCAGCACCGTCATGCGGCGACGGCCTCCTCGTCGGCGTCGTCCTGGTACTTCTGGAGGAACTCCCGCTCCTCGGTGGTGATCCGGCGCGGCCGCTGCCCCTCGAAGTCGAACGGCACGATGACCGTGCGGGCGCGCACGTACACGGCCTCCGCGTCCTTCACCTCGCAGGAGACGGTGAAGGACGCGGCCTTGATCTCCGTGACCCACAGCTCGACGTCCACGGGCGTGGGCCGGTGGACGAGCTGCCGCTTGTAGTCGATCTCATGGCGCGCCACCACGGACCCCTGCTTGGACTCCTCGCCCCGCAGGGACAGGAAGTCGATCCGAGCCTCCTCCAGATAGCGCAGGAAGATCGCGTTGTTGACATGCCCGTACGCGTCCATGTCCGACCAGCGCAGCGGGCAGCGGTAGATGTGGCGCAAGACCGATCAGCTCCGGGTCAGCTTCTTGTAGGTGGCGCGGTGCGGACGCGCGGCGTCCGCTCCGAGCCGCTCGATCTTGTTCTTCTCGTACGACTCGAAGTTGCCCTCGAACCAGAACCACCTCGACTCACCCTCGTAGGCGAGGATGTGCGTGGCGACGCGGTCGAGGAACCACCGGTCGTGGGAGACGACCACGGCACAGCCCGGGAAGTCCAGCAGCGCGTTCTCCAGGCTGCTGAGGGTCTCCACGTCCAGGTCGTTGGTGGGCTCGTCGAGGAGGAGCAGGTTGCCGCCCTGCTTGAGGGTCAGGGCGAGGTTGAGGCGGTTGCGCTCACCGCCGGACAGGACACCGGTCGGCTTCTGCTGGTCCGGGCCCTTGAAGCCGAACGCCGACACGTACGCCCGGCTCGGCATCTCGACCTGGCCGACGTTGATGTAGTCGAGCCCGTCGGACACGACCTCCCACAGCGTCTTCTTCGGATCGAGGTTCTCGCGGCTCTGGTCGACGTAGGAGATCTTGACGGTCTCGCCGACCTTGATGTCACCCGAGTCCGGGGTCTCCAGACCCTGGATCATCTTGAACAGCGTGGTCTTGCCGGCGCCGTTCGGGCCGATGACGCCCACGATGCCGTTGCGCGGCAGCGTGAAGCTGAGGCCGTCGACCAGGACCTTCTCACCGAAGGCCTTGTTGAGCTTGTTGACCTCGACGACGACGCTGCCGAGCCGCGGCCCCGGCGGAATCTGGATCTCCTCGAAGTCCAGCTTCCGCATCTTGTCGGCCTCGGCGGCCATCTCCTCGTACCGGGCCAGACGCGCCTTGGACTTGGCCTGCCGCCCCTTGGCGTTGGACCGCACCCACTCCAGCTCTTCCTTGAGCCGCTTCTGCCGCTTGGCGTCCTTCTGGCCCTCGACCTTCAGACGGGTGGCCTTGGTCTCCAGGTACTTGGAGTAGTTGCCCTCGTAGCCGTGGAGGCGGCCACGGTCGACCTCGCAGATCCAGCCGGCGACGTTGTCGAGGAAGTACCGGTCGTGGGTGACGGCGACGATGGTGCCCGGGTACTTGGCCAGGTGCTGCTCCAGCCAGTTCACGGACTCGGCGTCGAGGTGGTTGGTGGGCTCGTCGAGGAGCAGCAGGTCGGGGGCCTCCAGCAGCAGCTTGCAGAGCGCGACGCGGCGCTTCTCACCACCGGAGAGGTTGGTGACGGGCCAGTCGCCCGGGGGGCACCCGAGGGCGTCCATGGCCTGCTCGAGCTGGGCGTCGAGGTCCCAGGCGTTGGCGTGGTCGAGCTCCTCCTGCAGCTTGCCCATCTCGTCGAGCAGCGCGTCGGAGTAGTCGGTGGCCATCAGCTCGGCGATCTCGTTGAACCGGTCGAGCTTGCCCTTGATCTCGCCGACACCCTCCTGGACGTTCTCCAGGACGGTCTTCGCCTCGTTCAGCGGGGGCTCCTGCAGCAGGATGCCGACGCTGTAGCCGGGCGCGAGGAAGGCGTCGCCGTTCGACGGCTGCTCCAGCCCCGCCATGATCTTCAGGATCGTCGACTTACCGGCACCGTTCGGGCCGACAACACCGATCTTCGCGCCAGGCAGGAAGTTAAGGGAGACGTCGTCAAGGATCACCTTGTCGCCGTGCGCCTTGCGCGCCTTGCGCATGGTGTAGATGTACTCAGCCAAGAGAAACCGTCCGGCAGCTTGAAATCTGGCAGTGGGCAGATACACCCCATCTTGCCTGAACGCCAGGCTTGGGTGTTAACCCGTTTGGTCCGGGGGCTGTGACCTGGGGTTTCGGGAGCGATCACCGCACCGCGGTCAATCGAGGTGCGAGGACTCCGCGCCCGAGAGACGCGATACCCTCGAAGACGCGCGGCTTATATCACAATATGGCATATTTGGCATTGAATGCTGAGGGGAGCTTCTCAGTGGACCCTCAGCGGGGAGCGCTCAGACAGGCGAGAGGAGTGCATCATGATCGCCAAGCTGCTCCGCAAGCTGTCCTTCACCCGCCACTACGGTGCGTACGGGGAACACGACTGGGACGGGTACGCCGGCGCCGACTCGGCCTGACCGCACTGCCGGCGGACGCCCCCGGGCGCCCGCCGGCTCCCCGCCACGCTGCCGACGGCATCGGCCTGGACAGTTACGAGAGCCAGGGACGATCTCATGGGCCGAACGAACGAGCCGCCGCGGTTGCCCGAAGGCGGCTTCGCGGCCTGGAGCCGCGACCGGCTGGCACTGGCGCGCCGTGGCGCCGACGAGTGCGGGGACGTCTGGCAGCTGGAGCCGGGTGTCTACGTAGCCGCTACGGCCGGGCCGTGCGAAGAAGTACTGCACCGCGCGCAGGACTTCCCCAAGGCACCCTCGCCTCTTTTCCCGCCGCTGAAGCGGTCGAGCGGAGCACCGACGCTTGAGGAGCGCGCCCACGCTCACGCCGCACGCATGCGCGGACTGCGGGCGCAGGCGGTCGCAGCCCGGATCGGTGAGATCGCGCCCAGGGCCGCTCGATTCGCTGACCAGTGGCCCACGGGCCAGGACGTCGAGATTCTGCCCCCGGTCCGGCACGCCCTTGCCGAGATCGGCGTGCACTACCTCTTCTCCGAGGACGCTCCCACCCTGCTGCCCCTCGCCTCACAGCTCTTCCTGGCCCGGGAGGTGCTCGTCCGGCCCTCGCGCTGGGTATGGCCGCGCTGGGTCCCCACACCGGCACGGCGGTTCCGCACACGGCAGCAAGTCGCCTTCACGGACGCTTTGCGGCCCATCGTCCGCCGGCGCCGTTCATCGGGCCGGCTCGGTGACGACCTGCTGGGACAGATGCTCCGGCCCACCTCCCGCTACGGCCTGCTGCCGGAAGAGGCCGTCCTCGACACCCTTCCCGGAATCACCGTCGCCACCTTCGAGACACCTTCCCGGGCAGCCGGATGGATCCTGCTCTATCTGGCCCGGCACCCCCAGGCAGCGGACCGCGTCGCGGCCGAGGCGGCCTTGCTGCCCGCGGACCCGGCCCAGACGACCAGCACCCACCTCGAGAGCCTGCAGTACACCCAGGCACTGGTACGCGAGGTGCTCCGACTGCACCCCCCGAGCTGGCTGCTGACCCGGCGCGCCACGCGGCAGACCCAGCTCGCCGGCTACACCATCGACGCCGGTTCCACCGTTCTCGTCTGCCCCTACACCGCCCACCGCGACGTACGGGAACACCCCGAGCCGGACCGGTTCGAGCCCGAGCGTTGGCTCGACGATTCGGGCTCGCCGGCGAAACCCGGGGTCTTCCTCTCCTTCGGTACCGGGCCGCACGGCTGCGAGGGCGCCGCTCTGGCCATGGCGATGCTGACGCTCCTGACCGCGCAGACCGCCCGCTGCCACCACGTGAGCGAGCCGCCCGGACCGGAACCCGGCTTCCAGGTCACCACCTTCGAAGGTCTCGCAACTGCCGGCTTGCGCCTGCGTGCCACTTTGCGCACCTGAGGGCAGTCCTGCGGCGTCCGGAAACCGAATCCGGCGCAAGCCTGAGCGGCGAAGCGGTAGCCGCTCCCGTTCCGTCAGTCGCCCGGCTGCTCCCGCTTGCGCAGCACCACCAGTACCGCCCCGCCGATCACCACGAACCCGATGGCCACGCCGGCGATCAGCGGGGTGATCGCGGAGCCGCCCGTCGCGGCGAGGTCGGTGTCGGGTGCCGTGGTGCCGCCGCCGACCGTGGCGGGGCTGGGCTCGTTGTGGACCTTGGCCGTCTGCGTCGTGATCGTGCCCTGCGTCCTGCAGTCGAGGACTCCGGTGAAGCGCCGGCTGAAGCCGTACGGCCCGGTGATCGTGAAGTCGTAGGCCTGGTCCTCCTGGAGCGGGACGGTCACCGTCCGGGAGGCGCCCGCGGGGATGGTGTGCTCGGCGCCCATCAGCTCGAAGGTGAAGGGCCTGTCGCCCTTGTTGGCCGCGACGATGTCCACGCCGCTCCTGGCGCAGTCCTTGTGGGCCGACAGCTCCGGTATGGCACCCTCGGCCGCCCAGGTGGCGGTCGCGGTCGCGGAGACCGTGGACTCGCTGGATCCGGCCAGGATCTGGGTCTGGCTGCGGCTGTCGGAGGCGAAGGCACGGCCCACGGGCACGGTGGTCGACGCCTGCACGGTCAGCTGGGCCGTGCCGGGGGACGCACCTTCGGGTATGCGGAAGTACAGCCGGCTGCCGTCCTTCGCGGAGGTGACCGCCTTGCCGGTCTTGTCGGTGATCCGAACCCCGCCGGTGGCCGCGTCCGCCGGCGGGCTCACCGCGACCGTGCCCGCGTTGGTGTGCACGGTCACCGGTCCGAGCAGGCCGCCCGGCCGACCGGAGACCGCGGGCGGGTCCAGGGTGAGCGAGGCCTGCGGTTCACCGAGGTCGCGGGCGCTCTTCTGCAGGTAGTCGGCGAGCTTCTCGGCCTGCGGGTCGACCGCGTCGACCTTCGCGGCGTCGGAGTAACGCCAGATGGCCACCTGGGTGCCGGCCGCCGCGTCCTGCTCGGTCAGGGTGCCGGCGCCCGCCTGGCGGGCGAGCGCGGCGAGGTCGTTGACCTGGGGGTAGGAGTGCTGCAGGATCCAGCGGACCCGGCCGGCGTCCTTGTTGGCGCCCAGCGGGGTGCCGCTCCAGGGCGTCTCCTGGTAGTGGGCGTCGCGCTGGGTGGGGTTGTGCAGGTCGACGCAGTACGTCTGCAAGGTGCCGCCGCCGTCGACGGACATCTCGAACAGACCGGCCTCCACGCGCCGGTCGCCGCCGTCCTCGTGGATCACGGCCTCGCCGTAGGTCTTCAGACCGTTGATCGTGGCCGTCGCCCCGCCCTGGGTCTGCGGTGTCCCGTCGGCCGCGGCCGTACCGGCCCCGGACAGCACGCCGGCCGCCACCAGACCGGACGCGGACGCGGCGGCGGCCACGCGGGCCGCCTGGGCGGAACGGCAGAACCCAGAGAACGCAGCAAGCACAGAATTCCCCTTCGAGCAGGACCCGTTGGACGTGGGGGACGGTCCCACCAGCAGAATCGGCAGCCCCTAGGGGCACGCCCGGCATCCTATGGATCAGGCGGAGCCTCTCCGGCCGGTCGGATGATCTGATGGGCGATCCGATCCGTAATCGTTATCGCCGGGACCGTCCATGAGCTGGGCATATCGACAAATCCACCCGTTCGTACCGGGCGTTCGGCAACCGGGAAGGCGGTGATCGGACAGGGGTCACCTGGAGCGTGCTGACGTCACGTCACCGCCATTGGAACCGCCGTCTGTTGGGCCGCACCCTCGTCGGGTGTGCCGGCGGGCCCGGGTGGTGTCTCCCAGTTCGGCTCCGGCCGGTTCGCCGTCGCAGGCGCCTCCGGCCTGGCCGCGCGCTGGAAGACGGCCGTACCGCGGGAGAGGTCGTGGCCGATCGCCACGGCGTCGATGTCGGCGGAGGCCCACTGCTGTTGTCCGTCGCGCACCTCCGTGCGCACCTTCAGCCGGCCCTGTACGACGACCGGCTGGCCCACCTCCACGCACGCCGACACGTTGACCGCGAGCTGGCGGTTGGCCCACACCGTGAAGAAGTTGGTGTGCCCGTCCGCCCAGACGCTCTTCTCCCGGTCCCAGTACCGCGTGGTCACCGCCAGCCGGAACCGGGCCGACTGACCCGCCGGCGTCTCCCGGTACACCGGCGCGGTCGCCACGTTGCCCACCACACAGACGATCGTCTCGTTCATGTCCTCGCTCCCCTCCCCCGCCCGGCCCGTCAACGGCCGGGCGGACACATGTACGGGCCCGTCCCGTACGGCTGCGTCTGCCGCGCCGGCACGTACGACCGCCGTACGTGCCCGCCCGTCCCGCCGATCGCATGCCGCGTCCGCCGTCCCTCCGGCCGGACCCGCCGTGCGATCGCCGCGACCCCAGACTGCCTCCGCCGGGCCGGGCCCGCTGAGCACTGTGGACCGCCACCCACCTGTGGAAATCCCCGCCACCCGCACGAGTGACGCCCGTCCCCGCCGCCGCCTTCACCCCCGGTGACCGCGCTCTTCAGTCGGCCGTCCAGGCGACTTTCCAGCCGACCCCCTTCAGCGGCCCCTTCAGCCGACCCGCACCCCCGACCCGGTCCGTGCGACCCGCGCGTACTGCTCCCGCACCTCCCGGTAGCGCAGCAGTTCCGCCGCCACCGGGTCGAGCACCCGGGCCCGGCCGCAGCCGGCGGCCGCCTCCCGCAGGCGTCGTTCCGCGTCCTGGCCGTAGCGCCGGGCCGGTCCTCTGGCCGCCATCCGGCAGCCCCACTCCACCAGCGGCCCGCCGATGATCCCGCACAGCATCAGCAGCACCGGGACCCCGAGGTTGGGCGCCATGACGCCGGCGATCTGGCCCGCCAGCCACAGGCCGCCCACGACCTGCAGCAGGGTCATGGCCGCCTGGACCAGCACCGCGGCCGGCCACCAGCCCGGCCGCGGGGGGGGGGGGGGGGGGGGGGGGGGGGGCGGAGGGGGGGGGTGGGGGGGGGGGGGGGGGGGGGGCGTCGGTGATGTGCGCTGTGTCGAGCGGCGTGAAGTGGGAGTAGTTGTTGGACTTGAAGCC